>CAYILQ010000012.1:0-17594 GCA_964364345.1 uncultured Candidatus Saccharibacteria bacterium | reverse complement strand
ATTTCATGGATTTTAGAAATGGCGGCTGTCTCCAACTTGCAATTTCCTAAATGGTACGGACGAGAGGATTTGAACCTCCAAGCTCTTGCGAGCGCTACCACCTCAAGGTAGTGTGTTTTCCGGGTTTCACCACGTCCGCGTTATTTTTCAGGTTCTTTGGACTGAACTTCTTCTTTGGGTTTGGCTTCAAGAAGTTTGGTCTTTTTCCGGGTTTCGCGGGCTGATTTGGCGCGGAGATAATAGAGCTTTGCCCGCCTGACTTTTGAGGTTTTGACGATTTCAAATTTTTCTATGGTGGGCAAGTGCAGGGGGAAGATTCTCTCAACGCCAATGCCGCCCGAGACTTTGCGAACGGTAATGGTGGCGCCGGGTTCCGAACCGTGCTTTCGGGCGATAACCATGCCCGCGAAAATCTGGGTTCTGATTTTGCCGCCCTCTTTGATTTTTTGATGAACTTTAACAGTCATCCCCGGTCTAATGTCGGGGACGTCGGTTCTTACTACCTTTGAATTAAATGTTTGGATTAAATTGCTCATAAATCGTAATCAGATAATACCTAATTTCTATTGTCTTTTCAAGTTTTCTAGAAAATCGGTCAAGTCTTCCGGCAAGTCAGCTTCAAGAGTCAGGGCTTGCCCCGAAGGGGCGGTGAAAGAAAGTTTTTGAGCGTGAAGAAACAACCGGCCCAGCTGGGGCGGGCACAGTAAACGGCGACCGCCGTAAATCCCGTCGCAGACTACCGGGTGGCCGATTGATTTCAGATGAACTCGGATCTGATTAGTTCGGCCGGTCAGGGGATGAACTTCCAAAAGTGAGTAGTTTGTAGTAAGTAGCCTGCCCCGTTGCGAAGCTTTTCGGGGTGAGTAGTAATCCGCAACCTTATACTCGGTGATTGCTTCTTTTTCTTTGAGCTCGCGTTTACCGTGAGTTCGAGTGGTTTGGTGAGTACCCAGTTTACCAAGGGGTGCCTCGATGATACCAGTTCTATTTTTCAAATGCCCGTAGACCAGGGCTAAGTAGACTTTGCTAATCTTTCTCTCTTGGAAAAGTTTTTTGAGATAATCAAATGCCGCTTGAGTTTTAGCAATCACCAAAAGACCCGACGTCTCTTTGTCGAGCCGATGAACGATACCGGGTCTCAACTTATCCTCGCCGACGCCTTTTATTTGAGGATACTTTTGAATCAGCCAACTGACAACACTCTCACTCTGGTCCTTTAGGTTTTTAGGATGAGTAAGTAGGCCCGATGGCTTGTTGATGACGAGCAGGGCAGAGTCCTCGTAGGTGATGGAGATTTTAGACTTTTCTATACCCATTGAGGAACATTAGCATTTTTGTTAGGTATAAAAAAGCCACTGGCCAGTTCAGCAGAAGCATGACCCAGGGCGGCTCGCCCCCGAGCTTTACGGAGTAGTTTTTGGTAAAACTTTTCCGCCAAGGTACTAGTTTTTTGCTGTTTCCTCTGCTGCTTTTTGTTAGTTTTTTTACGCGCTCAGCCTTTTCTTTGGTTATTTTTTCTTTAGCTAACTGAGTTGATCTACGTAGCTCTTCGATGATTAGCTCTATCATTCTTTGCCTCCAAACAATTTAGTGATTTAAAGGTACCGTCCTTAGTGCGCGCTCGAGGGATCGGACCTCGGACCTTCCGGGTGTAAACCGGACGCTCTAACCTCTGAGCTAAGCGCGCTTACTTTATCAAACTTATTTTAATCCCGGTTTTGAATTTCATTTGTGGGCGTGGATGGAGTCGAACCATCGGCCTTTTGTTTATAAGACAAATGCTCTAACCGCTGAGCTACACGCCCTTACACCTAGTCAGGATAAGTGCTTTCAACACATAGTCGTAAGATGGATCCTGACTAGGCGCGAGGGCACGCCCCAGTACTATTATTTTACCACGATCGTGGGGAAATAATAGTGATGAATATTAAGAGATGGTTCCAAAACCCGTTTCGTAGCGATATTCCTGATTTTTGAACGAGACAAGGAAGATGAACCAAAAGACCGGAAGTGTAGCAGTAGCTACATTGAGGATCTTTTGGTGAAATCTGACGCCGTCGCAGTCAAAAATCAGGAATTGCAGCAGAAAGGGGTTTTGGAACCATCTCTAAGTCTAACGACTTATTTTTGCAACTTATTTTCGCGGCTTTAGCCTTGCACCAAAGCGTAGAATTCCTTTTGCTCCAGAGTTTCTTTGGCGATGAGTTCTTGGGCGATTCTTTGGAGAGTCTCCATTTTTTTGGTCAGAACGCCTTTAGCTTTTTTGAGGGCGGCGGTGATGAATTTTTTGACCTCGGCGTCAATTTGATTGGCGACAGTGTCAGAATAGTTTCTTTCAGTCGTTAATTCTTTGCCCAGAAAAACCAGCTCTTCTTTGTCGCCAAAGACAATCGGCCCTAGTTTGTCGGACATCCCGAATTGGGTGACCATTTTGCGAGCCAGTTCCGAGGCCACTTTGAGGTCGTTGGAGGCGCCGGTAGTAAGTTCGTTAAACACCAGCTTTTCAGCGGTATAACCGCCCAAAAGGACGGCTAATTCCGATTCCAGCTCGGATCGCGACTGGAGATGTTTATCCTCGGTCGGCAATTTCAAAGTGTAGCCGCCGGCCCGGCCGCGCGATACTATTGATACTTTATGCACCGGGTTAATGTGAGGCAGAGAAACCGCCACCAAGGCGTGGCCAGCTTCGTGGTAGGCGGTGATTTCTTTTTCTTTTTTGGAGAAAACATGCGATCGGCGCTCCGGGCCCAGGATTACTTTTTCAATGGCTTGAAACAAATTCTCTTGAGTAATCTCTTTTTGATTTTTGCGGGCGGCCAAAATCGCGGCCTCATTTAGCAAGTTTGCCAAATCGGCCCCCGAAAATCCCGGCGTCCGCTCGGCCACCACTTTTAGGTTGACTCCCTTAGCCAAAGGTTTGTCGGCGGCGTGAATTTTAAGAATATCCTCGCGGTCCTTGAGCGAGGGCATGTCTAAAACAATTTTGCGGTCAAAGCGGCCAGGGCGCAAAAGGGCTGGGTCCAAGATATCGGGCCTGTTCGTACTGGCTAGGATAACCACTTTTTCGTCGCTATCAAAGCCGTCCATCTCAACTAGGATTTGGTTTAGAGTTTGCTCGCGCTCATCGTGACCGCCGCCCAGTCCCGCGCCGCGATGGCGGCCAATAGCATCCAGTTCATCAATAAATAAAAGTGCCGGGGAGTTTTTTTTAGCGGTTTCAAAGGTATCTCTCACTCGACTGTTGTGAAGCAATATCGGTTTATCTCCGCCGAAGAAAGCTTCGTTATCACAACCGCACAGATCATAAACGTAGTCGTTATAGGGGAGTTCGGTGATTTTTCTAATTCTCGGTTTTTTGAATTGGCTTTCAGGGCTGTTATTTTCGATAAATGGGTTAGTCGTCTTACCGATAATTAAAGTCCAAGACCGACCGGCGGGCAATACCCTTTTCTTTATTATTCTGCCAGCTTTAATCTCTTCTTCTCTGATTCCAGTTCCGATTCCATGCAGGCTGCAAAGCCAGGCCAACTCAGTGATCAATTGTTTACTGACAGAAGTCATGCACAGCTTGCCCTCTTTGGTAATATAACCATCGCCTCGACTGTAACCTTTGAGCAGTTCGATGAAACAGCTATACGGCAAGTCCCAGACAAATCCAGGCAATTTTTTATTGTGTGATCCTGTATTGCAGAGTTTTTCAAAAAGTGCAGCAACATCCGTAGATTGGATTGAAATTTTTAAAGTGTTGTCCGCAGTTTCCACCTGGCGGGGTGTGATTTTAAGTATCTGCTCGATTAGTTGAACGCAGTCTTGATGCAAGTCTTTCTCGTGAATGCCGAACGTGAATTCGGTGAAATATTTAGTGACCCTGCCTTCGGCCAGATAGTAACCCAGAAGTCTCATAAACGCAGGATTAATTTTAACTTTTTGAGGCAGAACTACCCGGCTTTTATAGACCTCCATAGAAAGATCTCTGGGATACCCAATGCCTCTTTGCCATTCGGACACCGACATTTGCGACACACCGATCATCTGGCCGATTTGCCATTGAGGCAATGTCCCCCGATTAGTGAGTGCGAAATTATACTTTTTGATTAGCTCTTTGTTCTCTTCCCAAATTGGTATTTCCAAATTGACGTCTTTGGCTGAAAACTGAAAAGCCTTTATCTTGCGAGTCGTGCCAACGCCAGGGATGAATGAGCTTCTAACTTTGAACGGTAAATTAACCAAAACATCCCCGGGTTTGAGCTCGTCTGCCTTCTTGGCTACAATATAATTTTTTTCTCTTACAAAAATACTGTGGTTGCTGGTAGTTCTGATTTTGCCGCCCAAGTATTCAATTTCATAAATTTTATCAACCTTGTGCCGGTAAACGGCTTTTACGTTAGTCCAGCCAACGTTCCCAAAAAGCAGTTTATCTTTCGGTTTTTTGAATCCCCAAAAATTTGTCTTAGCCGGTTCAAAGCCAAGGGCTTGAACATTATTTATGTTAACTGTAAAATCTTCTTCGCCTGCTTTATAAAATTTATCCACAAATTCTTTGATGGATACAAGTTTGGTACCAAGCATGGTTCTAATCAATACTGGAGTGTCGCCGGTTACAGAGGCGCCCACTCCGACGAACATTTCTATAAATTCTGAACCCGAGATGGAGTAGAAGGGCACGCCAGCTTCTGAAGCCACGGCTTTGGCTAAAAGTGTCTTCCCGGTTCCCGGCGCTCCTACCAATAAAATCCCGCGCGGGATGCGGGCGCCGAGTTTGTGAAACTTTTTGGGGTCGCGCAGAAATTCCACCACCTCGGTTACTTCTTCTTTAGCTTCCACCAGGCCGGCCACGTCTTTGAAGGTGATTTTTTTCTTGCCGTCGGCTTCGCCGCCGGCTAATTTGGCTTTGGATTTGCCAAAGCTAAAAGCGGTCATGGCTCCCCGTTGAGCTTGGCGGAACATGAACCAGAAGATCAGCAACACGAAAATGAACGGCAGGATAAGCGGCAGGAAATTGGAGAAATAGTAGAGGGCGCCGCTTTCGTTTTTGATTTCAATGTTAACCTTGGCCAGTTTGGCTTTGTCGGCGCCCAGATTGGCCAGACTTTCGCTCAAAGAAATCCCGGCTTCTTTTTTAGATTGTTCTTTGACGTCGTCCGCCATCAAATTTATCTCCAAAATGTCGCCCCGAACCACGATCTCCTTGACTTGGCCGGCGTTGATTTGGCCGACCAGTTGGCTCAAAGAAACGTCAATTCTTGCGGCCGAGAAGGGCGAATCAAAAACCGCCACCAGTCCGGAGGCCAGCATCAGGAAGATAAAAACGATCAAGATGTATTTGGTGAGAGTTTTCATTGATTAACTTAATTCGCTGGCTAAAGACCCAGCATTGACCTTTTCTTTTTTGCGGTTGTAAAACTTGCGGCTGCGATGGACTTGGGTTGCTTTAAGCTTGACGAGGTGACCGAGAATAATTTTAGGCCTTGGTTTCTTCTTTTTGGTCATCGGATTTTTGGAGGGTTAAAAGCAGCTTGCGCTCTTTGGGATCAATAGCGACAATCGCCACCCCCCGAATGTCGCCGACAGTCAGGACCTCGGATGGTTTTTTGCCGCTGAATTCCGAAAGGGGAATCAAACCGGTAATCTTCTCATCGATTTGAACAAAGGCTCCATAATTGCTGATTTTTGCGATTTTGCCGTCAAGCGCCTGGCCAACCGTATATTTGGTTTCAATCTTTTCCCAGGGGTCGGGTTTGAGGGCTTTCAAGGACAGAGAAACCTTGGTCCCTTCAATAGTGACGATTTTGGCTTGAACCGTCTGGCCCGGCGTTAGAAAATCTCTAGGGTCGTCAATCAATTTCCAGTCAATTTCGGAGATGTGAATCAAACCCTCAAGTTGAGACCCGATTTTGACAAAAGCCCCGAAATCAGTAACGTCAGTGACCTCGCCGCTGACCAGTTCGCCGACCTTAAACTTAACTATTTCCTCAAGAATCTGGGCGTCGTTGATGGCCCTTTCAGAGACAATGAGCCGATTTTCATCCTCAAAAAAGTCAATGATCTTGACCTGAATGTCGGTGTTGCGGAGTTTTTGAAGGGATTGGACGATCTTAGTGGTGTCGCCGTCCTGGACTTTGGGGTAATGCTCGGAGGCCAATTGAGACAGCGGCAAGAAGCCCTGAATGCCGTTAATCTCGACGATCAGCCCGCCTTTATTGATGTTTACCACTTTGGTGGTGATGACTTCCCCCTTCTCTTTTTTGTTTCTGATGTCCTGCCAGGCGGTGGTCATCTGGGCTCTTTTTAACGACAACTCCCGATAGCCGTCATCGCCCTCAATGTCCAAAAGAATCGTTGGCACCCGCTGGCCGGGCTTGAGCGATTTCTGGAGCTCGGCGTTGTCGTAAAACTCGCCGGGATAGACAATGCCGGTTCCCAGTCCGCCAAGATCAATCAAAACCGCGTTTTTACTGGCATTGATGACTTCGCCTTCAAGGGTCTGGCCGACTCGGGGCAAATCAAATCCGGCCTTGTTTAGAAGGTCCTTCATCGATAAAACATCCAAGCTCGGCAACCCGGTTGCTGTTTCCATCCCGTTAGAGATCCGCGTTATTGATGGCCGGGACTATATTGTCCAAGCTATCTCTAACGGGATCCATGGCATCGGGGAGTTTAGCATCTTTTTGGGTTGCGGGCAAGGGTGGATTTTGATAGAATTAAACTATGACTATAAGCTGGTATGGACAGTCTTGTTTTAGGATTGAGGTCAAGGACTTGAGCGTTCTTGTTGACCCTTTCTCCAAAGACATTGGCTTAAGGCCGCCCCGACTGCGCGACAATATTATCTTGGTTACTCACGAACATTATGACCATAATAACATCGCGGGGGCGGGTCCGGAGACGTTCATTGTCCGCGGGCCGGGCGAGTACGAGAAAGCCGGCGTCTATATTGAAGGCGTCAACTCATTCCATGACAACGTCGGCGGGAGCCAGCGCGGCCTCAACGCCGTCTATGTCATCAGAATGGAGGAAATCCGCCTTTGCCATTTGGGCGATTTGGGTCAAGACAAGCTGACCGATGAGCAAATTGAGGCCATCGGCGACATTGATGTTCTTTTTGCGCCGGTCGGCGGCGTCTATACTATTGACGGTCAGCAAGCAGCCGAGATTGTCAAGGAAATTGAACCCAAGATAATCATCCCGATGCATTACAAAATCCCCGGGCTTAACATCAGCCTTGACGGCCCCCAGCGATTTTTGAAAGAGATCGGCTTGAAGCCCGAGGAAGTTGAGACCTACAAGGTCAGCAAAAAAACCCTGCCGGCCGAGGAAGTAAAATTAGTAATGTTCAAACTATAAAACTGCGAAATCACGAATTGTTGCGAATATACGAATAAAAAAGTCCTCATTCGTATTTTCGTACAGATTCGTACTTCGTAGTGAGTATGCGAGGCATATTAAACGAAATCAGAAGGCAGCCGCCCCATATCCGGGAAATTTTCATGTGGCTGTGCGTGGTGATCACTTTCTCGGTCATTGGTTTTGCTTGGTTTAGATCAACGGCCAGACAGTTCGCGGCTTTAGTCAATCCCGAAAACGCTCAAACCAGGGCCCTGGCCGAGAAAGGCAAACCCCAAACCGAATCGCCCTTTGCCACCCTTTTTATTTCCCTCAAAGATCTGGGGGCGAATATCTTTGACCTCTTTAATCTGAAGGAAGGATCGCGCGATTTTGAAATTGAAAAAAACCAAAGGATTGAAACCGGCGAGCCAGTCCAACCCCAGAAATTGCCGCTGTCAGATGACAAGTAGTATGCGAATAGCGTCCTACAAATACGCACATGCGAATAGGGTTTAATTCGTGTGGACACATTTGTAGTGTGTTTTGTATGCTATTTGCGGCATTCGCGTAGATTTGTAGATTTGCATTATATGAGCGCGTAGCGCGATGACTACTCTAAACGGACAAATTAAACCCCGCGAGATAGTTCAGGAGATGCGAGAATCCTATTTGGATTACGCCATGAGCGTAATCGTGGCTCGGGCATTGCCCGACATCCGCGACGGCCTCAAACCGGTCCACCGCCGGATTTTGTACGCCATGCACGAGATGGGATTACGACCGGGCGCCAAATATCGTAAGTCAGCTACCATCATCGGTAAAGTACTCGGTTCTTACCACCCACATGGGGATACGGCCGCCTATGACTCAATGGTTCGTATGACCCAGGATTTTTCCTTGCGCTATCCGCTTGTGGACGGCCAGGGTAACTTCGGTTGTTTCACTAAAGATACCAAAGTTAAATTGACCGACGGGCGGGATTTGAGTTTTGGCGAACTGGTGGAAGAAAATAAGGCCGGTAAAAAGAATTACACCTACACCATCAGCGCTTTGGGGCTGATTGTAATTGCGGAGATTAAAAACCCCCGTTTAACCCGACAGCAAGCCGAATTAGTAGAGGTGACCCTAGACAATGGGGAGAAGATCCGTTGCACCCCGGACCACCGATTCATGCTGCGGGACGGTAATTATCAAGAGGCGAGAGATCTGAAACCACTAACTTCTCTAATGCCGATTTATCGGAAATTTTCCGAGAAAACTGATCGGCTGAATCGGGAGGGGTATATCAGCCAGAACCACAAAGTGATTAATGTTCAGTTTTTAGAAGAGCGAGAAGATGTCTATGATTTAACTATTGATGGTACCCGCAACTTTGCCTTAGCGGCAGGAGTGTTTGTCCATAATTCTGTTGACGGAGATTCCGCGGCGGCTTACCGGTATACGGAGGCAAAATTGGCGCCAATTTCTGAAATGCTTTTGGCTGACATCGAAAAAGATACCGTTGATTTTATGAACAACTACGATGAAACCGTCCAAGAACCAACAGTTCTGCCGACCCGCATCCCCAACCTACTGCTTAACGGCTCTATGGGCATTGCCGTGGGGATGGCTACAAATATTCCGCCTCACAATCTGGGCGAGGTGATTGATGGCTTAATTCATGTCATTGACCAACCCGATGCCGATATTGTCAGTATTACCCAATTCATCAAAGGCCCGGATTTTCCCACTGGCGGCACGATCTACAACGAGAAAGACATTCTCAATGCTTACGCCACCGGCAAGGGGCCGGTAATAATGAGGGCCAAGGCCGATATTGTTGAATCCGAGAAGAGAGGATTCCAAATAGTCGTCAGTGAAATTCCTTATCAGGTCAACAAAGCCGAGCTGATTATCCATATCGCCGAACTGGTCAAGGACAAAAAAGTTGACGGCATCAAAGACGTTCGCGACGAATCCGACAAAGACGGCCTGCGAGTGGCTATAGATCTTAAACAAGACGCTTTCCCGCGCAAGGTTTTGAACCAGCTTTTCAAATACACCGAGCTCCAGAAAACTTTTCACTTTAACGTGCTGGGTTTGGTTGACGGCATCCAGCCCCAGATTCTGGGCCTTAAATCTTTGCTTGAGAAATTCATTGAGCATCGCAAAGCGGTGGTCACTCGGCGCGCCAAATACGATCTAAACCGAGCCCAAGAGCGGGCCCATATTCTGGAAGGATTGAAAAAAGCCCTTGACCGCATTGATGAGATTATAAAGCTGATTAAAAAGTCGGAGTCCAAAGAGGACGCCTTCAGAAATTTAATCAAGGAGTACAAGTTCTCCGACCGGCAGGCCAGCGCCATTTTGGAAATGCGCCTTCAGGCCTTGGCTGGGCTTGAGCGAAGACGCGTTGAGGCCGAGCTCAAAGAGAAAAAGGAACTGATCGCTTACTTTGAGGATCTTTTGGCTCATCCCAAGAAAATTTTGGCCGTCATCAAACAGGAGTTCCAAGAGATCAAAGGCAAATACGGCGATGAGCGCCGGACCAAGATTATCCGGACGCCCCTTAAAGAGATCGGCGAGGAAGAATTGATCCCCGAACAGAACTCTTTGTTTATGGTCACCCGCGACGGCTACATCAAGCGGATTCCGCCCGAGGCCCTGAAATCCCAAAAACGCGGCGGCAAGGGCCTGATCGGCATGGCCACCAAAGAAGAAGATATCATCAGCCATTTCTTCGTGGCCAACACCCATGACAACGTTATGTTTTTCACCAACTCGGGCAAAGTTTTTCTGACCAAGGGTTATGAGGTGCCCGAATCAACTCGCCAAGCCAAGGGCAAAGCGATCGTTAATTTTTTGCAGGTGGCGCCGACTGACAAAATTACGGCGGTAATACCGTTGGCCAAAAATAGCGGCGCCAAGTATTTGATGATGACTACGGCCAGCGGCATTGTCAAAAAAGTGGCCATTGACGAGTTTTCCCAAGTGCGCCGAAGCGGCATGATCGCCATTAAATTAAGAGGCGATGACGAGCTCAAATGGGTTAAAACCAGTTCCGGCTCGGATGAGATAATTTTAACCACCGGCAACGGTCTGGCTATTCGCTTCAAAGAAAAAGACATCCGGCCAATGGGCCGGGCGGCGGCCGGGGTGATCGGAGTGCGGTTAGATAAAGGAGTGAAAATCGTCGGAGCGGATGTGGTTCCGGCGGGTAAAGAAGCCAAAGGACTCAAATTGCTGGCGGTGATGGCCAACGGCTATGGCAAACGAACCGACCTGTCGGCCTATAAAATCCAGAAGCGCGGCGGCAAGGGGATCATAACCGCGAAAATTACCGGCAAAACCGGCCAGCTGGTTTCGGCTCACATTACCAGTGAGGAAGACAAAGAAGTCATCGCCGTCTCCAAAAAAGGCGTGGTCATCCGCACTGAATTGACCAGCATCTCGGAGCTAGGCCGGGCCACCCAAGGGGTCAGGATCATGAAACTTGACGAAGGCGACGCAATCGCTTCAGTGGTGGTAGTCTGATCGCCGGGCCTCGCCCCAGTGCCTGCTCGGGACGACTGTGGCCATTGCCGCTGGTAGAAGAATGGGGCCTGGCCCCTTTTATGGGGCGAGCGCAGGCGAGGACTAAGTGAGCAAAGAGGCGGGGTGAGCGGTTGTTTACAACGCGGTTTTTTTGTTGCCGGCTTGATGGTAAAATAGATTTATTAACAGACAAGCAAATCCAATCGGTTTTATGGACCCGCAGACGACCGTCGGCTATTTTGGCATTGAAGTTGGGATGCGGGTGGCTGATTTTGGTTCGGGCGCCGGCTACTTCACAATCTTGCTGGCGAGGCTTGTCGGCGAGACCGGCCTGGTGACGGCGATTGACGTTATGGACTACGACTTGGATATTGTTCGAGCCCGGGCCAAGACCGAGGGCTTGAGAAATATTGATACCGTCCGGTCAAACCTTGAAGTCGTCGGCGGCTCGGGCCTGGCCAGCGAGTCGCAGGATTTTGTTTTGCTCAAGAACGTTCTCTTTCAGACAAATAATAAAGAGCAGATGGTCAACGAGGCTAACCGGGTGCTGAAAGCCGGCGGCGCTATGGTGGTGATTGACTGGAAAAAAGGCGTTGACGGTCTGGGCCCGCCGGACGATTTAAGAACCGACGCCGAAGCTGTGCGCCGCGTCGTTGGCGAGGCGGGTTTTGAGTATGCCCGCCCACTGGAACCGGACAATTTTCATTACGGGCTGGTTTTTAAGAAGCTGGGAAAGCTAAAGCCGTGAACAAGTAAATCAATTTATCTGCCGATATTGCTCTGCCGAGCTTTCGCAGCCGCGAGTGAAGCAAGAGTGATTAAGGGACAAGCGACTCGTGATATCAAATATCACGAGTCGCGACGAGTCAACCTCGGAACAATTTCGGCACCGGGACGATGAGCCGAACTAAACTTTACATTATTGGGGGCGTGGCCGGGCTGGTTGTTTTAGTTTTGCTGGTGGTGCTGCTGTTGGGCAGTTTTGACCAAAGCGGCGGACCCCAAAGAGCAACCCTTCAGTTTTGGGGAGTTTTTGACGACGGCAGCTATTACACCGATGCCCTCCGGGCTTACGAGAGGATAAACCCCAATGTTAAAATAGCCTACCGCCGCTTGAGCTACGAGGACTACGAACAACAGTTGCTGGGCTCTTTCGCCGCCGGCGCCGGACCGGATATTTGGCTGATGCACAACACTTGGCTGCCCAAGCATGGCGACAAAATTCAGCCAATGCCGGCCGTGACCAAAGAGACCCGGGGCAAGTTGCCGAGCTTCAGAGATTTTCAGGATCAATTTGCCGACGTTGTCGTCAGCGACTTGACTCTCAATGGTCAGATCTACGCCCTGCCGATATATGCCGACACCCTGGCCCTTTATTACAACAAAGATATTTTTAACTCGGCCGGCATCGCCTCGCCGCCGGCTAATTGGGATGAGTTCAATGATAGCGCGAGACAGCTGACCCAGACTGATCAACGGGGCAATATCATCCGGGCCGGAGCGGCCATAGGCACGGCCCGCAATATTAATCGTTCCACCGATATTTTGGGTCTTTTAATGCTTCAAAGCGGGGTGCAGATGACTGACCTGGACAATGCCGTGGCCTCGTTTGCCAGCCCGGTCGGCAGCCAAAACGTCGGCGAGGTCGCCCTCCAGTATTACACCGACTTTGCCAATCCCACCAAGGCCGTTTATACCTGGGACGATCAGCAGCATTATTCGATTGACGCTTTTATTGAGGGCAAGGCGGCGATGATGATCAACTATTCTCACCAGATATTGGCTTTGCGGGCCCGGGCGCCCAGATTTAATTTCGCCATCGCGCCTGTGCCCCAGCCGATTGACTCAACCACCTCGGTCAACTACGCCAACTATTGGGCGCCGACAGTTTCCAAACAATCCAAAAACGGCCTTGAGGCCTGGAAGTTTTTGACATATTTAAGTTCCGCCGAGGGAGCGACAAAATATCTCAACGCCGCCAATCGCCCGGCCGCTCGGCGTGATCTGATTTCAAGCCAGCAGAGCGATACCGAGTTGGGAGTCTTCGCTACCCAGAATCTTTCGGCTAGATCTTGGTTTCAGGTTGACAACGGCGCCATTGAGAAAATTTTTGCCGAGATGATAGATGATGTAAATTTTGGTCGAGCCTCAATCCGGGATGCTTTGCAAACCGCCGAGAGCAAGGTCAATGTGCTGATGCAGAGGAATAGATAGCGAATAGTTTGTAGTTTGTAGTGAGTAGTGGGTAGTCTGCCGAAAGAATAGGAAAATGAAACGGTATGCCCTCTTTGTACATGAACCCTACATGGCGCCCATGTAACACGTTACATGGGCGCCATGTAGGGTTGTAGGGTCAGGACAATCCACAATTTTGACGGTACTGTAAGGCGTTATTCAGCAGACCCTAAAAGACTAGAAAATGAAACGGTATGCCATCTTTGCCATAGCGCTGATTAGTTTGGTCATCTTTGTTTTGGCTTTTGCCGACACGGCTCAAGCGGCGATTGTTCATTGCGGGCGGTTGGCGGATGACCCCGAAACGAAGGATATAAAAGAAAACCAGTCCTGCACCGTCTGCGATATCTTGGTGCTCGGCGAAAACATTATTGATTTTGGCCTCAAGACCGCCGTGCCGGTGGCTGCGATTTTGTTCTTGTGGGCCGGTTTTCTGATTTTGTTGAGCGGGGCCAGACCTTCCTGGATCAGCAAAGGCAAAGATGTTTTTCGGTACACCACCATCGGCCTTTTCATAATGTTCGGCTCCTGGCTGGTGGCTAACACCATCCTCAAATCCCTTGCCGGCGACGATGATATTTCTAAAAAATGGAATGAAATCCAGTGCCAAGAAACCATCCGCCGCCCCGGCGGAAACGGCACCACCGGCGGCGGGACCAGCCCGCTTTGCAGTAACCCAGCCGCCTTGGCCCAAGAGTATGGTGTCCCTTCCACACCCACCAACGCTCCCGAGTTGATTCAATTGATAAGTTGTATTCAGGGAAAAGTCACCGGCGATTTGGGGGAAATTTCTACCTTCGATAAGAGCAAAGGATTGTGTAATTATACCAGAGGGGACACGGTCTGCGGCCCCTGCAGCCACAAAATTAACTCCTGTCATTATGGTGGACGCAACGGTAATCAAGGCGCATTGGCGGTTGATTTCGGCAATCAAGCCATCGGCGATCAAATCATAAAAGCAGCTAATGAATGCCGGGCGAAATTTGCTGAATGTGAAAACCGAGACGGCGAAAGAGTCAACTGTTCGGGTCTTTTTGCTGCCCACGTCCATGTCAGTACCCGATCCTGCAGTGGGAATTGAAAGATTGTTATAATAGATTCTAGCGGTGATTAAGAAATTTTCAAAACCTTCTCTGCTCATTGCCGCCGTTTTGATATTTTTTGGGCTTCTTGTTGGTGGTAAGGTCTGGGCAATTGAGTGCGCCTACACCATTAAAGATTTCAATGTTTTGCCAAACTCGGCAAATGTTACTGATGAGTTGACGTTAAAAGTGACGATGAATAGGAGCGGTTTTATTTGTACCATTGGCAAAACTGTCTATATGGCGACTTTTTATTACCTTGCAAGTGATAATCGTTTAAGTATTATTGATGAGCAGGAGACCTATACTCTAACCAACGGAGATACCGAAATTGTCTTAACCGTGATCCCAACGGAAGCAGGGATTAACAGAAGCGGCACATATAAGTTTTTTGTTGAAGTGGAAAGTCCGTCAAGCGCGGAGTATTTCTTCTCGCTAAAAAGCGCGCCAGTCGTTGTTAATATTGTCGATGCGCCTAGACAGAAGTTCAGCTGTAACCAGAATAATCAATGTGTTTCGGATCAAGCGGGTAGGTATCCCACGCAGGCTGATTGCCAGAAAGAGTGCGGTAAATCGAAAGGCAAAGATGGCGGCAGAACAACCGACGGCGAAAAGGAGACTGTTACTCGAGAGAAGATTATCTTTGAAAACCCGATTGCCAATGATGACCTGATTAGTTTGGTCAAATCAATCGCAGCTTGGATTTATAAATTGGCGATTCCGGTGGCGGTGGTGGCCATAATTTATGGCGGCGGCCTGCTTATGCTCTCCCAAGGCAATACCAAGATGATTGACCGCGGCCGGAAGACCCTGCTTTACGCCGTCATCGGACTGGTTATAATCTTTATCGGTAAGGGGTTCTTCATATTGATAAGAAGTATTTTAGAGTTAGGGAGATGAATGGTATAATAAATCATGGGTTCTAAATCGAAATTCTTGACAGTTTCAATTCTCTATCTGCTCGGTCTATTGGTGTCTTTCCTTTTCAATGTTCCCTTTGCCGCTGCCCAAGGAGGATTAAACGGCGACTGCGATTATGAGAACTATAAGAACCTTAAAGAACCACTTTGTAAGTCGGGTTTAATATGCAGAGCTGCCGACGGAAAATGCGTTGTGTGTGTTACTGATACAGATTGCGCAGCCAGCGAAACCTGTAATAAAAGTGGGGCCTGTGTCGAAAAAGCCGGTACCGGCGGTGGTCAAGATTCAGGAGGTGGCCAGACTGGTTCTGGTGGTGGTCCGGGGAAAGATGAACCCCCCGGTTATGATTTAACAATCACCAGTATTAAGAATATAATTACCGGTATCGCCTGCTGGCTGATCGGGGCGATATTCGCGGTAATGATCATCGCTCTGGTGATAGCGGGGGTTAGGTTCTTTTGGGCCAGCGGCGACCCAACCAAAATTGGGGCGGCCAGGAAGAATTTACTGTGGGTGGTTATCGGCATCGCCGTGATTATCGCCACCAATATTATCATCGCCACGATTGCCGGGTTTCTGGGCGCTGATTATTCGCTGTTGCCGCTTAAGTGCGAGGGTGTCAATACTAGAGTAATTTTCCCGCCGACCGAAAAATAACCGGCCGAATGACAAAATGAACAAAGTTTATAACTACAAATCCTTAATCCTCCAAATAGTTTTGAATCTCTTGCTTTTCGCCGTCCTGGCTGATTTTGGTCGGGCGGCGCCTATTCCTATTAACTTACCGACCACGCCCATACCGGGGGCCAAGCCGGTCAGTCTGCTTGAGCTTCAGTGGATTGTCGGCATCATCGGTAATTTCTTTGTGACTGTCGGGCCGGTGATTTTGGTGATTGCTTTGATCGCCAGCGGCATAACCTTGGCCGGCGGGGGCGCCAGCCCGGCGGCGGTGACCAAGGCCCGCAAGTGGTTCGGCGCCAGCGTCGTCGGCGGTTTGATTATCTTTGGCGCCGGGGTGATTATCAACACCCTTGCCGCCATTGTCACCCGCACATTCTTCTGCCGTTTGGGTTTTGATTTCGGGCCGATTAGCGTGTGTATTATTAAGTAGATTTTATGCCGATGGCTAGGAAATTTTTAATCCTAATTTCGCTACTGATACTGATACCGTTTTTGGTTTCGGCCCAGCCGGCCCCACTGGCCTCACCCGAGCCCTGGACGGCGGATGACATCAAAGATGTCCTGACCCTGATTGCCAATTTTTTGATCGCCGTCGGGATTATTGGCGCGGTGATTACCCTGGTTACCGCCGGTATTATCTATTTTGCCTCCGGTTTTAACGCCAATGCCGTGGCTAAAGCCAGAGGCCTTTTCCGAAGCGCCTTGATCGGCACATTGCTGATCGTCGGCGCCGGGGTTATAATCAACACTATCGGGGTGATTGTCACGGGTGAGTTTTTCGGAACAGTGGCCCCGGGCCCAGGCGGCGGGGCGCAAATTGGTGATTCCTGCGAGGTCGGTGATTGTGGAGAAGGTTTATTGTGCAGCCAGACCCGGGATAAGAAAGTTAGCATTTGCGTAAGAAAACAAGGCGGCCTAGTTGGCGAACCGTGTATTGACAAAAGTGACTGTGCCAGTGGTTTGGCTTGTGATCCAAAGTTAATCAACAAAGTGCCAAGAACAGGAACCTGCACGAAACCTAAGTCCGCCCCAATACTTAAACCTTAATTGTAAGTATATTTGAATTCATTTTTACAGAAGGAGGTGTCATATGGAGACTATGAAAAAAATAATGAAGGTGGCGGTGCCGGTGGCGCTGGTGGCAATACCGTTTTTGGTGTTGGCCGCCTTGCCCCAGCCGACCAATCCCATCGGCGGTGCCGGCTTGAGTCTGGCCGAGGTTGAAGATTTAATTAACAAGATCGCCAGATTCTTGATCGTAATCAGCGTCGTGGTGGCGGTGATATTCATAATCATCGGCGCCGTTATTTGGATGACGTCTGGAGGCAGTGAGGATATGGCGAAAAAAGGGAAGGCCTATATCCGTAACGGAATCTTGGGGGCTTTAGTAATATTCTTGATCGGCGTTATCCTTCAGACCATTTCCAACTTGGTGGCCCGAACGTTTTTCAGCTAATTTGCTTTAAAAACCTAAAACCACGCTAAGCGTGGTTTTAGGTTTGAAAAAATTTAACAAGGGTCTTATATTTTCATTGCATTTTTACTCGGCTTAACTATAATTATCATGTGAAAAGGTTATGTAAAGTAAATATAAATTGGAGTCCTAATTTTGCTTATGCTATTGGTTGGTGGTTTCGAATATTGTCTAGCGCGAAAATATCAAAAAGCAAAATCTTTCTTTTATACTTAACTTTAAACTGTCGCCGAGGTGGTGAAATTGGTAGACACATCAGCTTTAGGAGCTGACGATTGCAAGATCATGTGGGTTCAAATCCCACCCTCGGCACCAAAACTAACTTTGTCGGAATTGACTGCTCCGCGCGGGCTTGCGCCCGC
>CAYILQ010000011.1:0-19242 GCA_964364345.1 uncultured Candidatus Saccharibacteria bacterium | reverse complement strand
TGTATCCAAAAATCAGGGCATCCCTGTTAAACAAGGAATAGCCCAACGCCGCGTATAAGCTCATAAACTCACGCGGCGTTTTTTTCTTGGAGTCAATGTTCTAATGCAATGGGGTGATATACTCACTCCGAGCTCATTTCAAAACTCCTTTCGTAGCGATATTCCTGATTTTTGAACGAGACAAGGAAGATGAGTAAAATGCCCGGAAACGTAGTAGTAACTACGGTGAGGACATTTTACGAAATCTGACGCTGTCGACAGCGATTCCAAATGAGTCGCCCCACTTCGTGGGTCCCGAGGCGATTCCAACTTCGTTGAAACCTTCGCCTCGACTGACTCATTTGAAACCTTCGATGCAACAGTCAAAAACCAGGAATTGCAGTAGAAATGGAGTTTTGAGATAAGCTCAGGGTCACTAATGTTGATCATTTATCTGGGGCTTTGTATAAAACAAAAAGGGGGAACATTGAGGTGTTATCCCGCGACTTGTCCGGCCGAAGTAGAACTATAGTTTTTGATACCTCGTCCCACCACTTTTTTGACGTCGTTGCTCTAAATCGGTGATGAGCACAAGCCTTGGGTCATGACCGCCTCTCAAAAGACAGAACGGAAATCATATCAGCCGCCCGCGGACCACCCTTCTTGGAGAAAACTCTTCCTGCTCAACCGCTCTCGTGGGTATCCGGTATCGTCGCGGGTCTGAAAATCGTGTCAGAGCGCAAATTAGAAGCCTTGTTTTTGGTCAGATAACTTAAAAACCGGATTTTGACCCTGAAATTTCTAATTTAGCGGGAGCTCAGACCGTCCGCAGAAAAGGGGCCTGGCCCCTTTTCACCCATTGCTTCCGCCTAATGTCAAAGGAGGGAGGCGTAGACTCAACAAATAAGCGCAACACTGATAAAATCGATATGTGGGTGTTAATAATTCTGTTTAATCCCAACCCCGCCGGGGGTATACGGGATTTTTGATAGAGTGTTGATAATAGTATTGGACTTTCCCGTTGTGGCGGTTTATTATTTATTTTGGTTAGCAGTTCTTTTACTTAGAGGGGAGAAAAAGCAATGCTGCAAACAAGTCAGAAAGTATTAAGCAAACCGGTTTCAATGAACGCTGTTCTTTCTTACAGGAACGAAAGGGTAATGCGCCGCTACATGAAAGATAACCATGTCAGCGAAGAAGTTGCCGAGATGGTCTTCGTCGAAATGCTTAAGTTCTTGTATCTCTGCGGGGTTATCAGCACCCCGTGCTCGCCGCCGTCAAAGGAAATAGACGAGATGTGGCATTGCTTCATCCTGCACACCATTGATTACCATAAGTTCTGTTGGGAAAACTTTGGCCGGTTCTTGCATCATGATCCGACCAAAACGCCCTACATTGGTAATCGGAAGGAAATGGTTGAAGTTGCCGAATCGGCTTTCGGGGCGCTTGATCCTCATCTCTGGAGGCATGTAGTAGGGGAAGCCTTGGAAGCTTGCAGCTCAAATTGCAGTGGTGATAACTACTGTTCCGAAAGCTGCAATGGTGGTGGTTGCACGAATAAAGTTTTTGACGAAACCGCTCTTTTGATTCAGTAACGAAGCGGACGAAGAAATCCCGACAGTTCTGCAGTTGTAACTACAACTGCTTTTTTATTTTGTAGTTATGAAAGTTACTAAATCGCCCCTTTCTCCAAAGTAGCCGTGATGAAACACTTCGATCTTGGCGAATTTAGCATTCAGCAGCTTCAAGGTGTCATCCCAATCAACAGCTATCTCTGACTTGTCATTTTTGCCGTAGTTAACGCCTTTGTAGGTGGTCGGTGTCATTAGAACAAAAGCACTCTCGGGAGACATCAAGCTTTTTATATTATCTAGCAACTTGTCCCTATTTTTTATAAAAGCATAAGTCAGTTTGGAAAATAAAATATCAGCCGGCTTGTAAATTATTTGTTCTTGGTCGATATTCTCTAGATCCATTTGGGTCAAAGAAATTCTTTCTTCAAGCCCCAGCTTTTTTATTGCCTCGGTTGCTTTAGTTAAAGCCGTTTCCGACCAGTCTAGTCCCTGAACAAGTAACCCGCGGTTAGCGAATTTTATCGCTGAATCACCGGTGCCAGCCCCTAAATCAATAACTGTTTTAAATTCTTTTCCGGCAGTTTCTCCTATCCGGCTTAACAGTTTTCCCAAAAATATCTCATTAAGCGGACTGAACTCTCTATTTTCAGAAAATATCTTGTCCCAGTTTTCTTTTGACATCGGTCGAATTATATCATTTTTGACTATTAGATCAAAACAAACTCCACAAACCCCAGCCGATCTAAATCATTTTTTGTCTTGCATTAAAGGTGTTGATAATTCTGTTTAATTCCAACCCCGCCGGGGGTATACTTGGGGGTAGGTTGCGCTATGGTGCTAACTGCTTGCATAGCCAAGTGCCTTGTGGCATAATACAGCCAAACCTGTTTTTTGACATTTGATCTAGGAGGGAAAACGTATGCGCGGAACGGTAGTTACTGTTTTGTCTCTCTTGATAGCTAGCTCGTCTTTTGGGCAAAATATCATCGGGCCTGATCCTTCTCGAACCGTCCTTCTGGTTAGCCCAGGTTTTGTACCGGAGGGGACTCGTGAACCGAGAATCGTTGCTGAAATCTGGCCGTCAGCTGCACCAGATGGTCCTCCCATGTGGAACGAGGGACCATTTGATGGCAGTTGGTTCGAAGTTGGCCTAACCAGTTTGCCTGAGGGCAAATTGAGTGTTGAAGAAATCGTTGGCCGAATGAGGAGGCCAACCGGTGAACCAGTTGATGTTAGAGTCTTGATCACCAAGGTGAGTTCGCTGCTCATCCCCTGGCCGACGGAAGACCTTGATCTCATTATGGCTCCTGTTATTCCGGACCGATTTATGGTTCGGATCAGGATTGTCAATGAAGGCAGAATCATCGACGAGAGGTATTTGAACAGGTTCTATCTCAACGTTCTAGGAATTGTCAGGGTGAATGTTGGAGAAGTCTTCAGGAATATTCCTGATGGCTCTGTACTGGAGGTTCTATTCCCGGCCGAGTACCCAATATCGCTGACAGTTTCTAGTCTTGCCCTTGCCACGGACCGCTTGGGAAACCATCCGAAGATCATTATGCCTTAGCCAAAACTATCTGTACCTCCCAGCCCATAGAACTCTTGTTCCGCGGGCTTTTTTATTTTGTTCACAATGAGCATTTAAACATTTTTATGTTAGGCCTATAATTAAAGTAACATGGCAGCGTTAAACAGAACAAACAAAATCCTTGTTTTAGTTATAGTTTTGATCGTTTTGTCTTTGGGGTTTTTTGTTGTCTTGCCATACAGAAAACTATGGCAAAAAAGTTCAGAAAATAGCCCACAAAATACACCTGTTTTCAAGATAGCAAATGTTCCATCTAGCCAACTTCCCAAATATTTTCCGGCTGGCGTTTTTATGGAGCCGGATGCTAAGATTGTTGAAAACTACAACACTGATTTTGAGGACGGAAGAATTTGGGCCACCAGAGTGTACCAAAGCTTGGTGCCAGCGAATAAAATACAGGCTGACTATGAAGCTTATCTGAAATCGTTATCTGGCTGGACGATGAGTAAAATTTACCACAGGGAAAATCAAACCTTTTTAGCTGCGGCAAAGAGCGTGGAATCTCTAGTAGTAACTATAATTGATAAAGGAGGACAAACTGCTAATTCAGTAACAATTTCTTATCAAACTAGAAAGTAACAAAAATGCTGGGCCTATCTAAAATAAAAAAATATTCTAAGGGTTTATTTGTCGTATCATTAGTATTTATTTTTTTTCTGCCGACGACGTCTAAACGGTCCGAAGTTTTAGCTTTTCAATGCCCCCCAACCGAGGTGTTGGACAATTACATATTTTGCTCTATAGATTATTACCGGCCAACTGGCAGCTATTCACCCAGTGGCTACTGGATTGACGCTCTCTGGGTAGGTAGTGGTTATAGCGTTAGAGAATGGTCGTCAACACTCAATAATGTGCCGGCTGGTAAGTCCGGTCAGTGTGATTATGTTTTGTTAAACACTCCAAGCGTTTGGAACTGCGTTCCAGCTGAATATGCTAGTTGTGTTGGGGCGTATTACGAAGTTCAGCAGTGTTACACAGATCCTCCTCCGCCACCAACTCCCACCCCTACCCCTACGCCAACCCCCACGCCGACACCCACTCCGACTCCGACGCCAATACCTACGCCAACTCCCGCACCGGCGGCGAGTTGCACGTTGACGGTAAATCCCACCTCTGGTTTGACGCCGCTTTCGGGGACTATCACTTGGACGACCAGCAATAGTCCGACTTCCTGTGTCGGCACTTCCAGCCCCAATGACAATACTTGGTCAACCGGCAGCGGCAGCGCCAAAAACATCGCCGGTGGTTCTCAAGCCTACGGCTCGGATACTAGCACCACTACCTATACTTTAAGCTGCGCCAATGCCAGCGGCGGTACGCCTTGCACCGCCACCGCCACCGTCTCTCCAGTCAGCAAACAGTGGAAGACGCCCAAACATCCTTATCCGGCGGTTGATTTTACTTGGTCGCCGGCCGCGCCCCGGGTGAACCAAACAGTCCAGTTCACTGACCAAACCGTGTTTTCTGATACTGGCGGCACTGGTCAGCGGGCTTGGGCCTGGGATTTTCAGACTGACAGCATTATTGACTCAATTCTCCAAAATCCTACCTGGATTTTCACCGCCGCCGCCAATTACACCACCACCGAAAACGCCACCGACAAAGACGGTTACACCTGCGGCCGTTCCAAGATCGTGCCCGTCTCCAAAGGCACCCCGGTCTGGAAAGAAGTGAGTCCGAAATAGGAATGGAGGCAGGAGATAAAAGGAGATAAAAACGGTAGGTCCTTTTTATCAGTCACCTGACCAGAAAATCTTGAATTGTTTTGTTATTCGATGTATTTTAATACGGTAGAAACTGCGTCATGGACTCGATTATTACCATTTATTTGCCTAAACAGCAAAAAGAGCGTTTAAACCGCTTAGCTTTAATTTTCGGCCTATCCCTGTCCGAGTTTTCACGCAAAGTGTTGTCAGAAATCGAGGCTGCCATACCAACTGAATCATTCAGTGACTATATCAACCCCAAGGAGCTGAAGAACTCCCTTACCCAAGCTATGCGTGATTGGAGAACAGGTCGCACTAACACAAAGTTATGAAAATTGTCTACGCCGATGAGTTTGTAAGGAAATTCCGCGACTTGCCTTCGGGCATCCAGCGCCTCTACAAACAACAAGAAGCGCGATTTCGGCAAAACTGGCGGGACAAACGGCTCCAGGTTAAAAAACTCAAAGATCATCCTTTCCCTTTTTCATTTCGCATCACCCGTCGTTACCGGGTGCTTTTTGTTTTTGTAGATGCCAATACAGCTTTGTTTGCCACAGTCGGTCACCGCCGGGAAGCTTACAGGAAGTAACTCCTCCCGACGGCCACCGACGAAGACGGCTACGTCTGCAACCCTGATGCCGAAGTCGAACTTGTCTTTGACGCCTCATCCCGTAAACCCAACTCTTTACTCCCTACTCCTTCACCGGTGGCGCCAAGACTTCGGCTTGCAATATCGGCAGGCGGGCTGGTTGTACTACTTCTTTGCTCCTGCCGCCCCTTTACTTCCTACTCCTTCACCGGTGGCGCCAAGACTTCGGCCCGCAATATCGGCAGGCGGGCTGGTTGTACTACTTCTTTGCTCCTGCCGCCTCGGTCTGGAAAGAGGTAAGTCCGAAATAAAAACTCCGCTGAAAGCGGAGTGATTGCTAGCTAGGCTGCTTCGGTGGTAGGTTAGCTAGGCTATCTGAAACTGCAATCCATGCAGTTTTTTGTATAAAGGACAGCGCTTGATGAGTTCTTTGTGGGATCCGAAATCAACGACTTTACCATCGTCCATAACTACGATGGCGTCAGCCCTCTGAACGGTGGAGAGGCGATGGGCGATAATAATCGCTGTTTTGTTTTCAATCAAGCGCCACAGAGCATCCTGGACCAGCGATTCGTTGTAGGAGTCCAGGTGCGAAGTGGCCTCGTCCATGATTATCACCGAGGCGTTCCGCAAAACCGCTCGGGCAATGGAGATCCTTTGCTGCTCGCCGCCCGAGAGTTTTATTCCACGTTCACCAATGAGGGTTTGGTACTTGGTTGGCTTCTCTTCTATGAAAGCACTGGCGTTAGCTACCTTAGCGGCCTCTCTGACTCTGGCTTCATCGGGGTTTTCCTGCCCGTAGGCGATGTTTTCCAGAATGGATCTTGAGAAAAGCAGTGCTTGCTGAGGCACGATGGTGATTTCTTGATGCAAGGATCTAAGGGTTATTTTTCGCAAGTCGGTACCATCAGCTATGATCAAGCCGGCGGTTGGATCGTAGAAACGCTGGATCAAATTAGCCAGGGTGCTTTTACCGGCGCCGGTCGGCCCAACCACGGCGATTTTCTGGCCTGCCGTGATGGTCAGATTTACGTTTTGGATCACTTCCGATGATCCATCTGATCCATCGTAGGTGAAGGAAACATTTTTGAGCTCGATGGCATGTTTAAGTGGCGGCATCTCAACAGCGCCGGGCAGGTCGTAGACATTTGGTTTTGTATCCAGAATGTCAAAGAACCGCTGCATCCGCGAGAGGCCTTGTTGCATGGCCACAGAAATAGTGATCATCTCCATTACTGGCTGATAAAGCATACCAATGTAGGCTAAAAACATTACAATGTCTCCCGGCGTTACTTGCTTATTGATCACTAACCAGGTGCCGGTGAAAAGAACCGCGATCCGTCCGATCACCTCGAAAAACGAGGTGGAAAATCCCAGCACCCGCCACCAGCGGGCGATTTTCATCTGGCGGAGCAGGGCCGGATTACGCTCACGATCGAACTGTTCTAATTCTTGGGGTGAGGCGGTAAAAGAAGTAACCGCCTCAATATTATAGATGCCTTCAAAGGCACGATGGTAGATCCGTTCGTAGGCTTTGTTGATCTCCCATTGTTCTTGGTAAATCGGTTTGGCTTTCTTGAGGGAGAAATAGAGATGGAAGGGGATGAAGAACGTCGCGGCTATTGCCAATGGCCATTCCACATAAAATATCCAAACCGTCAGACAGACAATGTTGAAGAAACTTGGCAGGAAGAACTTGGCTATATCGCCGTGGAGAATGTTCGTGATGCTGTCAATCCCACGACTGATTTTCTCCAAGGTCTCGCCGGAATTGCGGCTGTGATGGAAAGTCATGTCCAATGATTGAAGATGGGCCAAGGCGTCTCGGAACATCTTCATTTCAACTTTGCTAGTGACCTCCATGCTCAAATAGGTGTAGTAGGCTTGGATCAGACTGCTGCTGATCCTGAGCAGGAAAATCGCCAGGCATGACCAGAGGACGATTCTGAAAATCACCTCCGGTTGAGTATTCCCGGCAAAGCTTTTCAATAAAACCTCGTCCACGATTACCTTGTAAATATAGGGGTCAACGAGACGAAGCATTCCGAAGACCATTGAACCAAGGCAAATTATCCAAACTTTCAACTTGTGTTCTTTCAGATAGGGCAAAATTCGCTTCAGTTCTTTCATTACTATTCCCTCCAAAGTCCCTAATATTTAAGTGTGAAAGAGCGTAAATATTGTAAACTGTTTTGTGTTCAGTGTCAAAATAAGGTTCCCAGACTAGGTTGTTTTGTGCTATTTTGGCTAAGGAATGACAAAATCTAAAGCCAATCTTTCTTGATAAAAATCCCTTGAAGACTCTAGAGAAAAAATTGCCGCAAGTGGATTTCGTTGTCATGAAAAATTCACTTTCTTTATTAGAAGAAAAATTCAACAAATTTTATAACCAAGAGCTTCCTCTGTTAAAAAAACGGCAAACGATACTTCAAAAAGAATTAAATAATAGAAGTTTAACCGCATCAATCAATGCAACCATTGCCAAATTATATGATGCGCCCCCACCCTCAAAAGATATTATTGTTTATATTTTGCCATCCAGCAAAAATCATACTGGCGGGACAGGAGGAACCATAGATGGTAAAAGTATAAATTTGGTAAATGAAAAATATCCGAATGATTCCGATGCTGTAAATCTTATTAAAGAAGCGGCAGTAAGTTCCCTCTTCCCAAATGGTGCTTTAGGCAGGAAACTTTTAAATAGTAAAGGGGTGATGTTAAATACTAAAATACCGAAAGAATATACTAAAGAATTAATAAAGTTAGCCAATATGTACACCAAAAAAAATAGATCGTTCGATAGCAAATATATAGAAAAAGTATACTCTTTGGTTTCCGAATTAATTCGATTGTGAACGTTCCAGCGGAATACTAACTTCGATCAAATAGGATGCCAATCCTCGGGGGCATGCCGTTGACTTGTGATTGCCAGCTAGTTATCATTGAAACATGGAGTTTACCGCTGTTTATAAGAAACATAAAAAGTGGTATTTGGGCTGGGTTGAAGAAATTCCGGGCGTCAACACCCAAGGCAGGACTCTTAAAGAAACCAAGGAAAATCTTAAAGAGGCCCTGGATTTAGTGCTTGAAGCTAACCGGTCATTGTCGGAAAAGACAATGCCGAAAGGGGTGATAAGAGAATCTATATGGCCCGGTCTAGATTCATGAGTTAATGAAACGGACTCATTTGTTGAAGATTTTGAAGAAACACGGTTGTGTTCATTTAAGAGAAGGCCCAAAACACACCGTGTTTTTTAATCCCAGAGACAATAAAACATCAACAATTCCGCGGCACAACGAAATAGATGATGTATTGGTTAAGAAAATTTTGAAGGATCTTAGTTTAGTTGTGAATGCCAGGAAAAAGTGACTAAGACTAGAGCCAAACAACGGTTTGATAAGCTCAAGAAACTAATCAATAAATACCGTTATCAGCGGTTGGTTTTGGATAGGCCCATTGTTGAGGAGGCGGTGGAGGACTCGCTCAAGAAAGAGTTGTTTGATTTGGAGCAAGAGTTTCCAGATTTGGTCACGCCCGATTCGCCAAGCCAAAGGGTGGGCGGCAAACCGCTTAAGAAGTTTGTCAAATTCACCCATCCCGAGAGGATGCTCTCGTTCAACGACGCCTTCAGCGAGGCAGATATAAAAGAGTGGCAAGAGCGTTTAGGTCGGCTGGACCCCAAAGCCGCCGCTGGCGGCTACTATTGCGAATTGAAGATTGACGGCCTGGCCATCGAGCTTGTCTATGAAAAGGGCATTCTGCAAACCGGGGCCACTCGGGGCGACGGAATTGTTGGCGAGGATGTCACCCAAAATCTCAAAACCGTTGAAGCAATACCGCTTACGCTAGAGGCTAGAGGCCGGAAGCTGGAGGCTGGAGATCTGATCGTTCGGGGTGAGATTTTTATTACCAGAAAAGAATTTGACCGAATTAATCGTGAGCAGAAGAAGAAAAGTGACCAAATCTTCGCCAATCCCCGAAACCTTGCCGCTGGCTCGGTCAGACAGCTTGATCCGGCGGTTACGGTGTCCAGAAAAATGGATTCGTTTGCCTATTCTTTGAAAACCGACTTGGGCCAAAAAACTCACGAGGACGAACACGAGATCCTTGCCAAACTGGGGTTTAAAACTAACCCACATAATAAATTTTGCAAAAACTTGGCCGAAGTCCAAAAATTCCGTGACTATTGGGAAAAACATCGGGATAAACTCGACTATGAAATTGATGGCATAGTCGTAATTGTCAACGATAACCGGATGTTTGGAAAACTGGGCGTGGTTGGCAAGGCCCCGCGGGCGGCGATGGCTTATAAGTTTTCGCCCAAAGAATCTACGACTAAAGTCAAAGATATAATCGTCAGCGTCGGCCGGACCGGAACCCTTACCCCAATCGCCGTTTTGGAGCCGGTCGAGATTGGCGGAACCACAGTATCTAGAGCAACACTGCATAACGAAGACGAAATCCGCCGCCTGGATGTCAGGATCGGCGACACGGTGGTGGTGGGTCGGGCCGGCGACGTTATCCCCGATGTCAAAAAAGTCCTCAAAGACTTGCGCGCTGGCCAGGAGCGGATATTTCATTTCCCAACCAAGTGTCCAGCTTGCGGCGGCCCGGTCAAGCGGATTGAAGGCGAGGCCGCCCACAGGTGCGTCAACAAAAACTGTCCGGCCATCAGGCGAGAGGGGATTTATCATTTCGTATCCCGCGGAGCGGTGGATATTGACGGCATTGGGCCTAAAATCATTGATCAACTGATGGATGTCGGTTTAGTTAAGGATGCCGCTGATTTGTATCTTTTGAAAAAAGAGGATCTGTTGAATCTTGAACGCTTTGCTGACAAATCTGCCCAAAACGCGATTGAAGCTATCCAGTCGCGCAAACGAGTGGCCCTCGATCGCTTCATTTTTGCTCTGGGCATTCCTCATGTTGGTTCAGAAACTGCCCTTGATTTGGCGCGCAGGTTTGGCGCCCTTGAAAAGCTGGCCGCGGCCGAGGAGGCCGAGCTGAACAAGATCAAAGATATCGGCGCGGTAGTGGCTGAAAGCATCTATAAGTGGTTCCGGAGCGACTATAATAAAAAACTGCTGGCAAAATTTGAGAAGATAGGTGTCCGTGTCTTGAAACAGGAGACCGCCCAGAAATCTGACAGACTCAAGGGTAAAACTTTTGTTTTCACCGGCACTCTCGACACTTTGGCCCGCGAGCAGGCCGAAGAACTTGTCCGCGAACACGGCGGCAGCACCTCGTCATCGGTATCAAAAGAAACCGACTATGTTGTCGCCGGATCCGAACCCGGCTCCAAATACGACAAAGCCAAAAAGCTGGGGATAACGGTTTTGGACGAGCGGGAGTTTGCTGATATGATTAGGTAAAAGTAAATCTATTTTAGAAACCAGAACCAGAGATCAAAGCAAACTTGAGCGAGTCTTTAAATAAAAAGCTGCAAATAACGGCTTTTGTGTTAGGAACCGGGTTTTTGGTTACCTCGGTAACAATGGGAACGGTTGAGTATCTTGGGTTAAAAGCCAGCTTTCTTCGCAGTTTTGGAGCAGGCAGTGGGGCAACCAATCCCGCAAGTTTAGAGATTATCCCGGTTGGCTCGGCCAATCTTTCCGCGCTCAAAAAAGGCGATGTCTTTCAGGCCTTAACTGATAAGGGCAATTTTACTTTGGCTGTGAAATATACCTATACGCCTCCCGGGGAAGCCACCCAGTATTTAGAATCCAGTGACTGGGCAGCCCAAGACGCAAACGGCGTATCTTTGCACCAGATTACGGAATACTCGCCAACCGGCAGATACCAGATTACCGAGTTTAAGGACAACCCCTGGCACCAATGGCCAGGAAAAGCCAGTGGAGCAGTGGGCGAGCTTGGATGGCAACGGAGTGGCAATCATGAACATTACTGCCCAGCTAAAACCGGGAGATTATATCATTACCACTGTCAGAATCCACAAAGTACCGTATGATTCAGAGATTTTTGCCCCTCCAGTCAACTATGTCCCGCGGCTGACTGTGGTGGCTAGTGAAACTTTCACCAGCCTAGTTTCTTTTATGAGGGACAGAAATCTAAACTCACCGGCAGTTCTGGTGACAGAACCGTTATATGGCGAGATTAAAATTGCTACCAACCCTACGACTATTAGTGGAGGATGGGAGACTTATGCTCTTTACTCGTCGAACGGAAAACAGATCGGTACGGCTCAATTTAACACCTCCAATTCATCCCTAAAGCTAGAATATATTGATCCCAAAACCAAGGAAACAGTTTCTGCAGCTCTTGATTACCCCAGTAGCTCCAAAAGCAAGGCAGTGGTAACAGTAGGCAATGTTAAGTTGAGCCTTGAGTTCGATTTGGATACCGGAATAACTCAAGTCGTGCTGGAGGAAGACGGGGTAGTGGAGGGGTTTACGGTTAAATCAATAAGATATGGTGATAAACTATTTTCCCTAGTGTATGTGAAAGGAGAGCTTACTGCCGTTGCAGAATGGGATATTGAGGATGTGGTTGAGGCTTGGGATGATATATTTGATGATGCCGCGGAGGCGTTTGGTATTAATTTGACGAATTTTCTTGATTTATTCGACGAACCCAACGAGGAGCTGCTTTTGAAATTTGGTTCTCGGGCTCAAAAGCAGGCAATCCTGGACAAAGATCCAGCCGGCTACCAAGTCATCGGGGAAAATAATTTGGGCCAAGGCTTCGTTCTTAAAAATTTTGCCAACGGCTCTTCCGGACTCTATTATCAGGGAGAGATTGTGGAGATCTATAAAAAAGGCGAACCGCGGCCGACCGCAGTCTACGAAAGCCAGCTGTCTGATGGGACGTTTGAGATAATCTACAGCGACGGGACTAGAGCTATTCTTTCAGCTGACAAACAGACTGTGCTCTACCGCGGCCCGGCAAATGTTTTGGTTGTTGAAAGGTACGGAGTCATCACGATAACTAAACTTGCAAATGGAAACACAGTGGTTCAATTTCCAGATGGCAGGAGTTTTTATGGGAAAATAGAAGAAAGCTCAACGACTCTGCGGATTACCGCTGCTGATGGCAGTTATGTTACTGTGTGGAAAGACAGCAGCCCAGGTTCTTCAAAAGGCTATATGGCATGTTCCCCATTCCGCGACTGCCAGCTTTATGACGGAGGCGGCAAACCGACTTGGCACATTGACTCCAGTGGCTTTGTTACCAATCCCGCCGACGGCTGGAACGGCAAAAATCCTTTTAATGCTTCTCGGGCTGTGATTAGGTTTTGGTCATCCTATGACCCTAATGCAATTTGCAATGCTGGCTGCGGTCCGGTCTCCGGCTACGTGCAAGACTCAAGCGGGGGTTGGCACAGCGGCGGCTATATCTGGCCGGATGGCTCTTGGTCGCCTCTCAAAGGCCTGACCGGCCCTCCTAAACATCCTAAATAATCTTGCCCAAAATGAACAATCTTACTCCATCTGAAAAAAATTGGCTGCTGGTGTTGTTGATATTTGCCCTTGGCGCCCTAAGCTACTTTGGCTTTGCTTGGCTCAATGGTTTGCAAGCCCGGAGTGAGCCCGAGAGGAGCTTTTCTCAACCCCAGCACCTTCCGGAAACACCCACCACCCCCTTGGGCCAGCAGGAGCGGTAGGGCAAAATAATAGCGAGTTGCCTACCAACCTTGAGGTTTAACCTCAGGGATGGGTTGGGGGGCGCTCAACTTGTAGTTTTGGCCGTTTTCGGTTGCTTGGTAAACCAGGCCCTTAATTTCGGAGGGTTTGTTTCTTAAATACGGCTCTAGTTGAACTAACAGTTCACCAGTGCTTAACGCCATCGGGTATTGTTCGTGGTCGGAATAGTAAAGCTCCAGAGCCGTGGCTAACTGGTGAACGTTTGCTGAATTGGCGGCGGTTTTGGTATCATTTAAGATATCATCGGCATTAAAACTCAAACCGCCGATGGTCAAAGTTAGACCCACAAGTGAGACAAAGATTGTTTTAAGCATAAGGTTATTATAGCTTGTTTTATTAAATATGTCAATTACGAAGGAACAAATCGAACACATTGCTAATCTGGCCCGGATTAGGTTAAACGAAAAGGAGAAGGCAAAAATGGCCGATGAACTGGCCTCGATCTTGGATTACATCGGCAAATTGAATCAGATTGACACTGAAAATGTTGAGCCAACGGCCCAAGTGACGGGTTTGGAAAATGTTTTTAGAAAAGATGAACCAACCGGAGCCGGCCCCGACCCGGAAAAACTTATCAGCCAATTTCCGCATCGGAAGGAAAATTACCTGAAAGTGAAACCGGTTTTTGAAAACCATGGCTGATGTTAAAAAATTAACCATTAGATCAACCCGAGAGGGATTGGCCAAAAAGGAATTTTCGCCGGCCGAGCTGCGCCGCGGATTTTTGAAGTTGATTGAAAAAGAAAACCCCTCGCTGAATGCCTATCTTTTGGTCTTTGATAAACCAGTCTCCAGTCTCCAGTCTCCAGTCTCCGGCCTCCAGCCTCCGGCCTCCAGCTTAGCCGGGGTGCCGTGCGCTGTGAAGGATAATATCCTGATTGGGGGGACGATTTGCACGGCGGGTTCCAAGATTTTGAAAAACTATGTCTCGGCTTATGACGCCACGGTGATCAAGAAATTAAAGCAAGCTGGAGCGGTGTTTCTGGGCAAGACCAATTTGGATGAGTTTGCCATGGGCACGACTACCGAAAACTCGGCCTACGGTCCGACGCTCAATCCCCATGATCACGCTCGCGTCGCCGGCGGCTCATCCGGCGGTTCGGCGGCGGCCGTGGCCGCCGGCTTGGCGGTCTATGCTCTGGGTTCCGACACCGGCGGTTCAATCCGGGCGCCGGCTTCTTTTTGCGGCGTGGTCGGCTTGAAGCCGACCTATGGTCGGGTGTCGCGGCACGGTTTAATTGCCATGGCTTCGGGCTTTGATCAAATTGGGCCGATTACCAAAAACGTAGAAGATGCGGCCATAGCGCTCAACGCCATTGCTAGTCATGATCCCATGGATTCAACCAGTTCGCCCAGAGCCGTACCCGATTATACGGAGTTTTTGGGTAAGGATATCAAAGGGCTCAAAGTCGCTATCCCTAGAGAGTTTTTCTCGGAAGGCCTTGATCCCCAAGTCGCCGGCTTGGTTGAAAAAGCAACCTCAAAACTCCAGACTTTGGGGGCTCACGTTGACTATGTCAGCTTGCCCCTGACCGATTATGCTCTGGCGGTTTACTATATTCTAGCCCCTTCCGAAATCTCGGCCAACTTAGCCAGATTTGACGGTATCCGTTACAGTCATTCATCAGGGGAGGGCCAAACTTTGCTTGATACCTACACTCACTCTCGCGCCGAAGGCATAGGAGACGAGGTCAAACGCCGAATCATGCTCGGTACCTATGCCCTGTCGGCGGGATATTACGACGCCTATTATCTCAAAGCCCAAAAAGTGCGGACTTTGGTCAAGCAGAGTTTTGACAAAATTTTTGAGAAGTTTGATGTAATTGTCGGGCCGACCATGCCCACGGTAGCGCCCAAACTTGGAGAGCTCGACACGCCCCTGGCGGCCTATCTTGCCGACATCTACACCGTCCAAGTCAATCTGGCCGGCTTGCCGGCAATATCAGTGCCTTGCGGCCCCGTGCCGAAGTTGCCCGTCCCCGTGCCGAAATTGAACTTGCCTTTGGCCCGAAGGGACGGAAGGACAAGGGGGACGAGCCAAAAGGCGGAGAGGCCAGAAGGCAGGGCAACTTCGGCACGGGGACGGTCAATATCATCACCGGGGCTGCCGGTTGGTTTGCAGATCATCGGCAACCATTTTGACGAAGGAACAATTTTGCGAACCGCTTATGCCTACCAACAATCCAATCTATAATTTCTTGCTGGCCGCCTTTACTTTAGCAGGCAATCCCGATTATCAAATTTGGGTCGCCAACCTGCGCGTTGGGCTGGGATTTCTAACGGTGATTTTCGCCATCCTTTTTGCCGTAGTTATGTTCAAAATCAGACGACAAGTCAAAGAACAAATGCTCTTATTGAAAACCGAGATTAACCCGCCGGCCGAGGCCGCCAGCGCCTATGACGCTCGCTGGGCCGAGATCAAAAGGCACGTTAACTCATTCACCGAGGCCGAGTGGAAGCTGGCCGTGATTGAGGCCGACAAATTTGTTGACGACGCTCTCAAGACCGGCGGTTATCCGGGCGAGACCATGGGCGAACGGTTGATGCTGATTGAACCCGGCCAGTTCTTGAATCTCCAAAATCTCTGGGACGCCCATAAATTGCGCAACCTCCTGGTCCACGACCCCAAATATCAGCTGACTCATCGCCAAGCGATTCTGGCCGTGGAAGCGTTTGAAGCCGTCTTGCGCGAACTCGGCGCCCTGTCATAAGGCAAGATCAAATATCAAAGATCAAAATGCGGGAGGTAATTTTTATTTTTGACTTTTAATTTGTCATTTTGATTTTTGAGGTTTAATTTTTGACTTAAGATCATGCATTCTTCTCAAGTTTTTCTGTGGCTGCTCTTGGCCTTTCTGACCGGTGTCTTTGCCGGTTCGTTTTTTTTGATTCCTCAAGACGCGGTCTGGCTGGCGGCCGGCGTTGGCGCCATTTTAATCGCCGTTTTTTTCCGCCGCGGCTCCAGGATTCTCAACCCCAAAATTGCTTTTGTCGCTTTTTGGGCCTTGCTTTTTCTTTTCGGTGTCGGCCGTTTCAACGTGGTCAGCGCTCGCCAGCGCGTCCTTGAAAAATTCGCCCGGGCCTCAAGCGAGCTCACCGATATTGATCCTCAAAACAAAATTAAGATCACTTTGCGCGGCTATATTGATGGCGAGCCCGAGATCAAAGGCGATCGGCAGCGCTTGGTTTTCAGAAGTAAATTTGCCGAGTCCGCTCAAAGATTAATAAAAACCGACGAGCGGGTTTTAATCACCACTCGTCTCTATCCAAGCTATCGTTACGGGCAACAAATAAAAATTTACGGCGAGCCGATGCTGCCCAAAAATTTCTCTCCGCCATCCGCCACTGGCGGAGGCGGATCCGATTTTGATCCCGTTAGAGACCACCCTGCCGAAGGCACGGCTACGGCCGCTAGGGGGCGGCCTGTCTCTAACGGGATTGACTATAAATCTTATCTGGCCAAAGACGGCATTTACACCTTGATGAGTTATCCGGAAATAGAAACATCGGCGGTTAGATTGTTGTTTGTTGAACGTCTAAAGATCGGATTTTTAAGCCAAGTTTTTGTTTTCAAAAAAGTTTTCGTGGACTCGATCAATCGCTCAATCAGCGAGCCTCACGCCGCTTTTATCAACGGCATTCTTTTGGGCGCCAAGACTCAAATCCCGGCCGAAATCCAAGATGATTTCCGGCGCGCCGGCACCAGCCATATTCTGGCAATTTCCGGCTACAACATTACCATGATCGCGGGTATGATCTCCTGGTTGTTCCTGCTTTTTCTGCGGCGCCAGACGGCTTTTTGGTTTTCAGTGGTTGGCGTGTTATTGTTTGTGGTTCTGACCGGCGCCCAAGCCTCGGTGGTCCGGGCGGCGATCATGGGCCTGCTGCTTTTGGCGGCCCAGCGAGAGGGGCGATTGTACGGCGCGGTCAACGCCATTATCTTTGCCGGAGCGGTGATGGTTTTTCTGAACCCCCAGATTTTGCGCTATGACGTCGGTTTTCAACTGTCGTTCATGGCCACTCTCGGTCTGATCTACTTGTTCCCGGTTCTTGAGGAAAAATTCGAAGCCAGGCGCTGGCGGCTGCCCAAGTTTTTGAGTTTCGGCGAGACTCTGGCCATGACCCTTGCCGCTCAAATTTTCGTCCTGCCATTGCTTCTTTACTATTTCAAAAATCTGTCATTAGTTTCTTTGCCGGCCAATATCTTAGTCTTGCCTTTGGTGCCCTACGCCATGCTTTTGGGTTTTGCCATGGGGCTGGCCGGCATGATCTTGCCTTTTTTGGGCCAACTCGTCGGTTACTTTGTTTGGCTTTTAACTTCAATCCAACTCGGTTTGATCGGTCTTCTGGCAAAACCTTCCTGGGCCGCGGTCTCGATGGAATTCTCCTGGTATCTCGTAGTTTTGGTTTATGTTTTCGGCTTTTTCGTTTTACGGATGATTTTAAGAAGGGCCTAACAACTGGCAGGTTTTCATGACTAACCAACGAGTGGTTTCTAAAATCGGCTGGTTAATTTTTAGTCTGATCGCCGCGGCAACAGCCGTGAGTTTTTTTGCCGTCCGGGCGGCGGCTTTTCAGGATAGTTTCTTGCGAGTGTATTTTCTGAATGTCGGTCAAGGCGATGCCATTTTCATCCAAGCGCCAAACGGCAATCAAGCGCTGATTGACGGCGGGCCGGACGGCAAAATCATTCAGGAATTATCCAAAATCATGCCCTTCCACGACCGCTCAATTGATCTGTTGATCCTGACTCACCCCCATGCCGATCATGTCAACGGGCTGCTTGAAGTTCTCAAAAGATACGACATCGCTCAAGTTCTGGAAAACTATTATCCCTACGAGACCCCGGAATATGCCGAGTGGAACAAACTGAAAACTGAAGCCCAAACCGCTCAAGCCCAAGCCGGACAGATTGTTGATCTGGGTCTGGGGATTAAAATGTTTGTCGTTTACCCCGATCAAGTCGGCGCCGGCCAGGTAAAAAATAATCCCAATGACGCCTCGGTGGTTTTGAAGTTGGTCTATGGCCAGAACTCATTGCTTTTAGGCGGCGACATCGAAGCGCCGGTGGAGAAAAAGCTGGTCGCGACCGGCGCCGACTTGGATTCCGATTTTCTCAAAATCGCTCATCATGGTTCCAAGACCTCAACCGCCGAGGAATTCCTGGAAGCGGTCACGCCCGAGCTGGCTTTCATCCAAGTCGGCGCCGACAACCGCTACGGCCACCCCCATCAAATAGTTCTCGATCGGCTTGAAAGTTTGGGCGTAAAATATTATCGTACCGATATCAATGGCACGATCGAACTGATGCTCGACGGCCAGAGTTATTTTGTTGAACCCAGCCGCCAATGAAGATCCACCATCCTTCAGAGAAAACTTTAGTATTGATCAAACCCGATGGCTTAATGCGTGGTTTGGCGGGAGAGATTATTAAGCGCTTCGAGCAGCGTGGTCTTAAAATTATCGCTCTCAAGTTGCAAAAACCGCCCTTGAGCCACATCCGCAAGCACTACCGGACAGATGACAAACAACTTCTGGCCATGGGTAATCGGACGATTGAAACCTGCAAGACCTACAAAGTTGATGTTAAAAAAACCATGGGTACCCAAGACCCAGGAAAAATAGGCAAGCTAGTCTGGCAGTGGAATGTTGATTTTCTATCATCGGGGCCACTCGTGGCTATGGTGGTAAGTGGTGTCAATGCCGTTGAGGTAGTCCGTAAAATTGTCGGTGATACTATTCCTCAAAATGCCGCGGCGGGCACGATAAGAGGGGATTTTACGGTTGATTCGGTGATCCTAGCCAATGCCAACAAGCGAGCTATGCGCAACATCATCCACGCTTCAGGCGATAAAAGGGAAGCCCAGCGGGAAATCACTCACTGGTTTCGGAAGGGTGAGATCTACTCCTACACCCGGGCCGACGAAAAGTTGATGTTTGAATGAGCTATCACCGGGCCAACCCCAAAACCCGCCTGCAAAGGCGGGTTTTGGGTGAGTGGTCGCAATTACTGAACGCCGCTCGAACCTTTTTTGAGCAAAACTCTTGATTGCCGCGCTTCGCGCGGCAGGAACGAAACCTGACGCTCGGGCGGGCAAAAAGGAAGGGGGTTGGGGGGAAGGAATTTGTGTGCCAAGCAAGCTT
>CAYILQ010000010.1:0-20181 GCA_964364345.1 uncultured Candidatus Saccharibacteria bacterium | reverse complement strand
ACGCGATATGATTTCCGAAAATTGCGCGCTGTGTTATGATCCAAAATCATGGGAGCTAGGAAACCGGCGTCGAAAACCGACAACGTTTTGATCCTTGGCGGGGCTGGATTTTTAGGCGCCAATTTAGTCCGTTTTTGCCTCAAGCAGCCCAAAGTTAAACTGACGGTGGTTGATTTTCTGGACCCGCGGCTTAAGAGTTTCAAGGAGAACCTCAAAGATGTTCTCGCCAAGATTAAATTTATCAAGGGCGACATCAGAAACGCCGATTTTTTAAGAAAGGTAGTTCCCGGTCAAAGGGTGATCTTCAATTGCGCCGCCCAGACTTCACATTCCCTGTCGCTGAACGATCCGATTTTTGACGCTGACGTCAACTGCATCGGCACCCTGCAGCTTTTGCAGGCGGTGAAGAATTACAACCCCGAGGCGGTAGTGATATACACCTCCTCGAGCACGGTTTTGGGTAAAACTTTAAGCGATCTGGCGGATGAAAACCATGTCGAGAGGCCGCTCGATATTTATTCAGCCAACAAGAGCGTAGCCGAGAAATATCATCGGATTTTCCGCAACGTCCACGGTCTGAAGACCGTTTGTTTAAGATTTGCCAATCTTTACGGCCCCTTCGGCAAAGGTTCCCCGGACTACGGCTTTGTCAATTACTTTATAAGTCAAGCCGCCAGAGGGAAACCGATAACTATCTATGGAGACGGCGCCCAGACCAGGAACTTGATGTTTGTTGACGATGCCATTGAGGCCATGTGGTCAGCAATTGATAATCCAAGACTTTATGGCGAGACTTTTTTTGCCACTCACCATGAGCACCACAGCATCAAGGACGTAGCCGAAGCGATTGTCGAGGTGTTCGGCCGCGGTAAAGTGGAATACATCAGTTGGCCTGATTTTAAGAAAAGAATTGAGGTGGGGCATGTTTTATTGTCTTCGGCGCGATTTCATTACCTCACCAACTGGCGTCCCAAATACTCCCTGAAAGACGGACTTCGCCTCACCCGCTTACGGATGTTGGGCGGCAAGTAGTTTAAGATGACCTACGACCGAAGAATAAACATATTGATTACCGGCGCTCTGGGCCATATCGGCTCGCGGCTGATGAGGGATTTGCCGCCCGAGCTCGTCAGCGGCATTTTTCTTTTGGATAATCTGGAAAGTCAAAAATACCATTCTCTTTTCAACCTGCCCAACAAGTTTCAGTACCATTTTTTAGAAGATGACATCAGAACCGCCAATTTCAACGTTTATCTTAAAGATATTGATATAGCCATTCACCTGGCGGCGTTAACCGATGCCGAATCAAGCCACGAGCGATCCGAAGAGGTTGATTCGGTTAATTCCCGCGGTCTTAGAAGACTTGCCGACTACTGTTTGAAGCACGGAGTGAAATTGCTTTTCCCTTCGACGACCAGCGTTTACGGCAGTCAGGCTTCGCGCGTGGATGAGAAATGTGTTGAATTGCAGCCCCAAAGCCCTTACGCCCAGTCCAAGCTTGAAGCTGAACAATACCTGAAAAAACTGGGTAAGAAAGGGCTGAAGTTTGTTATTTGCCGATTCGGCACTATTTTTGGCTACTCTCCCGGCATCCGTTTTCATACGGCCGTCAATAAATTCATCTGGCAGGCGATAAACGATCTGCCTTTAACCGTCTGGAAAACGGCCTGGAAGCAAAAGAGGCCTTATTTGGATCTAGAGGATTGCGTCCGGGCGGTAAATTTTATTATTGCTAAAGATGTCTTCGACGGCGAGATTTACAACGTCTTAACTGCCAACTTCACGGTTGAAGATGTAGTCCGGGTGATAAAAGAATTCCAGCCGAACTTAAAGGTGGATTATGTGGACTCTCGGATTATGAATCAGCTTTCCTATGAAGTTGATGACTCCAAAATCAGAAGACTTGGTTTTTGTCCAAACGGCAGCTTGCGGCTTGGGGTGCGGGAAACGATTGAGCAATTAAGAGGCAATCACGCTTCCCTGATCGGTTATTATTACTCGGATGGATATTAAACTGAAACCATACATTGACTTTGGCAAGATGCCGATTGCCAATGCTTTCCTGACCCCCGATCAATTTGATAATGAATACTTTTATCATATGATTTTGGGTTTCGACCCTATAACCAAAGCCATTGGTTTGGTGAATCGCGTTCCTTTGGAAAAGATGTTCCATGACCATTACGCTTTTTATTCCTCGACTTCAAAGGGGATGCAGGTTCATTTCCGTCAGACGGCTGAAAAACTTTTACCCTATACCAGCGGGGGCTTAGTGGTCGAATTGGGAAGCAACGATGGCATCATGCTGGAAGCGTGGAAAAATCTGCGGGTGCCGGCGCTTGGCGTGGAGCCGTCAAAAAATGTTGCTGACGTTTCATTTTCCCGCGGCCACAGAGTGATTAGTAAGTTTATAAACAGCGAGGTGGTTGGAGAGATTGCAAATCAGGGGCCAGTCTCGCTTGTTTTCGCGGCTAATACTTTTTGCCAATTTGCTGACTTTTCGGAATATTTAAAGTACGTAACGGAGTTAATCGGGGAAAAGGGCGTTTTCGTTTTTGAAGATCCCTACTTTCTGGATATTTATGAAAAAACCGCCTACGATCAGATTTACGATGAACATGTTTGGTATTTTACCGTTACTTTTATAAACAACATGCTGAAACCGCTTGGTTATCACGTTTTCGATTGCGAGCACATTGACGTTCACGGCGGCGAGTTGCGAATGTATGTTGGCAGAAGGGACAGGTATCCGGTGTCGGCCAGTGTTCTGGCCTGGCTGGCCAAAGAGATTGATTTGGAAAAGAAAATTCTCGAACTCGGTTTGAACATAGAAAAATCCAGAACAGAGTTGCTTGATATTTTGCGGCAAATAAGAAGAGAAGGGAAAAAAATCTGCGGTTTCGGCGCCGCCTCAAAAGGCGTGGTCATCACCAATTATTGCGGCATTGGACCAGACCTGATTCCTTTTATCACTGATAATACCCCGATCAAGCAGGGGAAATATTATCCGGGCACTCACATACCGATAGTCCCCCAAGAGAAGTTCGCGAACGTTGACTATGCTTTCTTGTTTGCCTGGAACCACTTGAGGGAAATTGATCAGAACCAATCTTGGTTTAGACAGAAAGGCGGACATTGGATCACTCACGTTCCCAAACCTCGGATTCTGTAAGGTTCTGAGCCGCTTTTATGTTTGCGGCTATTATTATGGAAAATATCCCCTGTGACTATTGCGGCAGTGACAACCCCGAACTTAAATGGCGCGCTCCGGACCGGCTGACTAACACCGGCGAGGTTTTCTCGGTGGTAAAATGCCGGCAGTGCGGCCTGATTTATGTTAACCCGCGGCCAAGCTTGGGAGAGATGACCAAGTATTACCCGGCCGATTATTGGGCCTTCATCAGACTGAAAGGAATAAAATGGCGGATAAAAAAAAGAATTCTCGACAGGGAACTGTCGGCAATTAAGAAAAGACTGCCAGCCGGGGCAAAAATTTTGGAAATCGGCACGGGCAGCGGCGAGGATTTGGCTTATTTGAGAGATATTGGCGGGTACATCGTTGAGGGATCTGATGTTAGTGAACATGCCGTAAATACCGGTAAAAAGGAGTTTAACTTGGACCTGAAACAAGGCGCGATTGAAGACTTAAATTATCCCGAAGGATTCTACGATTTGGTCCGGCTCAAATTTGTTATCAGTCACGTGGCCGGGCCGATGAGATTCTTGAAAGAAGTGAATCGTGTTTTGAAGAGTCAGGGCTGGGTGCTAATGTGGGTGCCGAATTTCGAATCCTGGAGTCAAAAAATTTTTAAGAGCCGCTGGTTGGGCGGCGAACCGCCCAGACATCTTTATGATTTCAGCGGCCAGACCATCTCGAATTATTTAGAAAAAACCGGTTTCGAAATCATTGAGTTAAGACACAGCGTATCGCCGAATACTTTTATTCATAGTTTCCGTTATTGGCTTTCAGAGCATAATCTGCCCAATTTTGCAGTTCGCCTTTTCTCGATAAATTTTTTCAGCATGATTTTGTTCCTGCCGTTCTCGCTGCTGGCATCGCTGACCAGAGCCAGCGACCGCCTGATGATTATTGCTAGAAAAACGACATGAAAAATCTAAGACTAGCCATATCCGTACTTGCCGGCGTTCTGATTATTTACCTTTTGTCCGGGGAGATAAATCTCAATTATTTGCGGACGCGGGTTTCTGACGTGAGTTGGCCGTACCTCACGGCGGCGTTTGGGGTTTACTTTTTGCTTAATGTCGTAAGAGCGTTCCGCTTTGAATTGCTTCTGAATAAAGAGATAAAATTCTCTCAAATGCTGAACATTGTTCTGGTTCAAAACTTTTTCAATGTTGTCCTGCCGTTCAGGATTGGGGAACTTTCTTATCTCCATTTTGTAAGAAAGCGCGGGATTGGTTTTGGCCGGAATCTCGCCTCATTGATTGGCGCAAGGTTCCTTGATCTGGCGAGTATTGTTTTTATTTTTTCTGTGGCCCTGATTTTTCTGTCTAAGAAGGTGGATAATGCTTTTTGGTTTCTGTTTTCCTCTGTTACGGTTTTATTGATTTTGACTGTACTGTTTTTCATCCTGCTTTGGAGCGGGGCCAGGTTGGAACGTTTTGTCCGTTCTGGGAAACCGTCCGGATTCGGCAGCTTGATGCTTGGGAAATTTGTCGAGACTTATAGAGCCATCAGAGAATTCAGGCGCCGGCATCAACTTGTGAAATCAATCCTTCTCTCTTTAACTATTTGGCTGCTGACTTTTCTGGTGGGCATGTTTTTATTTCGGGGCTTTCAAATCAATTTTGGCCTGTATCAGGCGGTTTTTGCCTACGCCTTCCCGGTGGTGATCAGTTTCACGCCCTTGTATTTTTTTGCCGGCATCGGCAGTTATGAAAGCGTAGCCACCCTTGGGTTAATGCTCTTGGGTGTAAGCAAGGAGACAGCCATAAACTCCAGTTTACTGCTCCATGGAGTGGAGCTGTCATTCGTTTTGATTTTGGCTCTGGCCGGTTATTGGGCTATGTTTGCTTCCAAAAGATGATTTTCCGAAAGACAATTCTGATTTCACTGTTCTGCTTCTCGGTTCTGTCCGGGTTTTTTTGGAATTTTCGGATTTTTGGCGAACCGGTTTCAAACGACCAGATTGTCTATGACGGCGTGGCCCGGGATTTAATTGAACGCGGGCGGTTTACTTTCCGGGGCCAAAGTACCTTTATCGAACCGGTATATCCGATTTTTTTGGAGGGGATTTACAAAATCTTTGGATATAATCTGGACGCCGTAAGAGTGATTCAGATATTTCTATTTGGCCTGACCGTGATATTTTCGTATTTAACCGCTGAAAAACTAATTGGCGCACGACTAGCGGCTGTAGTTTCACTCGCCTTGGCTGGATTCTATGGTCTGGCGACCCAAGCCGGGGTAATATTGACCGAGTCGTTGTTCACTTTTTTCGTTGTATTATTCGGGTGGCTGCTTTATCAAACCGTTGAGAAAAATAATTACTTTTGGCCGATGATGGCTGGATTAATCCTGGGTCTGACGGCATTAAGCAGAGGTATTGTCCAGTATCTCGCAGTGCCGGTAGTTATTTTTTTGTTTCTCCATCATTGGCGGCAAAAAAAGGCGGCCGCAGCTAAAAGTCTCCTTATAATAGCGGCGTTTTCTGCTGTCATTATCCCGTGGCTTTTGAGAAGTAAATTTGAATCCTCGAATGCCGCTCTGGCCCCGCGGGGCGGCGAGCTCTTAATTACCAGGGCCGAATTGATGGAAAACGTTTTCCCCAAATTTTGGTCTCATTTGACCGGGCATTTGTTCGGCTATTACATTGCCCAGTTTTTTGATGACGCCGTTACCTCAACCGCTTATCGTGAAGCCCCCCTAAGCGAAGCCAAAATTGATCGCCTGCGCCGCCAGGGTCTGGATTATGGGGAGATTGATGAATTATTGAGCCAAGAGGGGAAACAAAGAATGCTGAACCAGCCGATTAAATTTATCGCCTTTTCACTGCTGGATTTCATCAGCTTCAACAGCCCGATTATTCCCGAGGGTTATTATTGGCAGAATTCAGTCACCGTTCACCCTATGTTTGCCGAGGGCCGGCATCCCGAAATTCCTGATTATTTGAAAATCCTTATCGTTTTAGGCCTTCGGTTTGTATGGCTGGCGCTGATCATTTTGGTGGCTTACGGGGCAGTTGTTAAAAGAAGCGAGTGGAAAAAATTCGGCCCTCTGCTGGTGGTGATTATTTACTTCAATGTCATTTACAGTCTGGTTCACGCCATTCCCCGCTATGCTTTGCCAATCTACCCCTTTTATTTTATATTAGCCGCTGGCGGCGTTTCTTCCAACCCCGTGATTTATAACAGAATTCGCAGCATTTTCATCTTTTTCCTCTGTTTTTTCAGGTTTTTAAAATCGGGCAGAGCCGATAAAAGAATCGGCGATCCGAAGAATTTTTTGGTGGTTCAATTGGCCGGCGTGGGCGATATGATCTGCACCACGCCGGTTTTCAGAGCGATAAAGCAGGGATGCCCCAGCAGTCAGCTTTTTGTTCTGGGCATTGAATCTAACCGTTTGCTGTTAGAGGGCAACGAGGATGTTGATCAGTTTATTACTTACTCCGATGACTTCTGGAAACTTTTGGATAAAATTAAGAAGCAGAAATTTGATTTTGCCGCGATCACTTCACCGCGCTTCAATATCCTTGCCGCCCTTTATTTATCTGGCATTCCCCTGATTGTAACGCCAGCGATCAAGGGTGGTTTCAGCCCCTATGAGACGAAGCTGTACAAAATGCTGAAAAAGTTTGTTGTTGCCAGGAACCATCAGATGGGCCGTTTGGCGGCCGGAGAGTATCTTAAAATGCTCGAACCAGTCAGTATTGACGCAAGCGATACCGCCAAACATTTAAGTTACTCGCCTGCCGGCGAGGCCAAAATTTTGGATTTCTTCGCCAAGCAAGGCGTTTATCCGGCTGGCGATTTTATTGTCGGCATTTCACCGTCATCCGGGAACAAAATCAAAAATTGGCCGGCCCCTCGTTTTGCCCAGTTGGCCGATTACTTGGCCGAGAAACACAAGGCCAAAATAATTATTGTGGGCGCTGGCGGCGATCTTCAAGAGACGACGGAGATGTTAACATCGCTCAAACCAACCACTAAAGTCGTTAACGCCGTCGGCGCTTTTGACTTAGGTGAACTCAAAGCCCTGATTGCCAAACTTGATTTGTTTATCAGCATTGACACCGGTCCGATATACATCGCCGAGGCCTTCAAGGTGCCGACGGTTGATATCGTCGGACCGATTGATGAGAGAGAACAGCCGCCGGTCGGGCCCCTGCATCGAATTGTGGTTGCCCCGCGCCGGAAACCGGAGCTTTATGTCATGAACGCCCGGGTTTATGATGCCAAGGAAGCCAAACGGCAGGTTGATGATATCAGCCCGGAAATGGTCATAACCGAACTTGAGAAATTGATCCCCCTGATTCTAAAAGAGGGCTGAAGCATTTTTGCCTTCAGGCGCCATTGAGCTCATAATCATGAATGTTGAATTTAATGATCTAAACTGGTCAACCAGTCGGGTAAAAAAACAATATCTAGCCAAGGTCAAAAAAGTTTTAGATCGCGGCGATTTTATTTTAACCCCCGAAGTGGATCGGTTTGAGAAATCGTGGGCCAAAGTCATCGGCGTCAAATATTGCGCCGGCCTGTCTTGCGGCGCTGACGCTCTTTATTTGGCGCTGGTGGCTTTGGGCATTGGCCGGGGCGATGAAGTTATCACCCAAGGCAATGCTTACAACGCCACCGTTACCGCCATTTTAAGAACCTCCGCGGCGGCGAGGTTCGCTGACATTGATCCCGAATCGTTCAGGTTGGATATCTCCAAGATCGAACCATTGATTAACAAAAAAACCAAAGCCATCCTGCCGGTTCATCTTTACGGTCAGGTCAATGACATGACTGCGGTCAAATCGATTGCGAGGAAATATAATTTAATGGTGATTGAGGACTGCGCCCAAGCCCACTTGGCCAAGTTCAAGGGCCGGATGGCCGGCAGTTGGGGGGATGCCGCCACTTTCAGTTTTTATCCAACCAAAAATCTGGGCGCCTTCGGAGACGCCGGCGCCGTGGTGACTAATAACCCCAGAGTTCATGAGAAAATTTTGGCGTTGCGGAATCTCGGTCAAAACGGCAAAAATATCCACGTCTATCTTGGCTACAACATGCGGCTGGATGCGCTCCAGGCCGCGGTTCTTAACCTAAAATTGCCATTTCTGAAAAAATTAACCCGGATGCGGCAGGTTGCCGGGGCTTATTATGATAGACTCATAGTAAAAACCGGCCTGCCCTTAGTCCCGGCGCGAGTGGGAAAAAACTCAACTCATGTTTACCACCTCTATGTTGCCCAATCCGTGAACTATGACCGAGATAAACTGCGTCAGAAATTGGCCGGTTTAGGGGTCCAGACGGCGGTTCATTACCCGGTTCCGGTCTACCGTCAGCCGTTTTACCGCGGACCGGTTGACCCCTGCCCGGTAACGGAACAGACCGCCCGAAGAATTATTTCCCTGCCGATGTTTACTGACATTTCGAGAATTGAACAAAGGTATGTCGTTGGAGCCATCAAAAAAGTCATCGCCGGCAGTTGATGCGCCTGTTCGAGAAATAAAAAACCCATGACAATCTTAGGAATACATATTGATACCCACGACACGGGCGCGGCCGTTTTAAGAAACGGCCAAATCGCGGCGGCCGTAAATGAAGAAAGGTTATCCCGTAAAAAAATGGACGGCGGCGCGCCCTATCGTTCGATTGAAGCGGTTATGGCCATAGCCGGTTGCAGCGAAAAAGACATTGATATCGTCTCCTTTTCCGGCTTCCGGCCCGGCCTAAAAAAACTTTTTTATTTTTTCTGGCAGCAGCATCAGCGAGTTTGGTTTACCCGCTTTGGCTATCTCGGGTCTTTTCTTAATCCGAAGACATTTGATCTGGGCAGGTTTTTGCGGCAAACCGGCCTGGCCGGCATTAAGGAATTTTTCCGAGTAAGTTGGCACACTTACGCCATCATCCGCCGCTTCCGGGCCCGGGGTTTTAAGGGCAGAGTTGAGTTTGTTAATCACAACCTCTGTCATGCCGCCGGGGCCTACTTCACCTCCGGTTTTCCAAGCGGTCTGGTAGCGATCATTGAGGGGTCCAGTTTTACCAATACCGCTTCCTTTTGGTGGGCCGAGCGGAATAGTTTGAAAAAGATTTATGAAATACCGCTGCCGCACAGCATTGGCCGGTATTATGAAACGGTGGCCGCCTTGCTGAAGATAGACGGCCTGAAAGTAACGGTTCATCCCAAACTATACAGTTTGTATGATGAATATTTTGCCCGGGGCAAGCGGCTGCCGCCATATTTTGGTAATAGTGCCAGAGAAAATGTGGCGGCGGCTTTTCAAAAGCGGCTGGAAGATGTGGTGCTGGAACTTTTGCGTAATTTGTTAAAACGCTATCCAAGCGATAGTCTAATGCTTTCCGGCGGCGTGGCCGCGAATGTGAAGCTGAATCTGGAACTGACGCGTCTCGACGGCATTGAGAAAGTTTTTGTTCATCCCGGCATGTCCAACGTCGGCCAGGCCTTGGGCGCGGCTTTGGCGACGGCCCGCCGGCATGAGCCGGATTTTGGATCGGCAGAACTCAAAGCCGTGTATTGGGGAAACGTTTTTTCCGATCAGGCCATAGAAGCTTACTTGAAAAATAACAATATTGGGTTTTCGGCGCCGGAAAATTTAGCCGGGCGGGTCGGTCAGTTGTTGAGTCAAAATAAGGTGGTGGGGCTATATCAGGGCCGAATGGAATATGGCCCGCGCGCCTTGGGTAACCGTTCAATCCTTTATCCGGCCACCGATCCAGCCGTTAATGATTGGCTTAATAAGCAGTTAAAACGGACTGAATTCATGCCCTTCGCGCCGGTGACGCTGGCCGAGCGGGCCGATGACTGTTATGAAAAACCCGATATTGATAAAGGGCGGCTGGCTGCCCGTTTCATGACCATTGCCGTTAGAACCACTGACTATATGAAACAAAAAATGCCGGCGGCGGTGCATGTGGACGGCACCGCCCGGCCCCAGTTAATCAGCCGAGACATTAACCCCTTTTACTATGATATCATTAAGAGTTATGAAAACATCACCGGCTTGCCCTCTCTGGTTAATACCAGCTTTAATATGCATGAAGAAGCGATTGTCTGCTCGCCCGACGACGCGGTCAAGGCCTATGAACAAAGTAAACTTGATGCCCTAGTACTGGGAAAATGTTTGATCATCCGCGGCCAATGAAGACGATTATTATTACCAGCTTCCATCCCTTTATCTCCCGCAACATTTTGAATACGGATGTTCTTAAAATTCTGCGCGGTCAGGCGGATTTAATAATTGTTTTGCTGGTGCCCGGCGAGAAAGCAGATTTTTTCAAAGAATACTTCGCGGCCCCCAATGTCGTTATTGAAAGTTTTAATCAAGCCCCAATTCAGGCCTCGCGGCTGAATAAATTTTTCCATGACGCCGCCTTCCTTTTGATTAAATCTCATAATATTCAATGGGTGAGACGCGACCGTCTCAAAGCTCAGCCGACAGTCAGTGCTAAACTGAAATTTGTCATCAAAAACATCTTGACGGCTTGGTTGGCAAAGCCAAAATGGGGCCGAACCATTTTTAGATTTATTGATAATTTATTTACCCCGTCCGGCTTCTACCAAACTTATCTGGACAAATATCAGCCGGCGGCGGTATTTACCACCGATGTCTTCAATGACTATGACCAGCTCCTTATTAAAAACTGTAAGTCGTCAGCCGTTCCGGTGGTGGGCATGATCCGTTCCTGGGACAATAATTACAGTAAGGGTCTGTGCCGCTTTATACCCGATAAAACCATCGTCAACAACGAAACCATTAAGGCGGAAGCAATTAAACTGCATGGTTTCAAGGCGGAAGATATATTTGTCGGCGGTATTCCCCAATTTGACGATTATTTGAAAGCACCATTTTTAAGCCGAGAAGAATTTTTTAAAAAAATCGGCGGTGACCCCGCCAAAAAAATGATCCTGATATCACCCGCCGGTTATCCGCTGGCGCCGCTGGCTGAAGAGACCGGCATGTGCCGAATGCTTAAGGCGGCCCAGGATCAGGGAGAGATTGATCAGGGTATTCAATTTCTGATCCGCAGTCATCCTCATCGTCCGATGCCAATTAAGGAATTTAGCGGCGTTAAGAATTTTATCGTTGAATCGCATAGTGCCACTTCCCAAACCCAAAGTAAGGGCGCGGAATTTACTCCCCAGGATAAACTCCATTTAGTTGATTCGATCTATTACGCCGACATTGTCATTTGGGCAGCCACCACTTTGGGGATTGATTCCCTGACTCTAGACAAGCCCCAAATTATGATAAACTTTGATGGTTTGGGGGAGAGGAACTATTGGGATAGTGTCCGCCGCTTCCACGACGAGGAGCACATGAAAAAATTCCTGGCCACCGGCGCCGTCCTGGTGGCCAATAACCGGGCCGAACTGGTAAGTCAGATTAATCGGTATTTGGAAAATCCGAAGCTATTGGCGGCGGAGCGAAAGGCCGCCGTGGCTCAACAGCTTTGGAAAAATGACGGTAAAGCGGGGGAGAGAATCGGCAGCTTTCTGCTTGAATTCATCCCTCACCTTCACAGCCGTGAAGGTGAGGGATCAGGGACCATCTCGTGATTAATAGCATTAATTTTGAAGATTTTTTATTATCCACTAAAGTGGGCCGGTTGGTGGTGGATGAGACCGTTCCTTTTGTAGAGCAAAAAAATTGTCCGGCCTGTGACGGAATCCTGTCGCCAGTGGCCGAGCTGGAGTCCCGGCGGACGGCCCAAAAAATTAGATACGGGATTTGCCCCGCCTGCGGTTATATGGGCTACATTGATCGTCCCGGCCGAACTTGGCTGGCCGACTATTACGCCCGGGCTTGGGATAAATTAATCCCCCGAACCAGCGAGGGAATCCGCTCGCAAACAATTCTAGCGGGCAAGAGCGGACCCAAAGCCAGTCGCTTTATCGCTTTTAATCTAGCCCGGCAGTTGGGACTGGATAAAAGCCAAGCGGTCCTGGAAATCGGCAGCGGTTACGGCGAAGTGCTTAAAAATTTTAAGGATGATGGCTTTAAAACTGTGGTTGGGATAGAAAATTCGGACCATCGGGCCAATCTTGTCAGTGAAACTTTTGGCATGCCGGTTTTAGCGGGAGGATTCGAACAGCAGGCGGTGCAGGCAAAATTGGGAGAATATAGACCCTTTGGCTTGATTTTTAGTCACCACGTGCTGGAGCACACTTTTAATCCGGATGAGATTATTGATAAAATAAGCATGCTGCAGGATTACGGCGGTTACCTAGTGCTGGCCTTGCCCAATGCCCGGGGCGAACATATTAATTATGCCCTGTTTTATCTGGTTCATCTGCATTCCTTCACTAAAGAAGGGCTGGAAATAATTTTGAATCGGCACGGCTATCAGGTGGTCAAAGACAGCTCACCCGATCCGACCAATATCATCGTCGCCGCCCAAAAAACAGCCGATCCAAAGCCAATTTTCCCCAGACAAACCGACTATCTTAATCAAACCCGCGGCCGGTTAAGCAAAACCCTCGGCCTGGCCGTGATCCGACCCGGGACTTTGTACGAACTGAACTGGTGGCAAGAACTTACCGCCTCTGATCCGGCTCGGATCAAGCCGCTGGGCGGCGGCATGCCCGCTTGGCAGTGGAAAAAAACCATTGCTTTCCTTAAACGTAAACTAGGGCGCTATGACACGGTTTACACTTTCTTGTTGAGCGCGGCCGGAAATGACGAGTCGGCCAGCAAAGCGGTCAAGATATTTTTTAAAGATAAAATTGGATTTATGGCTAAATGAAATACTTTAATCCTGACAGCATCAGGAAAATTCAACTCTTCAAGACCCCGGCCGGTTTTCGCTACGGTTTAGTTGAAGATCTTTTTTTTGACGCAGTTTTTGAAAAATTGGTCAGCGCTTTTCCCGCTGTCAATCAATTCAGGTTCGTTGATAAACCCTCCGGAGGCGGACGCAAGCGTTTCTATGTCGGCCCGGTCTATGACGCCAACAAACAGCAAGGCTGCATCTGTCACTTCGACCGCCTTGATCCGCTCTGGCGTGAGGTCGTGCTAGAGTCCGGGTCGGCCGAACTGATTGACCTTTTCCGGCAGGCGTGCGGTCTAAAATTCAACACCATTTCTAGTTTTGGTTTTACTTACGGTAAAGCGGGCTGCGTTCAAGAACCACATTTGGATGGAGCGGTGCGGGCCGATCGCGGCGAGATTTTTTCAAACTTTGCCACCTTGATTTATTTTAACCGCCAGCCCCATGGTACCAGCGGGACTTGTGTTTATGATTTAGACCGCAAAACAATTTTGTATCAGGTGAAAAATATGCGCAACTCCCTTTTCTTTTTTGAGCAGCATCCCAATGCCTGGCACGGTTTTCCCATGCTCCCGGCTGGCGAGGAGAGACGTTTAGTGAGCTTGGCGTATGGACAAGCAGAGCCCCGGATTGTTCTGAAACATTCTCTGCTGCACAAAGTTTCCTGCGGTTTGCGCTATAAAGCATTGGTTAAGAAGTTGTTGCAATAAAAAACCGAGCTGAGCTCGGTAAGCCGAGTTTGACTCGGGGGCATTCGCCCTCATTACATATCAAGGATCTTGGAAATTTGGCCGGAGTCAACGTAATCGCGGGCCCGAATGAACTCGTCGTCGGTCATATCACTGAAATGAAGCGGTCGGCCGGTTCTCGGATCGTGAAGAAGTTTGACCGCGTCGTCCAACTCCAGACAATACAGCTGGAAGTTATCATCAAAGACCGGTTCGTATTCTTCCCGGGTCGGGTGGGTTTTAATGAACGTCAGTCCGAAGACTTCGGAGAGCCGCTGACGGACCTTTGGATGGCGAATCATCTTGGTGCCTGGATACCAAGTCAGGGTGAACATCCTCTGGTTAACAGCGCTTGGCGGAATGCCCTGCAAATCGTAGTACTCAATTTGCCAGAGAATGAACCGGACCGTCTTTTTAAGTTCTTCAATAGTCTCGGTTGGCGAACCCATGATCCAGGTGCAGTTGGAGTGGATTCCGAAAAGCACCGTGTGCATGATGCCAAGGACCATGGCTTTGGGGAACCAGTGGACTTCGCCGCCGACCGACACCGGCATGAAGCCAGCGTGTAGAGTAAAGCCGCCTTTGCCCAATGCCTCCAACGTTGTAGCGCTTGCGCTTTCCGGTCCAAATCCAATGTAACGGCAGCCCGCCTCGGCCATGAGCTGAACCCGGAGCGGCCGTTCCAGGATGAATTCCTTGCCTCCGCTTCCTGGCTTGGGAATGAAGCCGCCCGCTTCATCAAGGCGAGTGTGGGTTCCCCAATAAGTTCCCTGCTCTTTTAGTTCTCGGAAAAGCGGTACCATCTCTACAACCCGGCCCCTGGTAACGGCAAAGTTGTCATCGGGGTAACCTTTGAAGTCAATACTGTATCTTTCGACGTGCTCTCTTATTTCAGCAGAGAGATGCTGCGCCGAACGAACGCCCCATTTCTGCTCACCTTGAGCTCCCCGATAGCAGTAAGCACAGCTATACGGGCAGCCGCGGGACGAGACCGAAGTGGTGCTTCTATTCATCCAAAAGTCGGTAGCCGAGCTGTTCTGGGTTCTCGGGTCGCCCCAGACCGGTGTCTTCAGGTAGTTCTCAAGAATTTTGTAGCCGTTGATATCTTCCTCCAGAAGCGAAAGATCAGACCACGGGAAGACATCGAGATTTAGGGGTCGATCGCCGGCGTAAACCAGCCGCGACCTGCCGTCAATCTCCGCATAGTAGTAAGGGTTTAGTTTGCCACTTGAAAGAGCGGATTGCCAACCCCTTTCTTTGGTTACCTTGGCGTCACGAGCGATTTTAAGGATGACGTCATCTCCCTCGCTGTGGGCGATGGCATCAAGCTCGGGGATGTAACCAAACAGACCCTTGGGATTTAGTTGAGTCGGGCGCAATTCAGTTGCCAATCCACCGCCGGAAACAAGCAGCGCTTCTGGCAATATTTCTTTTACCATCCTAGCGATTTTTTTCTGCCAGCCAAGGGTGGTAATCATTCCTGACAAAGCAACGACATCAGGTCGGGCGTGCACCCGAAAGTGCTTCTCAATCAATTTCCTTGTTTCAGCGTCGGTCAGATGCCGCCCATTCTCCAGTCCTCTTTCGACTGCGAGTCCATCCTGAATCCGATAGGCATTCAGGTCAATCACCGTAGCGTTCACGCCGTAGTTTCGGCGCAGGTTCGTGGCCATCAATAGCGGTCCTTCGGGAGTCGTGTTAGGTACCGCCTTTTCCCGAAGTGGCATGTTGACGAATGTCACATTCAAACCCTCAAAATCCCGAGCCGAAATATCCTTAACCACCTCTGAAGGGTGGATATGGATTTTCGGCTGGAGTACATTTAAAGTTCCCAACATATCCAACCCTCCTTTGGTTAGCTATTGCTTGAATAATGAATAAGTTGTTAAAACAGCTGAATTTATAGATAACATATTAAGATGATTTTTTCAATAAGTTTGTTGACAGGTTGTCGAATTTTTGATATTTAAAATATGAGATGAACAAACAGCTCTTGGAAAAACTTAAAAAAGTGAAAATTCTGGCTCTTGATAATGATGGAGTATTGACTCCTTTATACCTTGATACAGGAATTATCATGACTAAAGAGGCAGCCAGTCAGCATACTGGCCGGGATTTTGTTTATGTTTTTGAATCAGCCAGATATTCTCATAAAGACGGGCAGGGGATAGACCTTGTGCGGAAAAAAAATATCGGGGTTTCGGTTTTTATTTTAACTACCCAGCGAAGCGGCTATGTCCAAGCCCGCGCTTGGAAGCTAGGCGTCCCTTTGGTTCAAAACAAAAATAAAGTTGCCGGATTAAAAGAGTACTTAAAAGAAAATCACCCCAAAATTAAAATGGCAGAGATATGTTTTGTCGGCGATAGCACGGGCGATATTGAGATTATGAAAATTGTCGGCGTTTCGGTTTGCGTCGGCGACGGCGCCAAAGAAGCGAAAAAGGCAGCCGATTATGTGACCAAAGCCAAAGGTGGCGACGGTGCCGTCAGAGAGGTCTGCGATTTGATTATTCTTGTGAAGGTTGGTTCCAAAAAGAAATAAATTTTTATATTTTCAACCCCCCTTTTCTTCTTAGTTTCTGGAATTTCATTTCGGCATCAGCCCACTCGTCAGGAGTGTTTATGTCAATTTCATAGTTTGAGAGGTCGGGAATAACGTAAAGTTCAACCTTGTTTCCATAAAGATTAGGTTTTTTCTCAAAAAGATTTTTGGGTTTTAATACATAAATCAAGTCATTTCGGGCGTAGCATTTTTGGGGGAAATCCTGACTTCGGGTGATGATGTTTTTCAAGCTTACCCCGCCCCAAAGAGACACCTTTCCTTTTTGAGAGCAAATCAAAGTCCAGTAAGGGGTGTGATTGGCCGGAGTCTCGTTGACCGCCACCACCGAATCAACCTTTTTCTTTTTGAAAATCTCAATCGCCTCGTCAATATGGCGGGTCTGGCGAAGCGGGGCTGTGGGCATTAAAAGCGCGAGCGCGTCGGCCTTGTAATTCTCATTTTCCAAAAGCCACTGGTAAACGTGTTTAAGAGTCGGTTCAATGCCAATAGTGGAAATGGCCAATTCAGCCGGTCGTAAAAACGGCACCTCGGCCCCATACTTTTTGGCGATCTTGGCGATTTCTTTGTCGTCGGTTGAGACAATCACCCTGTCTAAGTATTTACTTTTGAGCGCACCCAAAATCGTCCAGGCGATCAATGGCTTGCCGCAAAAACTTTTTATGTTTTTCCGAGGGATTCTTTTTGACCCTCCCCGCGCCGGAATAACTGCTGCGATTTTCATTGGAGATTTTTATCTTTAAATTTTATATACAACAAAGTTAGTGCATATATTAAGACAGCTAATGAGAAAATTGATTGCGCGATTATTAAATAAGATCGCTTACAAAAAATATTTTGATTAATAAAACTAAAGTTGCAAGCCATCTAATTAAAACATCTTTAATGCCAATATCGCGCACCGATTTGCTTTTGAAAATATAGTGCCATTGGGATAAAACCCTATAACTTAAGAAAGCCAAACTTGTGACAGTAGGGTAATCGAATATTTTTGTGATTGACATTCAGGTATAATACCATAAGAATGGAAAGATGGAAAGGCCGATAGGCATTATGCAGGGGCGGTTGTCACCGCCGCAAGACAACAGATTCCAGTTTTTTCCAGATGACTGGCGGGTTGAATTTAGAATTGCCAAAGATTTAGGTTTTGATTTGATTGAGTGGTTTGTTGATTTTAGGGAAGATGGCTCTAATTCAGTCGGTTTATGGGCTGACAGTTCAACTAGAGAACAGATTGGGGAAGTTTCTAAAATAGTGCCGGTTGTCTCGGCTGACTGCGGCCGGCTGGGGCTTTCCGGTAAAAGCTTTTCCGAAAAATTATTTAAAGATTTTATCTCCTCGGCTTCAGGAAAAATTAAAACATTCAACATCCCGCTTCTGGAAGAGGCCTCAATTAAAAACGAATCAGTCAGAAAAGAAGCACTTGAAAATATAAAATTTGTTTTAGAGTATGCTGATAAATTTGATGTTCGGATTGGTTTGGAGGCAGATTTAAGAGCTGAAGAACTTTTGGATTTTATAAATAAGGTAAATTCTCCCAGAATTGGTGTCTGCTACGATATAGGTAATTGTACCTCCTACGGTTTTAACTGCCCGGACGAGATAAGAATTTTAGGCGATAAAATTTTTGAAGTCCATCTAAAAGACCGGAGAGTCGGCGCTGACCAATCCATGCTTTTAGGAACGGGTAATGCCGATTTTACCGGTTGTTTTTTGGCCCTGAAAGATATAGGCTATAATAGCAATTACGTTCTTCAAGCCTGGCGAGGAAAAGATTATTTAAGTGATGCCCAAAAACAACTCGCTTTTGCTAAAGAAAAACTTAATAATATATACCAAAATGTCTAGATCGTTAGAATCCTTTTCGTTGGACAGCAAAATCGTGATTATTACTGGCGGGACCGGCAATTTAGGCGTTGATTACTGCGCCGGGTTATTAAAAGCGGGCGCCACCGTTATTTCTTGGGATTTAAATACCAAAACAGAAGAAGTTTCAAAAAGACTTAAAGAGTGTGGCGCCTCAATTGAAAATTTCCACAATCTTGAAATAGATATTACCAATGAAACGGAGGTCCAAGCGGCTGTTCAAAAATGCATTGAGTCTTTTGGTAGGATTGATGCCTTAATAAACAATGCGGCCATGAATCCAACCGTGGGAACCGATGAATCAAAAAAATTATTCGTTCCTTATGAACAGTATCCAATAGAACTCTGGGAAAAAGAGCTGAAGGTCAATCTTACCGGTATGATGATTTGTATCAAAGCAGTTGCGCCGGTGATGATGAGACAAAGGAACGGCTCAATAGTAAATATCGCTTCCGAGGTAGCCAATATTGCCCATGATCACCGGGTTTACAGCGAGCCGAACAAATTTAAATCGATTGCCTATGTAACCACCAAAACCGGCGTTTTGGGGTTAACCAGGCAGTGGGCTGCTCGACTGGGCTTGTATAACATTCGAGTTAATGCTTTTTCTCCAGGAGGAGTCCAGTCACCAAACGTGCCGGAGGATTTTGCTAAAAAATTTGGTGATATGAACATGTTTGGTCGAATGGCTCGCCCCGGCGAGTATAACGGCATAATTATTTTTCTTTGCTCTGACGCCTCGTCTTTTATGACCGGCTCCAACTTGATCGTTGACGGCGGCAAGAGCAGCTGGTGAAACGACTTGGTTCTTTAGAAGCTTTTTTGCAACTACTATGAGATGGCTCCAAAACCCGTTTCGTAGCGATATTCCTGATTTTTGAACGAGACAAGGAAGATGAACCAAAAGACCGGAAGTGTAGCAGCAGCTACATTGAGGATCTTTTGGTGAAATCTGACGCCGTCGCAGTCAAAAATCAGGAATTGCAGCAGAAAGGGGTTTTGGAACCATCTCAATGAGTTTTTTTCGTCTTATTGAACAATGCTTCATCCAGAACCGGTTTCGTGGTATTCTTTTCCCGTATGCTTTACTGGCCTAACAATTTAGTGGCCAAGGCCATCCGATATTTGACGCAAGGCCAGCCGCCCCAAACCCAAGACGTTTTTATCAGCGACATTGGCATCGGTAAAGGCAGGCCGGTTTTTTTCGTGGCGGAGATTGGCATTAATCATAACGGCAGTCTTGAAATCGCCAGAAAATTAATAGATGCCGCATCTATTGCCGGGGCCCAAGCCGTAAAATTCCAAAAGCGGACCGTGCCGGTGGTTTACTCGGCGGAGGAACTGGCCAAACCCCGGGCCGTGGATAGGGGAGTTTTGGAAAATGCGATTAAGCGGGGAGTCCTGTCAAAAGAGGCGGTTGAGAGATTAACTAAATCTGATTTCAAGGATTCGACCAACGGCGACTTAAAATGGGCCCTTGAGTTTACCGAGCCCGAATACAGGGAACTTTTCGACTACGCCCATCGAAAAGGTTTATTGTGTTTTGCCTCGCCCTGGGACGAAGCCAGCGTTGATTTCTTGGAGAAATTCAATCCGCCCTGTTACAAAATCGCTTCGCCCTCGCTAACCGACCACAGACTTTTGAAAAAAGTGCGAGAGACGAATCGGCCGGTGATTGCCTCAACCGGCATGAGCACGATGAGGGAAATAAACGAGGCCGTGGATATTTTGCGGGGAGTACCTTTAATTTTGCTGCATACCGTGTCCACTTACCCGGCCCAGACTGAAGAGCTCAATCTTCGTTCCATTGCCAAACTGCGTCAGGCCTTCCCGGCCATCCCGATCGGTTACAGCGGTCACGAAAAGGGGATCGCTACTTCACTGGCCGCCTCGGTTATCGGTGCTCATCTTATTGAACGCCACATTACCTTGGACCGTAATATGTTTGGCACTGATCAAAGTGCGAGTCTCGAGCCAGCGGAGTTTGCGGAATTAATAAAAAGTGTTAGAGAGGCGCAAGCTGCTTTTGGTGACGGCGTAAAAAAAGTATTACCCTCGGAAGTGCCAATC
>CAYILQ010000009.1:3967-21944 GCA_964364345.1 uncultured Candidatus Saccharibacteria bacterium | reverse complement strand
TATTACCCTCGGAAGTGCCAATCATGAAAAAACTCCGGAAGTTTACCGAAATTTCGTAGGGATTCAGCTTGGAATAATTGACCCATTTAGGTCTTTTTTCTTTTCAAAGAACGGTAAACCGGCTATAGTCTGGTTATGCCTATTCTACACTGGCCCGTAAGCGAGGAATTAAAAAAAGAAGCCGCCGAGAACTATCGGACTAATTATGCCATTAGTCTTCAGGAGCAAAGCCCGCTGGATATTATTAAAAAACTTACTTTTGACGGCGCCGCTCCGGAAATCTCAATCGCTCAAATCAGGAATCTTTTTGAATACGTCGAGAAACATTTTTTGAAAAAAAAGATAGCCGGCATCGGCGTCGAAGTTGGCGCCGGGCCGGCCACCTTTAGCTCGGTTCTGGTCACTTTGCCGGGCGTGGAAAAAATGTACGCGGTTGAGGTCTGTCGGCCGATTGTGGAGCGGCTGTCTGAAAAAGTGGCCGAATATGCGGCCGGCAACCTGGCCCACAAAGTAATTCCCGCAATAGGCGACTTTGATCGTCTGTGGTTAGAGAATAATTCGGTTGATTTTGTTTTTGATTTTTTCTCTCTGCATCATTCAAGCGATCTGGTTGTAACCCTGAAGGAACTGCACCGCGTGCTGAAACTGGGCGGTTTTGCCCTCTGTTTTGATAAAGCTCGGCCCGATCATTACACGCCGCAGGATTTAGATGAGCTGCTGGATACGGTTTATGACCAGGGTTACAACATTCAATTCAATTTGCCGCCCGATCTCAAATTGACTCGGCGGCTGAACGGAGAAAAAGAATATCGGTTAAAAGACTGGCAAAACGCTTTTGACCGCGCCGGTTTCCGATCTTTTGATCACTTTTACCTGGCCAAACCGGCCGGCGGGAGAAAATTGACGCGCTTGGTTAAGGTCGCTTCGGCGGTCTTGCCGCCGGCGCTCCAGCTTCCGCTCAACCGATTACTGCCGCCGCCGAAATTCAAACATAAATTCATCATTGCCCATCGGAACCGCGTTTTTGCCAAACCGATCCAAAATTTTCCAAAAGAAATTTCCCTGATGATCGCTTATAAGTAGAGCTCATAGATGTTTTTATATAAAGTCAAACAAATTGCCCAATCGCTTTTTCATTATCCCAAAATCCAGTTGGGAGCGGACTATGACCGCTATTGGGAAACCCGCGGTTTGGGGGCTGAACTTAACAGTTTTCAAAGGACCCGGGCTGATCTTATTCTGGGCTTAGCCCGGCCGGGCAGTTCTATGCTTGATATCGGCGGGGGAGACGGCCGGATTTTAAGTTACCTTAAAACCCATGGGAATTTTACCAGATTGGTTAATGTTGATATTTCCAGCAGTGCCTTGGCCGTGGCGCGGAAAAACGGAATTGAGATTATAGAGGATGACATTACTCGCCCCGAGGTGGTGGCAAATCTGCCGCCAGCTGATTATATTTTACTGCTCGAAGTTATTGAGCATATCCCTCGTTCCGAGGAACTGCTCCGAGCCGCTTTTGCTCGGGCCGGAAAAGGCGTCTTTTTTTCGGTTCCCAACACGGGCTTTGTAGCGCACCGTTTGCGCTTGCTATTAGGACGATTCCCGCTCCAGTGGCGGATTAATCCGTCCGAACACCTCCGTTTCTGGACAGCGGCGGATTTGCGATCTTGGCTCAAAGACCAGAATTATTCTCGCCATTCAGTATATTTATATGAGGGCTTACCCTGGCTTGGCCGGCTGTGGCCGGCTCTTTTTGCCGAAGGCATTTTCGTCTATCTGCCCAAAGCTAATTTTTAAATTTTTAGATCTTTAAACTTCTTTACCTCCCGGTGCCAGAGGTAAAAGTTAAACAAGGTCCCTAAACTGTGGGTCAGAATAAATGATAGGATTACTCCCCAAATTCCCCAGAGCGCGCCCAAGCCGATGAAAAGAATAATTTTGGAAAGATGACCAACCGTGGTGCTAAGATAAATGGTCTTTACCATTTTTTGGGCGTAAAAGACACCGCCAATATAAGTTGACGGGATGGTGAAAATGAGGGTCAAGGACATCACTTGCGAATAAATAACCGACTCCAGATATTGAGGTAAGAACCACCGGTAAATAAACGGTGCGGTCAGGATATAGGCCGCGCTAATGGCGGCGCCAATGGACGCACCCTGCCAGAAACGTTTGTAAAATATCGGTGCAATCTCGACGACCGTTTTGGCCGAGAGTTTGGGCAGTAAAATACTGCCGACGTTTTTGGAATAGCCCCGCACCCGCTCGGGAATCAAGAGAGCAAAATTGTAAACCGCCAGCTGGACCGCCCCCAGGTAGTGGAAGACAACGATCTTGTCAACGTATTGAGAGAGGGTGCCGAAAATATTCACCGAGCTTAGCTGAGCGCCATATTTGAACAGATTTGGATCAGCCGACTCGCTTTTAGCCGGTTTAAAATCCCTGACGATTTTGTAGTGGAGGTAGATATTGGGCAGGAGATTGGCCAAAGCGTAGGCCGTAATTAATATCAGAATATTTTTTGTCAGGAAAAGAGTGATCACCATGGCCGCAATGTAAATTGTATTGCCCAGAGTGGCGTAAAGAGAGCTGCGCTTGAAGTCTTTTTTTCCGGCCAGAAAAGCGCCATAGGTATTAAAGGTAACCGTCAAAGGAAAAGTCAGACCAACGATAAGGATGCCGTAAGCAAACAGGTGGTTGGCATTGATGAAATAGTAAGCGCTTAAAAGCAAGGCCCCGCCGGCATAAAGCAGATTCCATTTTTTTTGGATTTTTATGGAGCGCAGGAAAGCGCCCTCGTCGCCCCGGGCCACGGCCTGAATTACCGCCGTGTTCATGCCGGTCAAGGTCAAAAAACTTAGCGAGCCGGTGAGGGATAAAATGTATTTGTAAACACCGTAAGTCTCTCTATCCAAAAAATTAGCAAAAGCCAAAACCAAAAAGACTGACAGCAAACTGCCGGTGAAAAAATTAACACTGGACCAACCTCCACCCTTAGCCAAATAGCGCATATCCGCTTGGGCATAACCCTGCAGCCAATCCAGCCAGATCCTGATCTTTTCTTTCATAATTTAACTCTAGCTCAAAAATAAACGTTAAACAAATTGATCGCCCTCGCGTTTGAAAAAAAAGTTGAAACGCTATATCATGGACTAACATGTTTAATCCGCAAAGGTTGGCAAAAATTCTCAAGTTTTTGGTTTACGCCGCGGCCTTTATGCCGTTGGTCATTTTTTCGCAATTTATGTCGCCTTTCCACTTTGGCAAGGTGGTCGTCTTCCGTTTAATAGTCACGGCCATGGTTGTCTTCTATGCCGTGCTGGTGCTTAAAGATCGTTCGTACTGGCCGAGGCCAACGAAACTTTTGTGGTCGGTGACCATTTTTACGGCGGCCTTTGGCGTTTCCACTTTGACCAGCGCCATCCCTTACAACAGTTTCTGGGGGACGCTTGAGCGAATGGGCGGCTGGTTCAGTTTCCTCCATTTTTGGGCCTTCTTTGTGATCAGCACTGCGGTTCTGAAGGAGAAAGAAGAATGGCTCACCTTCATTAAACTGTCACTGGCAGCAAGTTTACTTTCGGCTTTCTACGGTTTCCTCCAAAAAACCGACCTTAAGTGGATCATCGGCTCGGGCGGTCGTCAGAAAATTTTCGGCACCATCGGCAATCCGGCACTTTTTGCTGGTTACATGATCGTCAATGTCTTTTTGGCTTTGATGCTTTTCTTCAGAAAAAGCACGTCTGCCATCTGGCACCGTTTTTCGCTTTTAGTTTTTTTGGTTGGGGCGCTGGCCGTTTTTCTAACCGGTGTTCGCGGCTCGGCCCTGGCGCTGATCACGGGCGTGATCCTTTTTGGTTTTATGTACGCCATGACTTTCGGTTCGGTCAGGGCGAGAAAATTGACCATGTCTTTGGCGGCTTTGATTTTTTTGATTGCCGGCGCCCTCTATTTGTCGAGGGATACCGATTTTGTCAAGAAAAATCAATATCTTTCCCGTTATTCGGATTTTTCACCGACGGCCTACACGGTCAAAACCCGTTTTTGGGCCTGGCGGGCCGGCTTTGACGGGTTTAACGATTCCTTAAAGAACCTGGCTGTTGGCCCCGGCCCGGAGAATTTTAATCTGCCTTTTTCGAAGCACTTCTATCCCAAGTTTTTCCGGGGCCTGGGATCGGAAACTCTTTTTGACCGGGCCCACAACCAATTTCTGGAAATTCTTTTTACCATGGGCATTGTCGGCTTCGTTCCCTATATTTTAATTTTTATTTTCGCCTTCAGAGACCTCAAGCCAGCTGAACTGCCCAGAGCTCTTGATCGGGGAGAAACCGGTGTTTTGCGCCTTGGCCTGATGGCAACTTTGGTGGCCTATATGATTCACAACTTTTTCATCTTCGACACTGCCGCCAACTACCTCATGTTTTTTATGGTGCTGGGTTTGATCAGCAATTTGAATCAAACGAAATTGGCTGAAAAAAACAGCCGGTCTAAGCCAGGCCGATCGTCATCCCTCGGCGGCCGTTCGGTTTTGGCAGGTTTAGTGGGCGCCGTTCTTGCGGTGGCGGGGGCAATCCTGGTTTATTACACCGACATCAAACCGTCGCGGGCCAATTATGCCACTACCCGGGCCATTGTTGCCTCTTGGAACAGCCAGCACGATCTTTCTTTTGAGAAATATAAAATTGCCTTGAAATATAACACCTTCGGCAAATACGAAATCCGGCATCGTTATGCGCAGTATGTTCTCGAACGTTACAACAGTCGCAAGTTGGATGATGAGGCCGTGGAGAGACTTTTGACGGCGATTCAGTATGTCCAGAAAAATGCCGGGGAGTTTCCGGGTGACTACCTGCCGTATTTATACCTTAGCCGCTCCTACATTCTCTTGGGGCGGGCGGATCGGAACTCACCCTACAATGACCTGGCCCTTGAAAACAGCATCCGGGCGATAGAACTTTCGCCCACTTTTATTCGCAGTCATTACGAAGCCGCTCAAGCCTACTTGAATAAGAAAGATTACACCGAGGCGATTAAACATTTCAAAAAGGCCCTTGAATTAAATCCCGATGTGCCCCTGTCCTGGTGGTATTTGGGCGTTTCCCAATTTGAATCCGGTGACAGAGATGGTGGGGTAGAAACGATTCTCGCAGCTTTAAATAAAGGATTTGAATTTGATCAGAACGAGGCCGATTTAATCAGGTTGATAAACGTCTTTCTGCATTCGAAAGATTACCGGCGCATTGCCGGCTATTACGAGAAGCTTATTAAACTCCAGCCGAGGGATGCTCAATATCACGCCTCGTTGGCTACGACTTACATCCAGCTTGGCAATATTGACGGTGCCGTCAGCGAAGCCAAGGCCGCTGCCGAAATTGATCCCTCCTTTGAAGCCGAGGCCAGAGCTTTTGTCAAAAGTCTTGGCCGGTCTTGGCCGCGTTAGATACTTTGAGATGGTTCCAAAACCCCTTTCTGCTGCAATTCCTGATTTTTGACTGTGGCATCGAAGGTTTCAAATGAGTCGGGGGACCCACGAAGTGGGGCGACTCATTTGGAATCGCTGTCGACGGCGTCAGATTTCACCAAAAGATCCTCAATGTAGCTACTGCTACACTTCCGGTCTTTTGGTTCATCTTCCTTGTCTCGTTCAAAAATCAGGAATATCGCTACGAAACGGGTTTTGGAACCATCTCTTTCTTTGAGCTCTTTGAAGCCATCTCTATATGATGTGGTTCTTATTTGAGAATTTTGCCCAAGATGATGCTTATTGTTTTAAGGATTATGCTCATATCCAGCAAAAAGGAGCGGTTCTTAATGTAGTAAAGGTCGTACTGGATTTTTTCCTTGACGTCGTTAAGAGTCATGCTGCCGCGGAAATCGAGGCGGTACTTAATCTGGGCCCAGCCGGTAAGACCGGGCTTGATCAAATAACGTTCCTCGTAAAAAGGGATTTCTTTTTTTAGTTTTTCGTGAAATTCGGGGCGTTCCGGCCGCGGCCCGACGAAGGACATTTCTCCTTTTAGGATGTTCCAAATCTGGGGGATCTCATCAATCCTGGTCCGACGGATAAAACGGCCGACGCGGGTGGTGCGGTTATCGTTTTCAATCGCCCAGACCGGTCCGGTTTTATCCTCGGCATCCTGAAACATAGTCCGAAATTTTATCAAAGTCACCGTCTCGCCCGCCTTGCCAACCCTGGCCTGGCGGTAAAAAACATTGCCTTTGGAATCCAGCTTTATGGCTAAAGCCATAAAGGGCAATATCGGCAGGAATACCAATCCTATGGCTGTGGCCAAGAGCAGGTCAAACATTCTTTTGCCGAACTCATAAACCCGCTTGCTGTTCTCGTCCAAGTTGCTCAAAAACCAAATCTGGTCAATGGCGCCCAAGGGCACTCGGCCGGTGTTGCGCTCGGCGAAATCAGAGAGGTTGTAAAAATTCATCCGCAGTCGCACCAGATTGTACAGAATGTTAATAATCTTTGGCACTTTGTAGGCCGCCGGGCCCAGAATCAACGTTTTTACATTTTTTTCCCGAATGATATTTTCCAAAACCTCGGGCGCGGTTTGATGTTCGGTGTCAATTATGCCCAGGGCGTTGTAGCCCAGTTGGGGATTGGCCAGGAGAAAATCGTAGAGTTCTTGAGATTGGGGGCTGAACCCCAAAATCAAGGTGTTGTTTTTCAGGTTTCTTTGGGCGATCAGACGGTTGTAAAGATGTCGCCAAGGCGCGAGCAGGACCAGATAGGTCGCTAAAAAGATAAAAAGATTGGTTCGGGGAGTAATCCTGAAATAGGGCACGAAGTAGAAAAACACGATTGAGATTAGGGCGTTGACCACAACCGAAGAAGAGAGAGCGGTGTAAAACTGGAGATTGTTTTTGCTGAAACCTATTTCGTATAAATTAGTGATGTAAAAAACCAAAAGCCAGACGGCAAAGATAATCGTGAACGGCGCCAAATGGATTTGGAGGTTAAACAAATACCCGGCCGACCAACCGTAACGGATTAAGAGGGAAATTAAGAGCGAGAAATAAAGGAGGGCGACGTCGCCCCAGAACAAGATTAAACGCCTCATTTGGCTCAATGGTACAACGAATTAACCGAGTTGTCCAATTGCTTCAGCAGAGTTTGGTGAATAACGCCTCCTAATCACCCCTTACATCACTTACATGGCGCCCATGTAAACAGTGTTTACATGGGCGCCATGTAATGCCTACTGGTAAGATTGAATCCCTGAGGCGATTCCAACTTCGTTGGAACCTTCGCCTGGTCAGCGAGGATTCTTCGTTCCGTCAAAATTGTGGATCTGGCTCGCAGTGCGCTCCGTGTTGTCTTATCCTGCATATGCAGGATAAGACAAATCCACGCAATTTTGACGGCGCTAGAAGGCATTATTCACCAAGCTCTCAGCAAACCTTCGGCAAATTCGATTGTTAGTATATAATGAGGGTCATGTTGCTTGCTCAAAGATGGATAGTTTTGGTGACGGCCGTTTTGGTATTTTTTGCTTTTTCAACCTTGGCTCGGGCCGACACTCTTGGCCAAAACCAGTCGTTTTTCATTGACCCCCAATACGACGCCCAAAAACGCGCCGGCCTCACCGCTACTTTGCGTCTGGAATCCGGCCGCGCTTATTTTTACGTTGAAGACAGTTATTGGAACAGTATTAACCAAAGCGCCAAAGATCAGACCACAATCCAATTAAATGCTCTGGCGGCAGAATTTGATAACCGAATCTACCCGATCGAGACCGGTTTTTTGGGCAGCGAACCGACGCCGGGCATTGACGGCGATCCCAGAATAACCGTCTTGGTCACGCCTCTGATTGAGAACGCCGGCGGCTATTTCAACACCGGCGACGTTTACCCCCGAAGCGCCGCTAACCCTTCAAATGAAAGAGAGATTTTATACATCAACGTTAAATCGTTAGCTGATGACTCACGGGCCAAGATTTTTCTTACTCACGAGTTTCAGCATTTAATCTCGGTTAATCAAAAGGAAAAACTTCGCAAGGTCTCCGACGACACCTGGCTCAACGAGCTGCGCTCCGAACAGGCCATTGCTTTACTGGGTTACAATGATATCTTTGAGGGTTCCAACCTTGAAAGCCGTCTGCGGTCATTCTTGGCCAACCCCTCGGACAGTCTGACTGAATGGAAAAACTTAAGCCCCGATTACGCCCAAGTAATTATGTTTGGGGAATATCTGGCCGAGCACTGGTCATCAAGGGTGATCGCCGGCACCTTAAAAAATGACGCCATCAGCATAACCAGTTTGGAACAAGCCCTGGCCGAAAACGGTTTTGCCGACGGCTTTATTGATGTCTTCCGTCACTGGCTGGCGGCCAATGTTGTCAACGACACCGCCGGCCCGGCCAAGTTTGGCTATGTCAAAGAAGGCCTGAAAAATTTCAGAATCTCCCCGTCAAGAACCGTCAGCAACCTTGATGATAACGGCAGTTTTTTAATCAATGATTCCCTGAAAGACTGGCAGCCGCGCTGGTATGAAATCTCCAATTTCCCGTCCGGCCAGAACAAAACTTTGAAAGTTCAATTTTCATCGCCGTCTCTGACCAGCTTCCAGATTGCCTATTTGATCTTAAAATCAGACGGCTCAAAGCAACTCTTGACCTTCGAACCAAACTCCAAGTCGGACAGTCTGTTTATCGGCGGCCTAGGCGGCGATGTCAGCAAAGTTATCATTATGCCGATCAAACGCGATAAGATCGCCGGCTTTACGGCCAACGAGACTCCGATATCTTTGTCCTTAGTCCTAACTCGAGTGGCCGGGGACGCGAATGTCGGCAAGTCCCCAGGTCCCGACGGGATCATGCCAAAGGCGGAGCGTCCCCGTGCCGAAATTGAGCTTGCCTTTGGCACGAAGGGACGGAAGGACAAGGGGGACGCGCCAAAGGCGGAGGGTGTCAAAGACAAGTTCAATATCGGCACCGGGACGGCCAGACCGACCGATTTTGGCTTGAAGGAAGGTGATTTTATCCGGGCCGAGGGCGACAATGACGTCTATATCGTCAATAATTTTGGTTACAAACGGCTGGTCTTGAATCCTCAAATATGTTTACAGTACGCCCATTTGGGTAAGCGCGGCTGTTTCGGCGCCGTAAAAGTCGTATCCCCGACGGCGCGCGACGCTTTCAAAACTTCCTGGTTTTATACCAACGGCGAAACCGGCGACGGCAAGGTTTACTTTTTTGAAACCGTTGGCGGCGACGAGGCCGTTCTTCACCATCTCAATATCTCCGGCGACGATTTTGTTCGGCAGGGCGGCGATTTCAATTCGGTTTTTCTGGTTAATACTCGTGAGCAAAACTCGTACCAGCGGGGTAACGCCTTTTTGAAACTATAATCTGTGATATCATAACCCTAATGAATTTGGCTCGCAGTGCCCTCCGTGTTGTCTTATCCTGCATATGCAGGATAAGACAAATCCACACAATTTCGACGGTGCTACGAGGCATTATTCACCAGACTCGCTAAATGCAAGTTGACGTTTATGCCAAAAATATCGAACTGACGCCGGCAATCCGATCTTTTGTTGAGGAGAAGGTCGGTTCACTGGCCAAGTTTTTAAAAGGCGGCGCCGAAACCCTTGAGGCCAGAGTTGAGGTCGGCAAGCCCTCGCGCCATCACAAGTCGGGGCAGGTGTTTTACGCCGAGGTCAATCTCAAAATCGGCAAAAAACTTCTGCGGGCCCAAGCCGAGCACTTTGATTTGAACGCGGCTATTGATCAAGCAAGGAATGAGCTTGAGCGCCAGATCAAAAAATTTAAAGACAAGATGACTGACCGGGCACGCCGAGAGAAGTAAGTCATGAATCGAGCTTTTTTTATTACTCCATTTGAGCTATGATGAACGACATCATGGCTTTTTTGTCCAGGATTTTTGGCGACGCCAACCGGCGCGCCATCGTGAAGCTCCAAGCCGCGGTTGCCAAGATCAACGAGCTCGAACCCAAGTTCGAGTCTTTTTCATCTGAAGAGCTCAAGGCCAAGACCCAAGAATTTAGGGATCGTCTCAACGGCGGCGAACCGCTTGACGATATTTTGCCCGAAGCTTTTGCCGCCGTCCGGGAGGCGGCCAAAAGAACTCTGGGCCAAAGGCATTTTGACGTCCAGTTAATCGGGGGTATGGTCCTGCACCAAGGCAAAATCGCCGAGATGAAAACCGGTGAAGGCAAAACTTTGGTGGCCACTCTGCCGGCTTATCTTAACGCCCTGACCGGTCCGCCAGCTGGCGGAGGGGTTCACATTGTTACCGTCAACGATTACTTGGCCCGCCGGGACACGGTCTGGATGGGGCAGATTTACCAAGCGCTAGGCCTCACGGTTGGCTGCTTAAACCATGAGGCAAGTTATTTGTATGACCCGGCCCATCAGGGAAATCAAAAATTAAATATCAAAATGCAAAATGACAATTCAAAATTCAAAAGTGAATCAGAGAGATCAAATGAACTAGACAAAACACGCGACACAATGGGCGCTTTTAAGGTCGTCCACGAATTCCTGCGGCCAGTGACTCGGCGCCAAGCCTATGAAGCCGATATCACTTACGGCACCAACAATGAATTCGGCTTTGATTATCTGCGCGATAATATGGCTTACGAGCTCACCCAGCTTGCCCAAGCCAAAGGGCATCATTTTGCCATCGTTGACGAGATAGATTCAATCTTGATTGACGAGGCCCGCACGCCCCTGATCATCTCGGCGCCCGACGCCGAATCCACCAGTCTTTACGAAACTTTTGCTAAAATCGTGCCCCGTCTGAAGGAAAACGAGGACTACAATGTTGATGAAAAATTAAAAGCCGCCACGGTTACCGAAAGGGGGATTGAAAAAGTTGAACAAACACTTGGCCTCAAAAACATCTACGAGGAAGGCGGCACCCGCTATGTCCATCATCTGGAGCAGGCCCTGAAAGCTTATGTTCTGTTCCACCGCGACAAAGACTACGTGGTCCGTCCGTCAGCTGACGGAGGCGAAGTGATCATTGTTGACGACTTCACCGGCCGCCTGATGCCGGGCCGGCGCTGGTCGGGCGGCTTGCATCAGGCGGTGGAAGCCAAAGAAAAAGTTTTGGTTCAGAAGGAATCACGCACCTTGGCGACGATTACTTTCCAAAACTACTTCCGCTTGTATCAAAAACTTTCCGGCATGACCGGCACGGCCCAGACGTCGGCCGAGGAATTTCACAAAGTTTACGGCTTGGATGTGATCAGCGCCCCGACTAACAAACCGATGATTCGCCAGAATCTGCCTGATCGGATTTACAAATCGGAGAAAGGTAAATTTCTGGCTGTGGTTGAAGAGATCAAAGAGCGTTACCAGAGAGGGCAACCGGTGCTGGTGGGCACGGTCTCAATCGCCAAAAACGAGATGCTGGCGGCTTATCTTAATCGCGAAGGCATTCCCCACAAAGTTTTGAACGCTAAAAACCACGAGCAAGAGGCCGAAATCATCGCCCAGGCCGGCCGCCTGGGAGCGGTGACCGTGGCTACCAACATGGCCGGCCGGGGCGTTGACATCATTTTGGGCGGTAACCCCGTCAACCCCGGAAACGCGGAAGAAGTCGGGAGATTAGGAGGACTGCATGTCATCGGCACCGAGCGCCACGAAGCTAGACGGATTGACGATCAGCTTCGCGGCCGTTCGGGCCGTCAGGGCGATCCCGGCTCAAGCCAATTTTTCGTCTCAACCGAAGATGAGTTAATGAGAATCTTTGGCGGCGACCGTCTCAAGAACTTGATGGAACGACTAGGTGTGGGGGAGACCGAGGCCATTGAGAATAGATTGGTCTCGGGAGCCATTGAACAAGCCCAGGCCAAAGTTGAAGGCAATAATTTTGACGTCCGCAAATACGTCCTGGAATACGACGATGTTATGAACCGCCACCGAACAGCGATTTATGGCTTGCGGCGAGAGGTTTTAGAATCAACTGACGTCAGCGACAAAATTATCGGCTATATCAATGAGGAGATTGAAAAGATCGTCAATTTTCACACCTCGGTCGAAACTGACAATTGGAACGTTGAAGAGATAATCGAAAACATCCGGGCAATGACCAATATCGGCGCCGACTTCGGATTGGAGGTCAGGCAAATCGCCCAGGAACAAAATCGGGGCGCGAATCCGGAACAAACCCGGGAGAAAATCGTAGATTTTATCAAAACAAAAGTACTATCATTTTACCACGATCGTGGTAAAATGATAGTGCCGGAAAATCCTGAAATCGCTAAGCGCCTGGATAAAATGCTGCTCTTGCGGGTGATTGATGAACTCTGGGTAGATCATTTGGAACAAATGGAGTATCTCCGCGACTCGGTTCGTTTACGCGCCTATGGCCAGCGCGACCCCTTGGTTGAATACAAGATCGAAGGCCAGAGGTTGTTTAACGAACTCCAGTCCGCCATCGGCGCTCAAGTGGCGAATTTGATATTTAAGGTTGGCCGTCCCCGTGCCGATATTGAACCGGCCTTTGGCACGATGTCCCAAGAGGACAAAAGGGACAAGCTGCCAGAAGGCAAGGGTAATTTCGGCAGCGGGACGGGCAATCTCGGCGCTGGGAAGCTCGGCCGCAACGCCCCCTGTTGGTGCAATTCCGGAAAAAAATTTAAGAAATGTCATGGGAAATAGTAATAAGATAGCAATGATAAGAAAAGATTCAGGTAAAGAATCAAGAGAAAGGATTTAAGAGGTCCGCTGCTGAAAAAATGGGATAGACCGTTTGGGGTCGTCTCCGGAACGGATACCCGCCGGGGCTTGTTAAAAGGCGCTATATTGCCTAGTCGGTTAATCGATGTTAGACTGACAGTATGCTAATTGAATTTATATCTAAAAAATTACAGGAGGCTCATTACGAGCTTTTAGAAGACGGGACTTATTACGGCGAAATCCCTAATTTAAGAGGGGTTTGGTCTAACACGAAAAGATTGGAGGATTGCCGGCGAGAATTGCAGGAAGTGCTTGAAGGGTGGTTGATATTGAAACTGCGCGATGGTGATTTCATACCGGGATTGAAAGTCCGACCGTTGCTCCAGGAAATTTCCCGACAAAGTTTTGCAAAAAACACGAAAAATGCCTCGTAATATTTCAAGGCGTAAGTTAATCCAGACATTTCGCAAGTTCGGATTTAGCGGCCCCTATCCAGGAGGCCGCCATTTATATATAGTTAAGGGAAATCTTAAAGTTAGAATTCCTAATCCTCATCAAGGTGACATTTCAAGACCGTTAGTTGTCAAGATTTTACGCCAGGCTGGGATTTCTGACGACGAATGGGATAGTGCATAAATTTTCCGTTCGAACGACTTGCGAGGTCGTTCACGGTAATAAAATAACTGATAAAATTGGGCCATGTTTGTAAAAATTATAAAAAATCCAATTACCAGAATGGAATTGCGCCGGATAGCAAAGGAAAGATTTGGCGATCTTGTGAAGGGGGCGGTTGATATTGAGCGGGGGATTATGGCCATTGGGGGAGAATTGCATATTGATGAAGAGGTTGCGTTGATTGAAAATGAAAATTCAAAACAGAATAATGTCTGGGGGATCAATCTTTATCCAAACGAAGAAGGCGAGGAGTTTATTGAATTTGATTCAATGATAAATATCAAGCCGAATTTTGGAAATAGAACTCGGGGGATAGATGACGCTCAAGTCAAAGAAAAGATCAAAAATATAGTCGGTAAACTTGTGAAATGAATCCCGTTAGAGATAGCTTGCGTAATATGGCTTTAGCTATCAATCCCGTTAGAGATTCATCTCTAACGGGATCAACAACGGGAATCTCTAGCGGGATGAATAATAAATTTTTGCACAAAGACCTTGCCGCCGGAAGGTGGCGCAAATTATCGTTGATGGAACAGCTTGGGAATATCGGCAGTGAAGTTGGGCGGGCTAGGATCTATTATGACAAAGGTGACAACAAGCGGCTTCAAAAAGCGGTTGATCGGGCGCTTGAGCTTTTTGATTTAACTCTTGCCGATTCGCGCTGGCGGGGTCGGTTACTGGAAATAGGCCGGGCTCGAGATGTTTTCTGCGACGCGATTTTAGGCGGTAAAGAGTATAATAGCAATCTCTCCGACCTCGAACGTTATCTTACGTATTTCGCGATTGCCGCCCGCTTGAAGCTGTAATATTTTCCTAAGTGGAAACAAGTTTTCACTTTGCTCCTCACTGCCAATTATAAAAAGCGCCATGGGGCGTAGGAGTATAATAAAACCATGAAATACAACAAGTTGGTCAGAGATAAAATTCCCGAATATATCCGAAAAAAAGGCGGAACGCCGATTACGCACACTGCGGATGAAGCCGAATACTGGCAGAAATTGAAAGAGAAATTATTAGAAGAAATTGAAGAATTCAAGAAGGACGAGAGTCCGGAGGAATTTGCTGATTTGCTTGAAGTTATTGACGCGATTGCTGATTATAAGGGGTTTAGTAGAGACGAAGTTAAGAAAATCAGAGAGAAAAAGGCAGAAGAGAGAGGAAAATTCAAGGATCGAATAATTCTTGATGAATCATGACCCCGTAGAACTTGTGATGTCGGACGTCATGTCCGACATCACATTAACTTTCTACATTTCGTCGTAATTCGGCACTTCCTCTTTTTTGATATGGTCAGAGCCGCAGTCAAGTGCATTATGTAATTTGGTTATCTCTGCGGCTCTCGCACAAGCATCCGCCCCTTCTTGACCACTTCTTTCAGCACATTGATCCGCGGCACTAGCAATGGACATATCCAGAGAGTCACAAAGGGCATTGTCGTGCGCCAGACTTTTGGAAAAATAAAAAAGAGACTGATTCTTTCGTAGATTCTCTTTGAAATTAGCAAAAGCCGTTCGGGCTTCTTTATTAGTCTTGGCACTGCCCCAAGCTTGGGCAAACTCCCTTGTTGCCGCGCGCCGGCCGCCGCCGTGGATTAACTCTGTGACAATTATTGCCCCCCCAGCACGACAATCGCCGCAATGATTATTTTTTTTGACATTTTTTATCCTCCCTCCTCCAAAATAATAATAAATTTTAACTCGATAATTCCAACCCAGCTTGCTGGTCGGAGATTCGTTTAATCCTCAAAAATTTCTTCTCCAATCTTATCAAACCCTGTATTCAATTTGCAAGTGCAACCCTGTGGATAAAAAATGTGTTAATATTGCATTGTTGTTGTGAACGACTTGTTGTGAACGACTTGCGAGGTCGTTCAGAGAAGGTCGTTCAATACAAGTATGGATTTATACCATGTTTTAAATCGGGGCGTGGATAAAAGAAAGATTTTTCTCGATGAACGCGAGCACCTTAGGTTTATTCACGATCTCTACGAATTCAACGATAAGAATTGGGTAATCAATAATTTTAGGACCTTTGGTCAACTGAACGACCTCGCAAGTCCCACAGAGCATGCAGGAAAGAAAAAGCGGCAGCTATTGGTCAATATCCACGCTTTTTGTTTAATGCCAAACCACTACCACCTGCTTTTATCACCACGCGTGAAGGATGGCATCCCCAGGTTCATGAGAAAACTAAATATGGGCTATGCCAAGTATTTTAACCTGAAACATAAAAGAAGCGGGGCGCTTTTTGAGGGACGATATAAATCAATCCTTGTTAAGGACGAATCACATTTTATCCACCTGCCTTACTATATTCACCTCAACCCGCTTGATTTAATAATGCCCGAATGGAGAAATCGCACGATCCATAACTTTCAAAAAGCAGTTGATTTTTTAGAAAATTACCGCTGGAGCAGTTTTTTAGATTATACCGGCAGAAAAAACTTTCCGTCGGTTACTTATCGTAATTTGATCCTTAGTTCGACTGGTGGGTCCAAACAATATTACAAGGAAACTTTGGATTGGATTCGGGAGATGGATTGGGAAAACCTACGATCTGTTACCCTCGAATAATCTATTTATGTGGGACTTGCGAGGTCGTTCAGATAGAGGTCGTTCAGATATGTGGGACTTGCGAGGTCATTCGGTGCGAAACGACTTTTTGTCGCCCTGCCATTAGATAAAAAATCGCTGAAGGTTATCGCGAAGTACCACGACGGTATGGGGCGGCGGACGCCGTGGCTGGCCGTCCCGGTGCCGAAGTTGCCTTGCCTTCTGGCCTCTCCGCCTTTGGCACGGTCCCCGTCCCTTCGTGCCAAAGGCCGGAATCAATGTCGGCACGGGGGCGAGCAATGTCGGCAGATTAATTGATTATGCTACTTTAACGGTTAAACCTTTCCCAGTCACGAAATGTCTTTTGATGGAATCCCGCCTGACTCCCGCCGGGCCGATATACAAGACTATTGGTGGATATGCCTTTGAGTCAAGCCCTAAAAAAGACTAAACTTAGGCTTGATGAACTATCAACCGGATTACGAATACCTTCCGCCGTTGGGCAGGCATTTTTTGACGCCGGTTTATGATTTGGCCTGTTCTTTGATGGGTCTGGGCGGGGGATTCAAGAGAAAAGTGGCAAACTCAATCAATCTGAACGGCAACGAGACAGTTTTGGACGTCGGTTGCGGAACCGGAATCCTGCTCGAGATTTTGAAAAAGAAGTATCCGGACATCAACGCGATCGGTGTTGATCCGGACAGGCGGGCCTTGACCATTGCTCACGAGCGTCTAAGAAAAGCCGGCGTCAAAGTTGAACTTAAACAAGCTTTTGGGGAAGCCCTGCCAAATCCTGGCGAGTCGGTGGACATCTGCTTCAGCACTTTAGCTTTTCATCACATGCCCGAACCGATCAAATTCAAAACCCTGCGGGAAATTCATCGAGTTCTCAAAAAAGGCGGCCGTTTGTTGATCAGCGATTTCAACAAGGGTGATAATCTGCTCTTTCGTTCCTTCCTCCGGCTTTTTGAAAAAATTGAGTACGTCAGAGACAATATCGGCGGCCTAATGATGGAACTTCTGCCTCGCGCCGGTTTCCGCGATATCAAAGTTATCTTCAAGAAATTTCCCAATATCCAGTCTGTTTTGGCTCACAAATAGAAAACCATGATCAAATTCCCCAAAGACGCAGACAAATTCAACGAACTAGGGCAGCGAGCTCCCTTGCCTTAATCTATAGCTTTGTTAGAATAAAACCATGAATAGCTCAATCTCTACAAATAAAAATTTTGAGGCGGCAGTAAGGCAACAAGTCATCGGCTTATTTCGGGAAATACTAAGTGATCCCGATTTTGGCCTTGAACTCAACCCCCGATTTAATAAAGGATTACAGCAGTCAGTTAAGGACTACAAACAGGGTCGTTATAAAACCCTAGACCAAATTTTAAAAAAGTATAAACGCCGTTAGATTAAGTGATTATTTGGCAATTAGTTATCACCCAAAGGGCCGAAAAAGATCTGACTAAACTCGATCCCCAAACCAGGGCAAGGGTCTTGCAAAAATTATCCTGGTTTAGAGAGAACTTTACAACCACGGTACCCTTACCACTTACCGGCGAGTGGGGGGTTTTTTAAGTTGAGAATTGGTGATCGGCGCGTTATTTACGAAATTGATAAGCAGGCAAGAATAATCATTATTCATCGTATTGGATTAAGGGACAAAATTTACAAGTTAGAACGGTAAAACCTTTATGTTCGGTTTTAAACCGCCCAAAGACGATCAAAAATATCAGTGGACCCAGCACGTCAAGGATAAGATGATCTATTATCGGATCTCGGAGGGTTTGGTTAAGCGGATTATTCGCTTTCCTAAAAGAGTAGAGGTTGGCGTAGCTCCCGGGACAGTTGCAGTAATGCAACCCCAACTCTGATCTAAACTAGGGCGCGGCAAGAGAGTGGAGGAGATTTGGGTGATGTACCGTCCCAGTGCCGAAATTGCCTTACCTTCTGGCCACTCCGCCTTTTGGCACGGTCCCATGGGGACGGAGGACAAGGGAGGCTGGGCTCGACGCACTGGCAACTTCGGGACTGGGACGCCCAGTGCCGAAATTGCCTTACCTTCTGGCCACTCCGCCTTTTGGCACGGTCCCA
>CAYILQ010000009.1:0-3867 GCA_964364345.1 uncultured Candidatus Saccharibacteria bacterium | reverse complement strand
GGGCTCGACGCACTGGCAACTTCGGGACTGGGACGCCCAGTGCCGAAATTGCCTTGCCTTCTGGCCCCTCCGCCCCCGATATTGTCGGGGCGGGACTTTCGGGACGGGGTGTCAAAGACCGGTGCAACTTCGGGACTGGGACGCCCAGCAAACTGATCATTATTTCGTGCTGGCGCTATCCGGGCGTGAGTCCGGTGGGTAAACCTATCCCGATTCCGGATGATATTTTACAGGAGCTTGGCAGTTTGATAGATTAGAATGGAAGATATGAAAATTTCTCTGCTCCCGGTTCTGGTTCTTGTCGTTGCCGCAGTTGCTTTCGGCGGTTATTTGTTTTTGAAAAGCAGTAAGCAGGGGGAATTCTCGTTAAATACGCCAACGCCGACACCATCGGCGGCCGTCAGCAATACTCCGGAGGTTTTGCCGGAGGTGGTCAGAGTGACGATGGTTACCGCGAAGGGGAACATTGAGTTGGAGCTTTATCCAAAAATCGCGCCCAAAACCGTGGCTAATTTCGTTGAGCTATCCCGAGCCGGATTTTACGACGGCACCAAATTTCACCGCGTCGTAGCCGATTTTGTGATCCAGGGCGGCGATCCGCTGTCAAAAACAGATGACCCCAAGGTGGGAACTGGCGGGCCGGGTTGGACTTTTGAAGATGAGATCAACCCCAAATCACTTGGCTTACCCGACGAACTGATTAAGCAGTACGAAGGCGCCGGTTATCAGTATGACTATTCCCTCCAATCATTGCCCGTCGTGCCCGGGGTGATTGCCATGGCCAATGCCGGTCCCAACACCAACGGCAGCCAGTTTTTCATCGTCACTGCCCAAAATCAACCCCAGCTTTACGGCAAACACACGGTTTTTGGCAAAGTTGTTAGGGGCATGGACGTGGTTTTGAAGGTAAAGCAGGGCGACGTGATAAGTAAGATGGAAATAAAGTAAAACGTAAAACTAAAAGCGAAAAGCGCAAAACAACAGTGTAGAACTCAAAGTAAATTTTGAATTTTAAGTTGTTGTTTTAAGCTTTACGCTAGTCTTTTGTAATTTAGATGCCCGTAATAAAAACAACCAAGCCGTTGAAAATTTCTCGCGCTAATTTAGCCCTCATGCGGGAATGCCCGCGCTGTTTTTGGTTATACAAAAATAAAGGCATCAAGCGGCCCCAGGGCTATCCCTATACTCTGTCGCTTGCCGTTGACTACTTGCTCAAAAGAGAATTTGACGGTTACCGGGAGCGGGGCATTCTCCATCCGGTGCTGACCGACCAGGCCAATTTGGCTAAGGCCAAATTATTTTCAGACAGTGAACAATTAACCAAATGGCGCAACAATTTTGAGGGCCTTGGCTATTATGACCAAAATCTCAACGCCGAACTTTTCGGAGCCATTGACGACGTCCTTGAATTCCCGGACGGCTCCCTGGCAGTGGTAGATTACAAATCTTCGGGCGCCAAGGAAATTACCGTTTATGACGATTACCAAATGCAGATGGATGTTTACACTCACTTGTTGGAACAGCTCGGCTACAAGACCAGTCGCAAGGCGTATTTTGTTTTCTACATTGTTGACAAAAACAGCGGCTTTGACGGTCGCTTGCCTTTCCGGGGCGAAGTCAGGGAAGTTGGCACCGACCCCAGTTATGTTTATGATTTATTTGAAAAAGCCGTCGCTCTCGTTCGCTCCGACACCCCACCCCCCCACCACAGCGAATGTCAGTATTGCAATTGGGCCGCTCATCATAAAGAACTCTAAAAATGCCGATCTCAAACAAGAAATATCATTTGACCGGGGAGCATTTTTATCGGTTTTTTCAGTGTCCGCATTGGATTTGGTATGACGTTTACGGCGATCAATCAAAAAAGGGCGTGGTGCCGCCCTTGATTGAGATGATTTATCAGCACGGCTTGCGGCACGAGAAAGAGGCCGTCAAGTCGCGGGTTTTTGAGGAGATCAAGCCGGAATTGTTCAAGGATCTGGACGAGGCCTTTCTGGCAACTTTGGAGCTAATGAAGCAAGGCAAAAATATTTACCATGGGGTCTTGATGGACCAGCACTGGGTGGGCATCCCCGATCTGCTCGAGGCTAGACCAGTAGAGAAAGGAATGAAATCACATTTTGGCGACCACTACTATGTTGTTTATGACGTTAAAAGCAGCAAAGAGGTAAAGGACGAGTACAAGTTTCAACTGGTTTTTTATAGTTTGATCTTGGAACGGCTTCAGGGAATTTTGCCCCGCGACGCTTATATCATCAACGCCGACGGCGACGAGAGATCATTTATGGTGGATGATTTTCTTGATTACTTCCACTTGACTCGCCAGACTATTGAGAAAATCCTTGACGGCGAAAAACCGCCGCCGTTTCTGAAATCCGGCTGCAAACACTCGCCTTGGTACTCGCTCTGCGTTGAAGAAACCGCCGGCTGCAGCGATGTCTCCCTAATCTATCGTCTAAGCCAAGGCGATCAACGCCGACTTTACGAGATGAACATCCGTACCGTTAAAGACCTGGCCGAAGCCGATTTGGATCAGTTGCGGTCGCGTTTTGAAGACTGGCCTTTTGACAAAATCTTGCGCTTCCATAATCAAGCCAATGTTTTGATTTCCGGCGAGCCGATCGTTTTGAAAAAGGCCGAATTCCCAAAAGTCCAGAACGAAATCTATTTTGACATTGAATCCGATCCCACCCAAAACATTGATTACTTACTAGGTGTTTTAATAAAAAAGAGCGGCGGTCAGACTGAATACAAGTATTTTCTGGCCCAAGACAAAAATGACGAAGAAAAAATCTGGCGTCAGTTTCTGGATTTCCTGGAATCGCTCAATGACTTTGTGATCTACCACTATTCTTACTATGAGCGCGAGGTGTTTAATCGTCTGGCCCAGAAGTACGGCATCTCGCGGACCCTGGAAAACAAATTCCGCGACAACACCATTGATCTTCACCGCCTGGCCGTGGAAACGGCGGTCCTGCCGTTGTATTTTTACAGTCTCAAAGACATCGCCCAGTATCTGGGTTTCAAGTGGCAGGCCGAGGATGCCGGCGGGGCCGAGTCGGTGGTTTGGTATAATGACTGGCTTGAATCCCGCCGCGGCGATCTGGCCGGTGATCAAAAAATCATGGACAAAATCCTCCAATACAACCAAGACGACGTCCGGGCCACGCTCTACGTCAAAGAGTGGCTTGAAAAGCAGAAGCCAAAGACGAGTAAAGAGAAATTACCGGAAGAATAATCGCTCGGCTGTTAATATATTGTGGATATTTTGTCAAACCATAACTGAATTTTTAATTGCGTTTGTTTCACAACCGAGATACCCCGGGCGTAAGCCCATGGTAGTTCATTACCGCCCTCAAAAACTCAAAAGGAATTGAAAGAAATCTTTTAGTAAAAAAATTTCTTGAAAAAATTGCCTATTCGCCCGAAGGCATTAAAATTTCTCTGTTTGCGAGCCAAAGTCCGCAGGATTTTGGCGGCGAGATATGCCCCGCCCCGCACCTGCGGGGCGGGGCGGAACAATCGCTCTTAAAAAACGAAAATCCGACTTTTTTGGAAAATCGGAAGTTCGTATCGTATTTAATGGCTCCCGAAATAAAATCTCCTCGAACTTTTTCTATAATCCTGCCTAATCTAATCCATCAATCCAAACTTAAAAATCTTAAAAAGTTAAAAAGGTAGTAAGCCCGCTCGGAAGCGGCGGGAAGGAAGGGTATGGGAGGGAATGCCCGCCGCTTCCTCGCTGAAAATGGCAAAAATCTTGAATTTGACTTTAATATGTTATCCGTGTTATAAATAGTTAGGTTGTTCTTTGCTACAGCCCAGCCTCAATCAGACCACCCCTTTTCTTCAAAGCGCCTTGGCGCT
>CAYILQ010000008.1:0-22944 GCA_964364345.1 uncultured Candidatus Saccharibacteria bacterium | reverse complement strand
GAGCGAGCCGGGGCTTTGTCCGGGTTGCGGCATGACGCTCATCCCCAAAGAGAAAGAAACCAAGCCCGATGGCTATGATATTTCGGAGTTGAGCCACAAAGACCACCAGGCGGCGATGACTAGCCCCCAGATGGCCAAGAAAATGGAGCAGGATATGCGCCGCCGATTTTGGGTTTCGTTTTTGCTGTCAATTCCGATTTTTCTATACTCGCCGGTCGGTATCAATTTCTTCGGGCTTGATCTGCCAACGCCCATTCCGATCAATTGGCTTCTCTTGATCCTTACCACGCCGATAGTTTTTTGGACCGGTTCAATCTTTATCACCGGCACTTATTTCTCGCTCAAGGCGCGCAAGCTCAATATGTCGGTGCTGATCGCCACCGGGGTCCTTGCGGCGTATTTATTCAGCGTGCTGCTTACCATAGCCCGGCCGGGGTCGGAAACTTTCTACGAAGCCGCGGCCTTGCTGGTTACCTTCGTGCTTTTCGGCCACTGGATGGAAATGAAATCCCGGCGCGGCACCTCCGATGCCCTGCGCGCCCTCTTTGACTTGGTGCCGCCGCAGGCGAAAGTGATTCGTGACGGCAAGGAAATCACTATCCCCAGCGCCGAGATTGTTCATAATGATATCGTGGTTCTGCGTCCCGGAGACAAAGTGCCGGTAGACGGCGCCGTTACCGAAGGAGAAACTTCCATTGATGAATCGCTGGTTACCGGCGAATCCATCCCCGTGGTCAAAAAAATCGGTGATAGGGTCATTGGCGGTTCGGTAAACCAAACCGGCGCGATCAAGTTCAAAGCCACCCAAGTCGGTTCGGAAACCATTCTGGCTCACATCATTAAGCTTGTGGAAACCGCCCAGAACTCAAAAGCCCCCGGCCAGCGCGTAGCCGACAAAGCGGCCGGGTATCTGGTTGTAGTGGCGATAGGTTCCGGACTGCTGGCGTTTTTCGGCTGGTATTTCGCCGCCGGAGCCGGACTGCTTACGGCTCTTACTTTTGCCATCTCAACCGTGGTCATCGCTTGTCCGGACGCCTTGGGGTTGGCAACGCCCACGGCCGTGGCCGTGGGCACGGGCATCGGCGCCAAGCACAATATTCTTATCAAAGACGCGGCCACGCTTGAGAACGCCTCGCGGCTCAACGCCATCATTCTTGATAAAACCGGAACCCTGACCGAGGGCAAACCCCAAGTTACCGAGGTCATGGCCTTCAATGGTTTTACCGAACATCAGGTGCTCCAATATGAGGCCAGTCTTGAAGCGGGGTCTAATCATCCGCTGGCAAAAACTATTTTTGAAGAAACCCGGAAGCGCAACGCCTTGCCGCTCAAACCGATGGAAAATTTTGAATCCATTGCCGGTCATGGGCTCAAGGCGCGGATTGGCGGCAAAATCGTTTTAGCCGGCAAAGAAAAACTGCTTCATGACTTCGGCATTGCCACTGAAGGCGCGAGCGGCATCCTCAATCGGCTGGCTGGAGAAGGAAAGACCTTGAGCTTGCTGGCAGTTGATGGAACTTTTGCCGGGGTTATCGCCGCCGCCGACCCACCTCGGGCAAATTCTAAAAAGACCATTACGGCGCTCAAGAATCTTGGCCTGGAAGTGGTGATGATTACCGGCGACCATGCCAAAGTGGCGGAAGGCATCGGGAAAGAGTTGGGCATTGACCACTATTTTGCCGAAGTTTTGCCTGACCAAAAACAGGCGGTTATTAAATATCTGCAAACCGGTGATAAAATTTTTTTACCCCCCGGCTTAATTGGAAATTGGAAATTGGAAATTGGAAATCACCGTCCACGGTATGTGGCCATGGTGGGGGACGGCATCAATGACGCCCCAGCGCTGGCCCAAGCTGATATCGGCATTGCCATTGGCGCCGGCACTGATGTCGCCATTGAGACCGGCAGTATTGTTCTAATGAAATCCGACCCTTATGATATTGTCGCGGCTATTAGATTGAGCAAGGCGACGGTTACAAAAATGAAGCAAAATCTGTTTTGGGCGGCGATTTACAATCTGCTGGCTATTCCCGTTGCCGCCGGCGTGTTCTATAATTCTCTTGGCTGGTCCTTGCGGCCGGAAATTGCCGCTTTGTTAATGTCTGCGTCTTCAATAATTGTTGCTACCAACGCAGTGCTGCTAAAGAGAGTGGAACCGAGGCTGAAAACATAAACGGGGCTTGGTCGAACCTCAAATTTCTGTAGTGATTTTTCTTAATCTACATCACTATTATTTTACCACGATCGTGTAAAACTGATATATGTCATTTTGCCACGATCGTGGTAAAATGATAGTGGCTAGTGAGTTATAAATTATGAATCAGTCTAAACTTATTGAATGGGTTTTGCGGATTGCCGTCGCTGGAGAATTTACCGGTCATGGCGTTTTTGCCGTTCAAGGCAAACAGGCTTGGATTGGTTGGATTAACCAGTTGACCGGCGTCGGCCCGGAGCTGGCGGGCCAATTGCTCTTTTGGGTCGGGCTGATGGATATCGCCATGGCCTTGTTAGTTTTGGCCAAACCCTGGCGGCCGGCGCTTTTGTGGATGGCGGCTTGGGGTTTCTGGACGGCGCTGGTCAGACCGTTGGTCGGCGAACCGATCTGGGATTTTATTGAGCGCTGGGCCAATTGGGGCGCTCCTTTGGCTCTGTACTACCTGATTAAAAGATGAAAAGTAATTTTCTTGCCGTCCCCGTGCCGAAGTTGCTCCGGCCTTCTGGCCGCTCCGCCTTCTGGCATGGTCCCTAATCACTTTTCTTGGCAGACAGTTGCAAAAGCGCGGCAGAGCAATATCGGCAGATTAATTGATTATGCTACTTCAACGTTTAAATCTTCGGCCGTTAGCCATAACTGATCTGGAGTACACGGGTTTGGATTGGCAAATCCACGAGATTATTGAAATTGGTTTGATTGTGGTTAAGCAGGATACACTCAAAGTCATTGATAAGTTTGAGGCCAAAGTTAAACCGGCTCACATTAAGACGGCTTCCAAAAAAGCCCTTGAGAAAAACGGCTACAACGAGAAAGACTGGCGCAAGGCCTGGGATCTCAAAGACGCCATGGAAATTTACGCTCAAAAGACCAAGGATGCTATCGTTGTCGCCCAAAACGCCTATTCTGATTGGTCATTTCTGGCCGAGGCGTTCAAGATTACCGGAGTTGAGGATTTAACCGATTACCACCGAATTGATCTATTCACCCTTGGCTGGTCTAAAAAAGACCGACTGCCGGGCCTTGAAAGATTCAGTTTGTCTTCCATGTGCAAGTATTTTGACATTGAGCCCGAACCCTTGCCCCACCGGGCCATGAACGGCGCCCGCAAGGCCTTTGAAGTTCTCAAAAAACTCCAGGGCCTGTGACGAGTTTGGCGAATAATGCCTTCTATCACCACTTACATCACTTACATGGCGCCCATGTAAACAGTGTTTACATGGGCGCCATGTAATGCCTACTGGTAAGATTGAATCCCTGAGGCGATTCCAACTTCGTTGGAACCTTCGCCTGGTCAGCGAGGATTCTTCGTTCCGTCAAAATTGTGGATCTGGCTCGCAGTGCGCTCCGTGTTGTCTTATCCTGCATATGCAGGATAAGACAAATCCACACAATTTTGACGGCGCTAGAAAGCATTATTCGCCAAACTCCGCGACAGTGACTTGTAACTTTGTTATCGGTATTGTAAAACTGGATATCTGACGAGGAGGGAAGCATGGCCAATTCTGGATACTGGTTCTTTAACATTAAAAGATCACTGGACCTGATTCTCTGGGCTCTATTTGTAACTGTCATTTGGTTTGTGTCAGCCATAGCCGCATTTTTCGTGCTTTTGCTCTTGGTAGTCGCTAGGGAAGTAACTGATAGCCTTTTACCAAACGCCCAAATTCTGGCAGGAGTTGATCTTACTTCTGGTTCGTTATTATTATCCGTGAGCATTTTGATTTTTGTTTCGCTCTTAGTGGTTATAAAACTTTGGCTGGAAGGAAGAATCCAAACTTGGCTCCAATTCAATTCCCCGTGAGGTCATGGGGATTTTTATATTGAAGGGGCATAATCAAAAAGCCCGCTTCGCTGGGGAGCCGGGACTGGTTGTCTAGTGACCAGATTCATGATATCGTAAGTTCATGTTAGCCCCTAAGAATAAAACCAAAATCATCACCAAACACGCCACTCATGAAAAAGACACCGGTTCGCCGGAAGTCCAGATAGCTTTGTTTACGAAGGAAATTGAGCAACTCACCAAGCATTTGAAGAAGCACGTTAAGGATAACAGTTCCCGCGCCGGCCTTCTAAAAATGGTGGCCAAACGCAAACGGCTATCGGATTATCTGCAGAAAGAATCGCCTGAAAGATATGCCAAAGTGGCCAAGGAGTTAGGCTTGAAAAAACAATCGTGAGAATAACCAAACGAACTAGCGAACTTGGTTCGCAACATCAAAGGGTGGGGGTTTTTGTTGACGCCCAGAACATGTATCACTCGGCCAAGAACCTCTATCATGGCAAAGCTAATTTCAAAAAAATCCTGGAAGCGGCGGTTGGTAACCGCCAATTGATCCGGGCCTTTGTGTATGTCATAAAGACCGAGACCGGCGAGGAGAAAGCTTTCATTGAAGCCCTGGAGAAAAGCGGCTATGAGATCAAAGTCAAAGACCTGCAAATCTTCGCTGGCGGCATGAAAAAAGCCGACTGGGATGTGGGCATGGCCATGGACGCGGTGATTTTGGCCGACAAAGTTGATGTGGCGGTACTGGTGACCGGCGACGGCGATTTTGTGCCTTTGATTGAATATCTCCGGGTCAACAAAGGTCTGCGGGTTGAGATTGTTTCTTTTGAGCGCAGCACCTCCAGCCGCCTGATCGAAGTGGCCGATTCTTTCATCGACTTGGGGGCCGATCAAAAGAAGTTTTTGATTTATTAAGAAATCGTCACCGATAGCACAACAAACGCCAACACCGAATATCTTCTCCACCTTCACATTTATTAACTAAAATTTTGCCGGTTTTGACAGCCGTTATTTTATCGGGTAAAGTTAATGCGATAATGCGCAAAACAGCTAAAAAAATCTATTCTTATTCAGTATTTTACGAGTCGGACCCGGACGGGGGCTATGTTGCTTTCGCGCCCGCCCTACCCGGCTGTCATACCCAGGGAGAAACTCTTGAGGAGACGGAAAAAAATATCAAAGAAGCCGTCGAGCTCTACCTTGAAAGTCTGATGGCTCACAACGAACTAATTCCAGAAGAGACCAGTTCGTTTCAGGGCATCATTAGGGTTCCGCTTTCGCTACGCGCCTAAACTATGTCGAGGATTCCTTCGCTTGCTGCCAAGAAGATTACTCAAGCTCTCAAGAAAGCTGGATTTATCGAAGATCGTCAGAAAGGCAGCCATCTTATTTTGATAAATTCGAGAACCAATGCGAGGACAGTTGTCCCCATCCACGCTGGTAAAACACTTAAGAAATCTCTAGTGCGGGCAATTATTAACGACGCGAAACTGACCGCCGAAGAATTCTTGGAGTTACTCTAACCTTATGACCAACCCCCAATCTATTCGAAGTGGCCGATTCTTTCATCGACTTGGGGGCCGATCAAAAGAAGTTTTTGATTTATTAGCGAGCTTCTTCGACCAAGGTATAGTACAAATAAATAGAAATTTCCGATATCATCCATAGTCTTTAATGAAATTCGTCCGAAACTTTGTTTTATTCAGATACGATTGAAAATTATGCTGTAGTTTCGGGAAGGTGCGGAACCCGTGGTTATGGCTGACGTTCCTCCGCGCCTGCCTCCAGACCCTCTCTTGAGGATTCAATTCGGGAGAATAGGGCGGGAAAGGAATCAACTCAAAACAGTGTACCTTTCCGAGGTAGGCACGGATAAGGCGTCCCTTATGCCAGGGAGCCCCGTCCAAAAATAGGGCAATCCGTTTTCTCGGATACGAGCGCCGAAGGTATCCGAGATGACGAATGGTCGTTTTTTGATTTTGCCGCTTACACCGCATGGTATGCTCTTTTCCAGTCCGCAGGTTGAGTGAACCGTAGAAACTGATCTTGTCCTGTCCCGCATACGTCTTGATCTGAATAACCCTCCCCCTTGGTTGCCAGATGGAAGACAACGTAGCTTGGAAGAATAAGGACGCTTCGTCCTCGGCAAGAATGACGGCACGCTGTTTTTTGAGGATTTTCAGTTTTTTTTCGCAGAGACAAGCCAGTTTTTGACTGCCTCGGGATTCTGTTCCCTGTATTTCTTCTCGGGGCGATGGAAGGAAAATCCAGATTCGTACAGGAGGGCGCGGTAAGAAGGGGGCGTCGCATACACGACCAAGAATCGTTCTTTGACCAGCGTCCGGAGGGCATGGACGCCCCAGAGGGGCGTCTCAATCCCGTGGGAGCGCGGGGAACGTTTCAGTAATGCCTTGATTTCCTTGCGCTGCTCTTTCGTCAACGTCCGATGGTTGCCCGGCTGGGATTTCAGAGCAATCCCCGCGATTCCGTCCTGTTCGTATGCATGAAGGATATCCGATACTCTACGGCTTGTTTTTCCCACAATGTTGGCGACTTCTCCAATACCCTTCCCCTTGTCGGACAACAGGATCATCTGATACCGTTCCTTCATCTTCGACTGTTTCTCAACCTTGTATTTCTGTTGTAAAGAGCGGCGCTTTTGCGGTGAAAGTCGGATACAGACTTTCTTTGGCATACTGACACCAGTATATCAAAGAAAATCTATATCGGAAATTTCTATTTATTTGTACTATAGTTTTTAACCCAGCCGAAAATTTGACTGACACTATAGACCAAATCCTCTCCACTTTTCGGTTTGTTGATTAATATCAGGACTTTCGCGTTTGGCTCCTATCCCTTGAGGGGGGAGGAAGCGCGGAAGTGAAATTTTACCCCTTCTGGGTCAAAAAAGCCCCGAAATTTACAAGCAAGATTTATATTGATATTATTAATTAATGGAATTTATGGATAATAAAAAACTGTTGGTAATTGGGCTTAGTCTTGCGATCTTGGTTTTTGCCGGGGTGGTTTTGAGTAATTTTTTTGGGCAGCGAATTTCGCTGTCTTTTTTGCGAAGTCTGGCGGAACAAAAATCCCAGAGTTCAGCCGAGTCTCGAGGATATATTGTGGTGCTGCCTGCCGAGCCTTTGACTTTAAGGGGCGGGGCAGAGCAGAGAAGCCGGATCAGGGCGGAGCACGAGGCCGCGAAAAATAAAATCAAAGAAGTTTTGGGTTTTTCTGGAAGAAAAATGGCCTCCACACTTCTGGCCGAGTGGGAAGGGGTGCTTAACGGCTTGGCCTTGAACATAACCACTGAACAAGTGGAGCGGCTCAAAAATCTCGCAGAAATAAAAAGTATTCACCCTAACTATCAGGTTCAGACAACACTTGCGGATTCAGTGCCGCTTATCCGAGCCAGCAAAGTCTGGCTTCTGGACAGCTCTGGTAATAGTTGCACTGCAAACCCAAGCGCTTGCATCACAGGACAGAATGTCAAGATCGGAATTATTGATACGGGCATTGATTATACGCACCCTGATCTTGGTGGCTGTTTTGGTCCGTCCTGCAAGGTCGTTGATGGCTATGACTTTTTTAATGATGACCCTGACCCCATGGACGATCACGGTCATGGGACGCATGTCGCGGCAATCGCGGCTTCGAATGGGATTTCAAATGGAGTTTTGAAAGGAGTAGCGCCAGAGGCCCTCTTGGTGGCATACAAGGTTTTGAGTGCTGGAGGTTATGGCTATTCTGACGACATTATTTCGGCTATTGAACGAAGCACTGATCCTAATCAAGACGGCAACTATTCCGATCACCTCCCAGTGATTAATTTAAGCCTCGGCGGCTATGGAAATCCTGATGATCCCATGAGTACGGCCATTGATAATGCAGTTAATGCGGGAGTAGTTGCCGCGATTGCCGCTGGCAATTCTGGACCTGGCACGGAAACTATTTTAAGTCCCGGGACCGCCCGCAAGGCAATTACCGTGGGGGCGACTGACAAATCTGATGTGATAGCAAGTTTTAGCTCCCGCGGCCCGGTAATTTGGATCAGTCAGGAAGGTATCGAACGAGCGCTTTTGAAGCCGGATGTGGTGGCGCCGGGTATGAGCATTTGCGCGGCGGAGTTTGACAGTTGGCTTTCACAATACCGCTGTCTTGACGATAAACATATTGCCATTTCGGGAACAAGCATGGCCGCCCCTCATGTGGCAGGCATGGTTGCTTTGCTTGTGCAAGCTCATCCCAGCTGGTCAACAGATGAGATCAAAATGGCAGTTCGCAACACCTCTGTTTATTTGGGATCTGACATTAATACTTATGGTTATGGAAGAATTGATGCTTTGAATGCCGTATTTTCCCCGGAACCTCCGGTTGCGGCAATTTCGACCAATGGCACAATTTATCGGCAAAAGTTCGCCGTTACCGGCACGGCAACTTCTGCCAATTTTCAATCCTACTCCCTGTATTATCAAAAAATTCCCGGACAGATAAATTGGTCTCTGATGTGCACCAAGAATTTGCCAGTCAGCAATGGCCGGTTATGTCCGGCAAGTCTAGACATAGGCGATTATTACCTGCGCTTAGAGGTGCTTGGCAATAATACGAAAAGCTTGGATACCACGCAGATTACCCTCAAAAACCAGGAAATCACCTATCCTTATGATTTGCTGGACCCTAAAGATCCGCGGGAAATTAGCCCTTCCTGGAAGAAGATTGAGATCTCCGGGACGACCGGAGGTATAGGATTTGTAAAATATACCATGGATTGGTGTTCTGCCGACGGAAACGGAAATATCTACGAACCCTCCTGCACAACCACTGGCATTACCCTTACGCGCAACGGTAATTTTCCAGTAAGAAGCGGCAAGCTTGGCACTTTTACCCCGAGTGTGGTTCCCAAGTCCGCATTTTATGCCCTGCGGCTAATCACTGAATACAAAGACGAGGGCGGGTCAACTACTTATACAACTTCGGTATTGACTTTTATTGAAACCCAAATGCAAACCGGCTGGCCGTTAAGTCTGGGAAGTCAGTCAGCACAAGGCTTAAAGACAAGCAGCCCAGCGACTTATATAGAGAAAGGGGCTAAACAAAATGTATTATGGGTGACCAAAGATGGCAAGAAATTCACTCCCCTTGGGGCCAGCAGCAAAGGCGCGAGTCCTAACACTTCAGGATTTACTCTGTCATTTATGCGCCAGCCAACCCTGGCCGATATTGACGGTGATGGCAAGAATGACATTGTCATGGCCTATGGCGCTGATATTGCCGTGTATCGCCATGACGGAACTTTTGTTCCCGGCTGGCCGAAGACAATCAGTACTTCGTGCGGCTATCAAGGGCAAATGCAACAGGGCCCTGCGGTTGCTGATTTGAATTCTGATGGTAATAAGGAGATCATTGTGGGGGACAATTGCGGGTATCTTCACGTCTTAGATAGAAACGGAAACTACTTATCTGGCTGGCCAAAACCCATCGGCAGTACTCTCAACACCCCGAGTGTATCTGATATCAATGGGGATGGGGTTAAAGATATTATCATTGGCGACTGGATGAGCAAGGTTTACGTTTATGAGCCAGACGGCACACTACTTCCCGGCTGGCCCCAGACCCTAAATTACGGACCAGAAACTTATTATTTTAACATGATTTTTAATGGAACCAGTATTGGGGATTTGGACCGCGATGGCAAGGAAGAAATTGCCGTGGTGGGCATGGCCTGTCTTAAACCAGAAGGATGCGCTCCCATTGAAGGCGAAAGGGTGGACAAGCTTTGGATTTTTAGAAGCGATGGCTCTATATTTCTTGGCCCAATATCTTATCCGGTTGGAGTGCTTGGCGGTCCGATTTTAGCAGATGTTGACCTTGACGGCTTCTTGGATATTATTATGAATTCTTATAATGGAGACATTAATGTCATTGACCGTTTTGGCAATCCAGTCAAAGGATGGCCAGTGAAATGGTCTAACGCGTATGCGGCTGTCGCGGTCACAGTTGGGGATTTGGACCTTGATGGAAAAGTGGAAATTGCAAGCGTGATTTCTGACAGCAGCATTTCTGATGTCTGTTTATATGTTTATAGAACAGATGCGACAGTTATGTCTGGCTGGCCAGTCTGCGGCAGTGCTACTGGGATATTTTTCAATTTTTGGGGATCCAACATGACCTTTGCCAATTTGGATAATGACCCGGAGCAAGAAATCGCAGTGGTTAGCAGTAGCTATATAGGCAGTGTTAGTCTGTATGGGTTTTATGCCCTGAACCACAATGGGTCAGTAGTGGAAAATTTTGCCAAGGTCATGGATGATAGTATTTTGGGTGATACAATGCCGATTGGCGATCTGGACAATGACGGCGACAATGAGCTTTTCGCGTACTCATGGTCAGGGCTGCTCTATATCTGGGATTTAAGCGGTAAAGGCGGGGCCGATCCTTGGCCAGTTTACCAGCATGAGGAGCGGCATAGCGGCAACCTCAACAATCTTATCAAACCAGCTCCCACACCCGCTTCCGGCCCTAAACGAAGATAATGAATCAAAAAGGTTTCGCGAACATAGTTTTGGTTGTAGTAATCATCATCCTTGCCGGCGCGGCGGGGTATTTTGGTTTTGTTAAGAAATTAGCGCTCCCCCCTTCTTCGCAACAGATACCTACTCCAACTCCGAAAGATATAACTTTGAATTGGACGCAGTTCAAAATAGGCGCTGGCGCGGGAGGTGGAGAGGAGTTAGTTGATATTCTACCTAAGATAGAATTTAAATATCCCGAACACATTCTTACAAAATGCGCTCCGGCTGGGCCGTTCCCGAATCTGATAAGTAAAGATCTTGATCCTGAAAAATGTTGGTATCAACCAAACGAAGTATCACAAGCGTTTTTCGTTGCTCAACTTGGCAGCTTGGGGGGCGAATCAGATCCACCAGTGCTGAATCTGAAACAATGGCGGGTTGAAGAATGGGCGCCGGCCTATAAACCAGGCAAAGATACTATTCTTGAGGAAGGCACCGTCAATAGTATTGATACTCTTGAAGAGAGAACGCCCGAAAAAGTTATCACCTATCTCGCAACGGGGACAGGAAGAGTTTATAGTTTCTCATATTTTCCAATCTCCGCGAAAAATGAAGTTCTCTACCGGAGTATTCTTTCAACTTTCAAAATTACTAAGTTGGCAGTTATCTCTTTACGGCCGACATCGGGCCCCGTTGGCGCTAGTGTGACCATCACCGGCAGCGGCTTTACCCCTACTGGCAACAAAGTTAAATTCGGCGACTTGGGCAATGAAAATAATCCTAGTTACAGCCTCAACTCCTCTGACGGGAAAACCGTTGTTTTCAAGGTTCCTGCCAGCAATTATCTTGCCTGCTGGTATTCCACACCTGCGTGCGGCGCTCCGGCTTACTCAACTCAACCCGGTAGCTATGGGGTTTCGGTGATTAACGCCAATGGCACGAGTAATGAGATTTTATTCACGGTGACGCGATGAAATGGCCGATTCTTTCATCGACTTGGGGGCCGATCAAAAGAAGTTTTTGATTTATTGACCGTTCTCCATGAGTGAGCTGGAAAACAACCAAAAACTGGCAATGAATTCAAGACACTAAACATCAACATGGAAAAATTTACACCAGAAAAAGAGGCGGCGGCGAGACAAATGGGGGCCGGCCAAGAGGTAGTGCCAGAGCGAGCCGAAGAGGCTTTGCCTGAATTAGGGTTGACCGAAATACAAAAATCAGAAACCCCTATTAACAGGGTAGAAAATCAACAACTAAAAATAGAAACTGTTCGTCCTTGGAATAACTACACAATTGTTACTCTCGAAGGTTCTGATGAAATTATAATTTTTGATGAAAACACCAAAAAAGTTGGAGATTATATTAAACCGTTAAGTGATAAAAAGATAGCAGTAAATTGGCGAAGTGGTGTCATTCAAAACAAAATAGGAAAGAGATTCATTGCAAGGGATGGACACACTTTCACTAAAAGAGATAACTGCTCTATTTCAGAAGCCCCATTAGAACTAAGAGCATTTGCGCGAGAAAGTCTGAAAAAAACCAGAGATGATTATTTTGAACTTTCTACTCGGTTTGAAGATGCAGAAGTATTGGTTGGTTCTGATGTAATTGTCTCACCAGACAATAAATATATCCTGGTCATCACTAGAGAAGGCGCTTATTTCGCCTTTATAACAGAAGATGAGAATGGAATCGCTCTTGCGCCGCGCAACTGGAAACGAGTTGACCCTTCTCAACCGATTCCTCCAGAACTCAACAAATATGCTGAAAAAATTCTCGGAGAGCATGAGGGATATAAACAACTAAATGATAAATACTCTGCTCTTATTACCGATGTTGGTATCAATATAGTAAAAAACGAAGAAACTAAAGACGCGCCTCTTTTCTCGGACCGCGTTCCATCAATAGAAAGAAATGTTGCGGTTGATCCAAGCAATCCCAATGTCATCTACTACTGCCAGAGCAATAATCCTGGCGGTGTTGTGAGATTGGATTTAACTGCCGAACCGAATACTTGGGGAGTGGTTTCCGCAGAGTTTCCAAAAAAATACGAGGGCGTTCATAATTTGCAACTTGATCCTACTGGAAATTTCTTCCTGTTCTACTCAAAAGAAGACCTTGTGATAGTAACAAAAGATAGACTAGAAGAAGTAAAGAGAGTGTCAAAACTTACCCACGTGAATTTTGACGGCCAAGGAAGAATACGGGCAATTGATAAAGACGGTCATTTAGTGGTGTATGAACCAAATTTTGACGAGTTGGCGCAAGAACTTGATAAGCGAAGAGTTGCCAGATTAGCGGCCGGCATTAAGGTTGCAGATATTTTCGATTTAGAAACCGCAAGAAAAGAGGAAGCCAAAAAGAGAGGTGAATCTTTGGACTATCTCCAGCCGCTTCGCGCTCAATGCGAAGAACAATTCAAAGAGGTGCTCGCAAAAATAACCACCCAAGAAGGAGTTCAGCAACTTCGAGGAGGTTTTAATAAATTGCGCGATGCCCTCAAGCAACAGGGACTAAAACCAAACGAAATATCATTTGTTATTGAGGGACTCGAAGCGCCCATATTGGAGAAAGAGAAAGAATTTGCAGTCAAAGGTGCGCAAGAGGCACTTGCTTTGGTGCGAACAAAACTTGCGAGCGGTCTTTCAATTATTTCAATATCAGAAGCTCGAGTAGCAATAGAATCAGTTAGAGCGACTGAAGCACTTTTAGATACCGAACTGCGGCAGGAGTTTCGGCAGGTCGCCCAAGAGCTTGAACAAAAATCTGTGGAGCTTTTCCGTCAACGAGGTGGAGAAATTATTAAAGATGTGCATGGACTTGTTGAACGAACAAAAACAGACCTTGAAGCTTTTACCAGTAAAGCGCAGATGGATGATTGGCTTGAATTTAGATATCCGCAACTCAAATCGCGACTGGGTTCTTTGGCTCATAACTGTCCGCTGGAGGCAGATGAGGCATATAAATCAATCACGAGTGCCCGCAATCAACTACAAGAATTAGCAACATCATTTGAGGAAAAGTTTAAGAGAGAATACGCAAAAATCAGAGAAAAGGCGGCAGAGCGTACGGAAGGCGTCGTGAACACATTAGAAACAGACATTGAAGGACTTATTGATCGATTGCGTTCTAAAGGATTTGCTGATCGCAGGGCCGCAGAACAATATCTGGAATCAAGCGATGCCAGAAAAACTCTTGAAACAGAAATAATGGCCCTTGCCGGCAATAACCCAGATATCGCCAAGGAATTAGAGCGGGCTCTAAAAGTGAGAATCTCCAACGCCATCACCGAGATAGAGCGGGGAGGAATGACTCAAGTCGCTGAAACTGGCCAGCAGATGATTTTGTTCGGCCAGACTCATTTCCCCAAGTGGGAAGCAAGAGTCCAAGAGAAAGTTGAACGCAAAGTTGACCTGATTTTTAACGAAGATACCAAAACCCACGGCCCCGGGGTAAAGGCCGGACAAGTTTTTGGCGATGTAGCTGTAAATATCAGGGGCTCGGTTGGAAAGATTGAAAATGTCCGTCTCTACGAAGGTTGGCAAGACGAGAATGAATGGCGTTTGGGATTGCTTTCCTATAGAGGCGAAGCCATTCCGCCGTCTTATGTAACAGCCGCCGAATACAAGACCATCAAGAAAGAATATGCCGATTGGTCGCAGGGCGAGAGATCAAAACTGCAAAAAGAATTACAGGAAAAAAGAGACGCGCTGAAAGAAATATATGCAAGGCGGCAAAAAATCGGCGAAAGACCCTTTGTGGTGGACGAGACTGGTAAGAAGAAGTACACCGATGACGTGTGGCAGAAAGAATATGACGACAAACTAAAAGAATATGCCGCATTTGTTGCCGAACACCACATTCCTCTGTTAAAGCGCATTGATCAAATCAAAGCTGAACCAGAAATTGAATACACGAACGGCAAGGGCTTTGTTCCAGAATGGCAGAGTCATTGGGTCATGGATCCTCAGACTGAGGCGGATCTAGAAGAAATGGCAAAAAATCTTAAAATGCAACTTGATTTGCAGGAGGGTATCCTTAATCTGATGGGGCATGCTGGAACAGGTAAAGACGTGCAGGTAAAAATGTTTTGCTCAATGACCAATCGTACCTATTTTGGCATAGATTGCACTAAATGGATGACTGAATTTGAATTATCTGAAGATGTAATTTTGGAGGCAGAAAAAGGCGGATTTATGCCTCAAACAGTACGAGTGCCTTCGGCGGTATTGAACGGTATTACTACGCCTGGAGCTGTTGTATATTTCAATGAGTTTAACGCAATGCCTGAACAAGCACAGATTTTTTTACACGCTCTTATGGATGAAAAGCGCTCACTGACACTCAAAACCAGTTCAGGTAAAACCATTCGCGCGTTACCAAGTGTTTTATTGGCTGGCTCTATGAATCCTGATTATCCAGGAACATTTAAACCGCAGTTTGCCACACGGAGCAGAATGATGTCCCAATGGAAACACTATCCACCGCTTATGCGTAAAGCTGACGCAGGAGACCGAAATCCTAACCAGCCCTACGATGCTTCAGAGGCTCTTCGTATTGCTCGCGGCGTTGATTCGCTTTCCGATCTTACTTATGAGGCCAGCCTTGAACGCAATGAGTTTGTGAAAATGTGGGATAAATATGTAAACGGCATTGAAAATGATGCGCTTGATCCGACGGGAACTCAGAAATTTGATATCGATACCACCCTTGCGCTTGTGCAGTTCGCTAACAATCTCCGTGACAACTTTATTAAAATATTTGAGAAAAGCCGGGATGCGCGGAATGCCTTACCGGTATCGCAACCGATTACTGGTCGTGAACTGCGCCGTTGCGCGTATGCTTTGAGTAAAATGACGCCGGAAGAAAAAGCCACAGCCAATCCCGAAGCCGTAGCCAGAAATCTGCTGGAAAAGTATTTCTTAACTCATATCGACAAGAAGGAGGATCGGGATAAAATTCGAACCGCTATGAACACCTGGACTTCCAAAAAGAGAGTAAGAGCATAATGCTATTTATGGTGAGTTTATCGAACTATGGAACGGCCTCATGGTGAAACTAGAGAATCACCACCTCAAACGAAGGGGAAAGCATTACCGCTGAAACTGACGCGGGAGATGTTGTTTTTGGCGGAACAAGCCGCCGAAGGAAGATTAAAGGTTCTGCCGGGTAAGGATTGGGCATTGCACTATCCAGCCGAATCGGAAGACAGAGCGGAAAAATTACAAGGTCTCCTTGAGGGGAAATACACTGCCCAAGATGTTGCGCATGATATAAAACCAGATGCGCTTTTTTATAATGCGCAAGATTTAGAAAAACAAGGGCTGGAAAACGTAAGCGCGAGGGTGCGTGATCTCTCCGCCTTTATTACCCATTACGACTATCCTCGATTCGCGCGATTTGTAGAGAGCATGCGCGGGCGAAATATACCGATTGACGAACTTGACAGGCTCTATACCGAAATTACGCAAGCGCGAGTTCAGAAAAAAGTAATGGACGCCTATGGTTATACAGGGAAAAAACAGATAGAAAGCGCTCTGCGCAATGAGGCGGATACTGTCGTTCAGGGAATACAAAATCTTCCAAGATCGCAAAAAGTTCTCAAGGCGTTGAAAACTAATTGGTTAAGCGAGGAACTTGGACTAGTGGCTCCCGACGAGCGCGACCGCGTTATTTCAGAACTTTCTGGGGACGAAAGAAGGGTTTTTGAAAGTTTGCAGAGCTCGTATCGCGAATACATACAACGAGGAGATGAGAATGCCTACAAAGAATTGATCAAGACGATACAAGAAGATTTTCCCAAAATACAAAAACAAATCGAAACCGGACAACCGAGCGAGAGCATGCAGGAACTTCAGAAGGAGCTGGAAGAATATCAGGATCGGGCTACCCAAGAACAGCACGCGGGTGATTTGGCCGCTGCTCCAGATGAGCAGGATGAGTTATATACAAACCTACCGGAAACGCGAGAGACCGGAGCAGAAAGAGAAAAACTTATTTTTTTTGAGATCACGCCACCACTTAATGGTTATTATCACAGCGGCGTAAAAAGTTATTATGATATTGATAAAAAAACGTGGCGTAAAAACAAACAACTTATCCAATATAATGGGCGCATAGATGGAAAAACTAGGCATACCATAAAAGGCACAACCCGAGGTGGATTAAAAGCAATTCCCATTCCTGGCACCTATGCTATTGATTATGAATCTTTGCAATATACAGGGAGCACACCGGAAATATTTCGGGACCAGTATGGCTGTTTTTACATAAAAACAGACGGCGCCTGTGATTTTCATATAGATTTTTTACACGAACCACAACTATTTATCTATCCTCCAATTAAAGAAGACATGGAGCCAATGTATCGCGGAACATTATCACCGAAAACCGAAGGATTGATTGGAAAGTTGAACGGAAGCAATCTGCAAAAAGCGGAACAAGTGAGGCAGTACATATCGGCGCACCACTTTTATCCCGGAGGCGGGGATTTAAAAACAGCAAAAGCGTTACAGCTAAAGTTGCTTTCCGAATCTACGGGAGATAATTATGTCCAGAATCTAGATAATTCAGAATACCTTGAATGTCGTTCTGCAGATACGCTCGGAGCGGCAATTTGCAGAAAAGCCGGTATGCCGGTGCGTTTTGTTGTGGGTGACCATCCCAAAGGCGCCAACGATGGAAAAACGCTTATTGATGAAACGACTGGACATGCCTGGACAGAAATATGGGATGGAACATTATGGCGCCGATTTGATTTTACGCCGAATCCGAAACCGGAAGATAAAACAGAATCGCAGAAAAAAGAGGAAGAAAAGAAATCCAAGCAAGAGCAAGCAGAAGAGGCAAAAGATGGTGGCGTTGATAAGCCGCAGGAAAAAGAGGGCACAGAGGGTGAACAAAAAGACGATCAAAAACAAAGTCAAAAACCCGGAGAACAGAAAGGCCAAGAACCATCCGAGTCGGGTAACCCGCTAGAGCAAATGTCTGAAGCTTCGGATAACGATTTGCAGAAATCAGAATCGCAGTTGCAACAAGCGCGTGAACAAATGGATCGGATGATGCAACAGAAACAGCAATTGGATGAAAAAGTTAAAAATGCGGAAAAATTCAAGGAGCTTTCCGAACTAAAAAAGGAGCTGGAAGAGAGTGGGCTTCTCGACGATTTGAAAAAAGAAATAGAGGAAAAACTGGAGGCAAAAGAAGATCAAATGAAAGACACGATAAAAGACGAGCTCGACAAAATGGTTGAGGACGGTTTTATGGATGAAAAAAAGAGGGATGAGATTTTAAGGGAATTGGAGAAAAAACAACTTGAGGAATTGGATCGCGTTCAAAAAGAAGTTGAGCAAGAAAATCGACTTTACAACGAATATGAAGATATACGAGAAGAGGTCGTGCCGCTGGTTGATAAGTGGTTTCGATATTTTGCCGAGCGATTGCCTAGACAGGAGGAAGCCAGTTTTGATGAAGATTCATTAACTCGCCAAGGAGCATTTAATCGCCGAGCCGTTATGAAGCCAAGAAATCTGCTCTTTGGAATGGTAAAAAATCCCAGAGAAATTAAACCATCCATTAAACCCAGATTCATGGCTTCTGTCTTGGTGGATGTATCGGGATCGATGGCTGGAGAAAAATTAAAAAGTGCGAGAAAACTTTTGGTGTTTTATTCCGAACTATTCAGCCGCATTTCTGAAGCATTCGGCTACATCCGTTTTTCCATAGATACTTTTTCTGATTCCGTAACAGAAATCAAAGGCTTTATCCAAGATTACGATTCACCGCAACGATATGATTTTCCAGATGGCACGCGATCAACCATAAAGGTGCGCCTAATGCAAAGATTGGCCACACAAGGTGGCACCAATATGCTGGATGGTATTAAGAAGACCGCAAGCGAGTTAAATAAGCAAACTGAAGAATACCCTGATTATGCTTCTGCTTTTTACTTTGTCGGTGATGGCGGCGACACCCATGGCAATGCGGCGAACATTAAAAGATTTTTGCAGATCAATGAGTCGGAACACGGATTTGGCGAACACATGTATTCCGCCATTCTTCTTGGTACTGAAGCTCAGCGCCGCGAGCTAGCGGAAATTTTTGGCGATGAACATACTAATGTTGCGCCAGATTTTGATGAACTCATTGAAAAAAGCATGGACAAGTTCAATGATGATCTGGAAGATTATCTAAAGGCGAAGATTCAGTAATCGAGACCGCCGTCGCCAATGGTGGGTTTTGATTTATTGAGTTACTGTGGTATCTTGAAGATAGCTTGTAATTTACCAAATAGATGGCGGTGGGAGAAATAGTGGGTAATGGGGCGCATGCCAGAGCACTCGGGGACTCGAGGATTTTGGCCTGAAGCCTGATTGCTCTCCTCTCTGTTTATTTGTCCATTTTTTGATGGCCGTAAAAACATATTCTCTGGACTTCGCGGGTAGGCCGCTTTTGGTTGAGATTGGGAAACTAGCCGGGCAGGCCAATGGGTCTTGTCGGGTTCAATACGGCCAGACCACGGTTTTGGTAACGGCCACCATGTCGGCTCATCCCAAAGACGTTGATTACTTCCCCCTCACCGTTGATTACGAGGAAAAGTATTACGCCGCCGGCAAGATCAAGGGTTCCCGCTGGATCAAACGGGAGACCCGGCCCTCGGACGAGGCGATTCTCACCGGACGGTTGATTGACCGTTCCCTGCGGCCGCGGTTCAACCAGGGGATCAGAAACGAAGTCCAGGTGGTGCCGACAGTGCTCACCTTTGATGGCGTCAACGATCCTGACATCCCGGCTTTGTTTGGAGCCTCGCTGGCTTTGATGATTTCGGACATTCCCTTTGACGGTCCGATAGCGGGCGCGCGGGTGGGGCAAGTTGACGGTAAACTGGTGATCAATCCGAGTTACACCGAGAGGCAAGCCAGCGATTTTGATGCTGTCGTGGTCGGCACCGCTGGACGAATCAACATGATTGAGGCCGGAGCCAAGATCGCGCCGGAAAAAAACATTGTCGCCGCTGTTGAGCGCGGTTTTAAGGAGCTGGGCAAACTGGTTGAATTTCAAAATCAAATTGTCCAAGAACTCAAACCCAAGAAGAAGGAACTTGCGATTTTCAGCCACGATCAATCCTTGATTAAACTGGTCCGAGATTTTGTCGGCCCCAAACTGGAAAAGGTTCTTTACACTCCCGATAAACTCGCCTACGAAGAGGGCCTTCAGCAGACATCAGAGGAATTAGCCGGCTATATTAAAAACCAATTCGCCGGCCAGTCGGAGCTGGACAAAAAACTCAAAGAAGCGGTCCAGATTTTTGAAGAGGAAATAGACCGGGTGGTCCACAAAAATATTATTGATCCGCCGCCTGGCGGAGAAAAAAGACCGGACGGCCGAAAGACCGATGAGCTAAGAGAGCTCGCCGCTGAAGCCGCCGTTCTCCCCCATTGTCACGGTTCGGGGCTTTTCAACCGCGGCACCACCCAAGCGCTCTCTATTTTGACCCTAGCCGCTCCCGGGCTGGAACAGTGGGTGGAAACGATGGAGATTAATTTGACCAAGAAACGTTTCATGCATCACTATGTTTTCCCGCCCTTCAGCGTCGGCGAAGTCGGCCGGATTGGATTTACCGGAAGGCGCGAGATCGGCCACGGGGCTTTGGCCGAGCGGGCCCTGGAGCCCTTGATACCGAGTAAAGATGAATTCCCCTACACAATACGCGTGGTTTCGGAGATTTTGTCTTCCAATGGCTCTTCTTCAATGGCTTCGGTATGCGGGGCTTCGCTGGCGTTGATGGATGGCGGGGTGCCGATTAAAACCGCCGCCGCCGGCGTGGCCATGGGCCTGATGTTTTCCGCCGAAGGCGGACAGAGGTACAAAATCCTGACTGATATTCAGGGCCCCGAAGATCAACATGGCGACATGGACTTAAAAGTTGCCGGCACCAAAGAGGGGATTACGGCTATGCAGATGGATGTTAAAATCGAGGGCATCACTCCCAAGATTTTGAGCGAGGCCTTGGATCAGGCAAGAGTTGCCCGCCTTGAAATTTTAGATCGAATGGCCCAAGCCATTGCCGCTCCCCGGGCAGAACTTTCCCAATACGCCCCCCGAGTTCAGATCATTAAAATTGACCCGGAAAAAATCGGCAGCGTCATCGGGCCTCAAGGCAAAATCATCAACGACATTATTGAAAAAACCGGCGTGGCCATAGACATTGAAGACGACGGTTCGGTGTTCATAACTTCAGACAATTCCCAAAGCATGGAAGAAGCGGTAAAATATATTGAGCGGATCACCTTTGAAGCTAAACCGGGCGACGAGTTTGAGGGTAAGGTGACCAGACTTCTTGATTTTGGGGCGATGGTGGAATATCTGCCGGGGCGGGAAGGACTGGTTCACGTTTCTGAAATTTCCAAGGAGCATATCCGCCGGCCTTCGGATGTTCTCAAGCTGGGCCAGAGTGTACAAGTGCGCGTGAAGAACATAGACGAGTATGGTAGGATTAATTTAAGTATGCGTTGAATAAGTATGCGTTAAAGTAGCATAACCAATTTATCTGCCGATATTGCTCTGCCGCGCTTTTGCAACCGTCTGCCAAGAAAAGTGATTTAGGGACCGTGCCAAAGGCGGAGGGTGTCAAAGACAAGGGCAATGTCGGCACTGGGAAAGGTTTAAGCAGTGAAGTAGCATAACCAATTTAACTGCCGACATTGCCAACCGAAGTTGTACTGCCGTTGAAGGAGTAAAACTGGAAAGCTGGGACACGCCAAAGGCGATGAGCTCAACGCGAAGGCAATCTCGGCGCTGGGACGTGCCAGACCAAAATCTGCCAAGCCAACCGCCGGGACAAAATTTTCCGCTCAAGCCGCCGCCGGAAAACCTGCCGGTCAAAGAAGTAAGCGCTCAAGCGATTTTTCCGTCCCCCGTTGTTCCTCGTCCAACATCTCCGGCGCCGGCGCTTCCGTCAAATCAACCCCAAACCGTTTCTCCACCATCTGCTCCGACCGGTCAGCCGCCGGTCGCGCCCAAGGCGTCCCCACCGACTGGGGCCGTCCAGCCGCCGCCTTTGATGAAGTCAACCATAAGAACCATGGAGGATGATCTGGCGCTTCTGAAGAAAGCTCAAATTGGCCCAGGACCGACTAGTTCTTCGCCCAGCCAACTGAAGCCGCCGGCGCCGCCAGCCCCTAGGGTTGAACCGTCATCGCCCGTCCCGCCAGCGCCTTTGACGCCAGTCCCCAAGTTTGTGCCGCCGGTCCCACCTCCACCTCTGCCAGCGCCGTCTAGACCCAACATTTTTCCCAAAATCGAACTGGATAAATTAGCAAAAATTCCGGTGACAATACCTCATCCATTTCCAGAAAAGTCGCCAGAGGAAATAGGCCTCAATGTTCCGCCGCCGAGACGTTTTTCGTTGCGTTCGCCGACTACCTTAATCATTACCTTGGCGGTTTTAGCGGCGGCTGGTTTCTCGGTCTGGTTTTTCCTTTTTTACAAAGTTTCAACGCCGGGTGTCGGTATAAGTCCAACCCCGATAGTGACTTTAACTCCGGCAGCAACACCATCGCCGCCGCTGGAGACAGTCTTTACCAAAACCAACGCCGTCACCATTGGTCTGACTGAAAATTTCTTCACCACGTTTGAGGAGCCGGCCAATGCCGTTTCAATCGGTCTTGGCGAAACTTGGCTTTACAAAATCAATAAACCCGAGAACGGCCGCCGCTATGGTCTGGATGATTTTTCCAGCGGTGCCGCGATCCAGGCGCCGGCGGATTTATTGTCGGCCGTTGACGATCAGGAATTTTATCTGACCCTAATGAGGAAAACCGACGACAAATTAAGTTATGGTTTTGTGGTTAAGGTTTTGGATCGCGGCGGGGCGAATTCAGCCTTGAGAAACTGGGAAGTCACCATGGCCAACAATCTCAAAAAATTATTCGGCTTTGATGTCGCCAAAGCCGCGTCTCCGGCATTTTTGGACAACCCGGTCAGCTATCCAAACGTTACTATTAGATACCGCAATTTTCCAAGACCAGACCAGACCATTGATTACGCGATCGTGCCGGCGCCCAACGGCGAAAGCTATCTGGTGTTTGCCAACTCCCGAGAGCATATCTTTAATATAATTGATAAGATTTTTACAATCTCGGCTAATCCCTCTCGTTAGAGTTATCCACAATCCTCTCTTGCCGCCCAGCATAGTGGGGCTATAATTTATGTTCCCATTCGGGCCATTGATGCCCTGTTTTGTTTTTGGAGAGCTAAAGCAAGGTTTAACCGTTAAAGTAGCATAACCAATTTATCTGCCGAAATTGCTCTGCCGAGCTTTGGCCACCGTCTGCCAAGAAAAGTGATTAAGGTTTAACCGTTAAACTAACACAACCAATTTATCTGCCGAAATTGCTCTGCCGAGCTTTGGCCACCGTCTGCCAAGA
>CAYILQ010000007.1:0-23972 GCA_964364345.1 uncultured Candidatus Saccharibacteria bacterium | reverse complement strand
GGTCGGCCAAAGATAAACGAGTAAACGGGTCAAATAAACGGGTCATGTCCCCGTTGTTTCCCCCGCAAAGATAAACGAGTAAACGGGTCATGTCCCCGTTGTTTCCCCCGTTTCCCCGTTTCCGTTTAATTTTGGGGGAAGAAAAATTTTTAATCATATGAATTCAAATGAATCGGACTCTAAAAAAGCGGAAATTTTGACCAAGCAAGCGACTGATCCGCTTCAGTACGATTCTGTTAATTTTCATTGGAAAAAAGAAGGGATGTTGGACTCTCCTACGCGTCAGTTTTTCCGTGAGTATCTTGAACAAAACATTGAAGATTTGACCGAAAAAAGTGTTATTGATATCGGTAGTGGGACAGGTCATCTTACTAAATTGTTTCGTAAATTTGGGGCAAGAGAAATTTATGGGATTGAACCATCTCACAAAAATGTTGAAATTTCGCGAGAGCTCTACCCAGAAATGATTGTTGATGAAGTTGGGCTTGAAAAAGCAAAGACCGAAAAAGTTTTTGATGTAGCTGTTATGGTAATGGCTTTTGAACACATACAAAATCTTGACTCGGCGTTTCAGAAAATTGCTCAATTGGTAAAGCCAGCCGGAATTTTTTATGCAATCGTAGGCGATAAAGAATACCTTACCACTGAACGCTTCGGATATACTCTCAAAATTGAGGATTTGGGGAATGGTGAAGTCGCCGTTGCTACCGGACGACCTTACGGTGTAATGCATGATATATTTCGTCCAGTTTCTAATTTTATAGAAGCGGCTCAAAAAAATGGTTTCTCTATCGCAAAAAGTATTCTGCTGACGCCAACAGAAAAGTTTATTCAAGTTGAACCGAAATATAAGCAATTTGAAGGCAAGCCGTTGGCGCATCTTCTTGTGTTTAAGCATAATGAATGATTTAATCATTTTTGAATGCCGCCAAAGAAAAATTAGAAATTGTTAAATCTTGCGGCGAAGCCGCTCATTTTTGCGGGGGGCTTCCTCGCCCCGCCGCAGGCGGCGAAATGCGTCCGGACTAATTCAAGAATACTGCACAATGGCTAAGCCGCCCGTCGAAATCCTGATTTTGGATTCATATCTGGCAACCATCAAAAACGCTATCGGAGCCAAAATCTTCCGCAATCTTTTTGCCCGGATAAACGGCAAACGCATCGACATCCTAAAAAATGGCAAACTATCCTGCGCGGTTTTTACTTCGGCCATCCTGCTGATGTTCGGCTTAGTCAAGGAAAGCCACGCCACTGTGGCCGGTTTAGTGCGCGACCTGAAAACATCCGGTTGGAGAAAGATCACCAAACCCCGTCCTGGTGCCATTTTGGTTTGGGATTATAAAAGTTATCCCGACGGCCCGCACCTACATTGCGGATTCTATATTGGCCACGACCAAGCCATTAGTAATAGCACCAGCAAGGGCACTCCGGTCCAACACCATTGGACTTATGGCCAGAAAAATGGCAAAGTGGGTAGAGAAATAAAAGCCATCTACTGGCACCCCAAACTTAAAAAATACTTGTGAATATGAAAAAGAAAAATAGCAAACCAAAAAATTCATATGACCGGCAAAGTAAAGTGCTCTCGGTTGAGCTTGGGAAAGCCAGAAGCGTAGACTCTGACATCAAGGGAAACATTGTTATTGATTACGATAAGGATGGTCAAATTGTTAGGATAGACATTTATGAATTTAGCTTCAGTGATTTTATTGGACAGTCAGCCAGCCTCAAGCAATCGCTTAAGAACTCGGGTGTCTCTTTTGCAATTAAATAAGTAACATTGCGGGCGTGGTGTAGCCTGATTAACACGATCCCCTGTCACGGGATAGACCACGGGTTTAAATCCCGTCGCCCGCGCCAAGTTAGCTCTAAAGATAAAAGTCCCACATTCAATCGTGTGAGACTTTGACCATCGACGTCGAAAATGGCGAGTTCAAGTTCCTTGCCGAATATTTTCAAAGAGCCTCCTTTTACCAATTCTCGCTGAAGCAATCTACCACAAGGCTAGTCACCAAACAAGCCTCATAACAGCCAAAGACAGCCCGAAAAAACAGCCACTCTGGGGCTGTTTTGGGGTTTGATTGTTAACAACATTTATGCTAGAATTACCCTAGTAAAACGCTAAAAGTTTAGGGTCGTTTTTTAATCCTGGATGGATCATAAATATATCAAGATCAGCTCAACCGAAGAGGTGACCTTACGCCAGGAATTGGCAGCCAGATCTGATCAAGAAGCCCAACGTTTGCGGCGGTTTTGGGCTATGCCCGACTTGGCGCGGACGGCGGGCAGTCCGATCAAGGAACTGGCCGATCGCATTACCGCCTTGCCGGAGTTCAGGGACTTTGACTTATTGGAAGTACCGGAGATCGTGCCCACCGCCGTCAGTTTTGACCTGTTTAATTTTCCCCAAGACCATCCGGCGCGCAACCGTTCCGACACCTATTTCCTCACCCCCGACTATATTTTACGCACCCACACTACGATAATGTGGTATTATCACGTTGGTTTGGCTCAAGTGAGAGCCAAACTGCAGGCTGGTGAGCCAATCGGCGCCCTGGCTTACGGCAAGGTTTACCGCAAGGATGAAATTGACCGCCAGCACATGAACGTCTTCCATCAATTAGACGGCTGGTATTTATGCCGCCGAGACGAAAGAGCGTTAAGCATAGAGGATCTAAAAAATATTTTGGCCCAAATTGCCCGAGCAATATACGGAGTCCAGATTGAATACCGTTTCAACCAAGATACTTTTCCTTATACCGACCCCAGCCTTGAGATGGAAATTAACAAAGACGGCCGGTGGGTGGAGATACTCGGCAGCGGGATGGTCCACACAAAGGTGCTGGAAAAACTGGGAGTGGATCCCAAAATCTATCACGGTTGGGCCTTCGGCATGGGCCTGGAGCGGCTGGCGATTTTGAGCATGAATTTGCCCGATATCCGGCTCTTGTGGTCAAACGACGAACGGGTTAAAAAACAGCTCAAACTGGGCAACCCTTACAAGGAAGTCAGCAAGTATCCGCCGATCACCCGCGATATTTCTTTCATCGTAAGTCGTGATTTCGTGCCCAACAATTACTTTGACCTAATCCGCGACTTGGGCGGCGATTTGGTTGAGGAGGTTAAACTCTTGGATCACTATGATGATCCCGAAAAATTCGGCCCGGACAAAACCAGCTACACTTACCGGATAATTTACCGGAGCAATGAGCGGACTCTGGAGGCCCGCGAAGTTGATCCGATCCAGGACAAAATTTACCAAGAAACCGCCAGTCAATTTAACGCCCAAACTCGCTAATGGCTAAAAAAACTAATAACCAAAAACCAATAACTAATAACCAGAACAGCTATACCGCCAAAGATATTTATGTCTTGGAAGGTTTGGAACCGGTTCGCAAAAGACCGGGGATGTATATTGGTTCCACCGGTGTGGATGGCCTCCACCACCTAATTTTTGAAACGACTGATAACTCATTGGACGAAGCAATGTCTGGTTATGCAAAGAATATCGAGATCACACTTTTACCCAGCAACCGAGTCAGCGTTAAAGATGATGGCCGAGGGATACCAGTTGAGAAACACAAGCAAACCGGCAAATCAGCTCTGGAGACAGTAATGACAACCCTCCATGCCGGGGGTAAGTTTGGTGGTGAGTCCTATAAGATTGCTGGTGGTCTCCATGGTGTAGGCGTCTCGGTGGTTAACGCTTTGTCAAATTATCTCAAAGCCGAAGTTTGCCGCGACGGGTCACTCTACGAGCAAGAGTATGAGCGAGGCGAACCTAAAAAACCAGTCAGGAAAGTAGGTAAATGCAACCAAACCGGCACCACGGTGACCTTTGAGCCCGACCCAGAAATTTTCAAAGAGATTGTCTTTGACTGGAACCGGATCCTCGGTCATCTCCGTCAACAGGCGTATCTTACTAAAGACGTTCGCATTATCGTCAATGATCAGCGTAACCCCATCAAGGTCACTGGGCCAGAGGATAAAAAAGAATCGCAAGTCTCTTTTAGCCATACCTTCTATTTTGAAGGCGGCATTATCTCTTATGTCAGTTTTCTGAACCGTCACGAGAACCCAAGCCACCCCAATATCTTCTACACCGCCAAAGAACAAGAGGGGGTCTATGTTGAAGTGGCCTTCCAATATACTAATGACATCCAGGGCCATGAATTAAGCTTTGCCAACAACATTCATACCGTTGAGGGCGGCATGCACCTGACTGGTTTTCGCTCGGCCATTACTAGGACTTTCAATGACTACGCCCGCAAAAACGGTTATCTCAAAGAAAAAGAAGAAAACCTGACCGGTGAGGATATCCGCGATGGTTTGACGGTCGTTGTCTCGGTAAAACTCCGCGAGCCCCAATTTGAAGGCCAGACCAAAGCCAAGCTTGGCACTCCCGAAGCCCGAACGGTGGTTGAATCGGTGATCAACACCGAACTTGCCGATTGGCTTGAGCGCAATCCCAGCGACGCCCGCGACATCATGGGCAAGGTAATCCTGGCTTCCAAAGCCCGCATCGCCGCCAAAGCCGCTCGAGAAACAGTGATTCGCAAAGGGGCGCTGGAGGGCTTCACTTTACCCGGGAAACTCGCTGACTGCTCCTCCAAAGATCCGGCCGAATCAGAACTATTCATCTGCGAAGGCGAGTCCGCCGGTGGCTCATCAAAGATGGGCCGTGACCGAAGGACTCAAGCAATCTTGCCCTTGAGAGGGAAAATTCTTAACGTCGAGAAGGCTCGGATTGATAAAATGCTCGCCTCGCAGGAGATTAGGAATTTAATTATTGCCATGGGCACGGCTATTGCCGAGGAATTTGATTTAACAAAACTCCGCTATCATAAAATCATCATCATGACTGATGCCGACAGCTTGGTTTACCATGAACCAATTTTAATATACGACAAACAAAAACAGCTCTTGAAGAAAATAAAAATAGGGGACTTTGTAGAAAAAGAATGTGATGATACCAAAAGGTATCAAATCTTCGCCTGCGACTTAAAGAGCAAAACATTTTCCCTAAGAGATATTGAAAAAACAATTCGACATCCGATACGAAAGAGCGTATACGAAGTAAAAACCAGATACGGTTACAAAATAAAAATAACCGCTGATCATAGCATCTTCATCTATAGAAATGGAGAGTTCACAACCACGCCGACCGCCAAACTTAAAACCGGCGATTACCTAGTCAGTCCCAAAGCTTTACCATCCGTAGAGAAGGACGTGACCATTGATATTAGTCCTTTAGTTAAGGAATTAGATTCAGCAAGCATGAAAATTCCGGTAGCCGATGGTTTTTTCAAGAAGTACCTTCCAACAATTAATGCGGAATTTTACTTCGGAAACCATACGAAAAAATTAAAAACTCTATTTCCTTTAGACAAGGATTTTGCTTACCTCTTGGGCTGGTACATTGGTGACGGCTGCCAGGCACCCCAAAAGAAAAATCCAAACCGATTCTCCATTTCTTTCGGCAAAAATAAGAAACCCTATTTGCCAAAATTGGTGAAAATAATCAAAAAGGTATTTAATTGTAAACCTTTTATCGATCAAAGAGACGGCGGCTCTGGTCAGCTTATTTTCCACTCGCATGAATTCTCACTGATACTAAAATCATTAAATCTACTGGGGAAGAAATCTTATGAAAAATTCGTGCCGCCAGAGGTATTAAGTTCGAAAAAGGAAGTAAAAGAAGCCTTCTTGCGTGGCTATCTTGAGAGCGATGGTGCAATTATCGTAAAGAAATACGGCCGCGGTTATACTAGTAGACTTTCGTTTGCCACGGTTTCTAAAGAACTAGCGGAAGATGTGGTCATACTATTTAGACAACTCGGTATTTTCCCCGACATTACATCCCGCTTGAGCAAAGACCATCTCCGCAAGGATGGGGTAATGATTTCAACCAAAAAGCTTGGCCACATTGTTACCGTAAATAGTGCGGACCAGCTAAGGAAGCTCAAAGAGATTTGGCGTAACCACAAAAATGCAGGCGAGTTAAAAAAATACCTTAGAATATGTAAGAAAGGCTGGAATTCCTACCCAAAAAAAGAAGTCGGTGAAGGAATTCTTTTGCCAATCACCTCCATCAAAAAAACTAAACCGGAGCACCCCTATGTTTATGACATCGCGGTCAAAGTGGATGAGAACTACGTTGGTGGAATTGGTGGATCGCTCCTGGCAAATACCGACGGCGCGCATATTAGAACCTTGCTCCTAACTCTTTTCTTCCGATACTTCCCCCAGTTGATTGAACAAGGCCACATCTATATCGCCCAGCCGCCGCTGTACAAAATCCAGGCTGGTAAAACCGTTCAATACGCTTACAGTGATGCCGAGAAGGAAAAAGTCTTAAGCCAAATCAGATCGATGAAGATGCAAAAAGAAGAAACTCGAAAGAAAACCGCACCAAAAGGAGACTGGGAAGTAATCAAAATTGGTGACGGGGAGGTTGGTGATGGCATACAGCCTGTTGCGGAAACCGGAGTAAAACCATTGGGAGTTGATATTCAGCGCTACAAGGGTCTCGGAGAAATGAATGCGCCGGAATTACGAGAAACTACGATGGATCCGAAGAATAGGGTACTCTTAAAAGTTACTATGGAAGACGCCGAGGCAGCCGATAAAATTTTTGACATCCTGATGGGTTCAGAGGTTTTGCCCCGCAAAAAATTCATCCAAACCCACGCCAAGAATGTTAAAAACCTGGATATTTAGAGACTATTGCATTGGCAGCCAAGCGGTGATACAGTAGGGGGAACTAAGCCCCCGCGGGGGTTTTAAAATCCAAAAAACGATGAATAAGATCGTGGCTTTCCTAAAAGACGTCAGGGTGGAGTTGTCCCGGGTTAGCTGGCCGACTCGACGGGAAACCATTCAATATACTCTGATTGTGATCGGCATGAGTTTAGCGGTGGCTTTGTTTTTGGGCGCCTGGGACGCCGTGTTTGGGTTTATATTGAATAGAGTCTTACTACGCTAATCTACAAATAACGCGAATCTACGAATAAATGGTATCCGCATGCACTATTTGTAAGTGTATGTAACTGTAAATTCGCGTTATTCGTAAATTTGCGCTTAGTGAATTGCCTAAGCAAATCTCATCCGGTCAGCGTCACTGGTACGCCCTCCACACTTATTCGGGCTACGAAGACAACGTGGCCCGCAATCTCAAACAACGAATTGAATCCCTGGGCTATGAGGACAAGATTTTTAACGTTCTGGTGCCCAAAGAGAAAAAAATCAGAATCAAAAGCGGCAAGCGCGAGGTGGTTGAAGAAAAAATTTATCCCGGCTATGTTTTGGTGGAAATGATAGTCAGTGATGACTCCTGGTACGTGGTCCGCAACACTCCCAATGTCACCGGTTTTATCGGCGCCGGCGTCATCCCCACGCCCCTTTCGGCGGACGAAGTGGACACCCTGACGAAGCGGCTGGGCGTGGACGAACCCAAGTATAAGTTTGACATTGCCGTGGGCGACAATGTCAAGATCACTGACGGTCCCTTCAAGGATTTTGACGGCCGAGTGTCGGAAGTTGACGAAGAGCGCGGCCGAATTAAAGTATTGGTAACAATGTTCGGCCGGGAAACCCCAGTGGAGTTAGACTTTCTGCAGGTGAAGAAAATATAACGTAATGCCAATCTTCAAATGCGCGCGAATGCCGCAAATACCCAAGATAAAGTTATTTTTAAAGAGCTCTCCTATAAAATCTGCGGACTTTGTTTTGATGTCCATAACGAACTTGGAAGATTCAGGAATGAAAAGCAATACGCCGATGCTTTAGAAAAGTTATTTCGAGATTGTAAAATATCTTACAATAGAGAATATGTCTTGCCAGCAAGTTTCGACGGTGAGCAACGAGGTAGAAACCAGGTTGATTTTTTAATTGAGGATTCCATTATTTTGGATCTTAAAGCAAAAACGGTTATAACTCGAGACGATTATTTTCAAATGAAGCGATATCTTAGTTCTGCAAATAAAAAATTGGGGATTCTTGTTAATTTCCACCAAAAGTTTTTAGTGCCTCAGAGGGTTATTAATAGTGATTTGTAGCATTCGCATGTCATTTGCGGATTTGCATTACACCTATGGCCAAGAAGACCAAAACCATAATCAAGCTCCAGATCGAGGGCGGCAAAGCCACGCCGGCGCCGCCGGTGGGCACGGCTTTGGGGCCGCATGGTTTGAATATCTCTGATTTTGTCAGACAGTTTAACGACGCCACCAAAGATAAAGTTGGCGAAGTAACTCCGGTGGAAATCACGGTTTACGAAGACCGGACTTTTTCCTTCGTTTTGAAAACTCCTCCGGCTGCCTTTTTGCTGCGCAAAGCGGCCGGCATTGAAAAAGGCTCGGGCGAGCCCAACAAAAACAAAGTCGGCAAGGTCACCAAAGCCCAAGTCCGCCAAATCGCCGAAACTAAAATGCCCGACCTCAACGCCAATGACCCCGCCGCCGCCGCCAAAATTATCGAAGGCACCGCCAGGTCAATGGGGATTGAGGTTAAGTGAACTTGCTTTCTTAAAACAAAACTGATAACCATAAAACAGCCACTAGGCTGTTTTATGGTCCTTTAACAAGGAGGTTTTCACCCCATCCAGCAAAATTTAGGAGGACTATGGATTTCCAAAGCAGATCACTGCTCTCTGACGCGGCCATCCTGCGGCATATGAAAAGCGGCAACATCGTCATCGAACCATTCGACGACAGAAATCTGGGAACTTGTAGCTATGATGTTGCTCTGGGTGAATGGTTCTGGCAAGAACAAGATCCGGGCAGCGGGGTAACAACATACAATCCTTGGTCAGAAGGCGATGTCAAAAGAGTCTGGGGTCCGCGCCCTTGCTACGCGGAGTCAGCTAGAGACTGGACCAAAATTCACGGTCCATTAGAAAACATCCACCCAGACGATAGAATAATCTGGATCGGGTCTGGCGAGACGATTCTCTGCCACACGAATGAATTTATTGGCGGCCGCGGGGGGATTATTACCACCATGATGAAGGCTCGCTCCACGCTTGGCAGGAATTTCATCGAAATCTGCAAATGCGCCGGGTGGGGAGACGTGGGCTACGTAAATCGCTGGACAATGGAAATAACCAACAACTCCCGCTGGTATCAGATACCGCTGGTTGTCGGCCGGAGAGTAGCCCAAATCACTTTCTTCGAAGTCGAAAGGATCAGGGATTTAGCGGCTGATTACATCCATTCCGGTAAATATCAGGATGAAGCGAACATTGGAAAACTCAAAGCGAAATGGGATCCAAGGGCAATGTTGCCTAAGATGTATAACGATCGTGAGACCAAAAAATGACAGCAAGCCCGCCCAAATAGCGGGCTTTTTTAATAACAGGAATCGTGATAAATTTATTTCATGGACTACAAGCCAACCATCGGTCTGGAAATTCACGCCGAACTCAAGACCAAGACCAAGATGTTTTGCGATTCGCTCAATGATCCGGATGAGAAGCATCCCAATGTTAATATCTGTCCGGTTTGTCTTGGCCATCCGGGGGTGCTGCCAACGATTAACCAAGAAGCTATCAGCAAATTGATACGAGTGGGATTGGCCCTGAATTGTCAAATTGCCGAGCTTTCAAAGTTCGACCGCAAAAACTATTTTTACCCCGATCTGCCCAAGGGCTACCAGATATCTCAATACGATATGCCACTATGTAGAGATGGGTGGTTAGAGATTGGGGATCGGAAAATTAGAATTCAACGAATCCATATGGAGGAAGATACCGGTCGCCTCCTGCACCCCGCGGGCGCTGATTACACTTTGGTTGATTTCAACCGCGCCGGCGTGCCTTTAATGGAACTGGTGACTCATCCCGATCTCAAAAACGGCAAAGAGGTGGAACAATTTGCCAAAGAGCTTCGTCTAATTCTGCGTTATCTGGATGCCTCGGACGCCGACATGGAAAAGGGGCAGATGAGGGTTGAGGTGAATATTTCCTTGAGCAGTAAGCAACAAGCAATAAGCAATAAGCTGGGGACGAAGGTAGAGATTAAAAACATTAATTCCATCAACGCCGCCGCAAGGGCGGTGGATTATGAGATCAAACGTCAGACGGGAGTTTTGGAATCGGGCGGCAAGATAGTTCAGGAAACTCGGGGCTGGGACGAGAATAAGCAAAAGACTTTTAGTCAGCGCTTGAAAGAGGGTTCGGCCGACTACCGTTACTTCCCGGAGCCGGATTTGCCGCCAATGAGATTCGGCAAAGACGAAATTGAAGAAATCCGGCTTGGTCTGCCCGAACTGCCCGCGGCCAGACGACAAAGATTCAAAAAAGAATACGGCCTAACCGAAGCCCAAATCGAAATCTTTACCACCGCCAAGAACCTGGGTAACTACTTTGAACACGTGGCCAGTGAGCTCAATTCGTGGGACAGTTTAACCCACCTCAAGCAACCCGAGCCCGAGCATCAACAGAAACTTTATACCCTAGCCGCCAATTATATGATCACTGAATTCCCGCCCCTTTTCCAAATGCAGGGGCTCGAGATTGACGAACTGGAAGGAATAAAAATCTCGCCTCAGGCGATGGGTGAATTAGTGGTTCGGGTCTTTCACCAAGAAATATCATCAACCGCAGCCAAGGCAGTTCTCAAAGATATGCTTGAAACCGGTTTGACCCCCGGCGAGATAATCCAAAACAAAAACCTCGGCCAAATATCAAACACCGGGGAGCTTCAGAAAGCGATTGAGCAAGTCATCGCTCAAAACCCCAAAGCAGTTGATGATTACAAGAGAGGCAAGAAAGAAGTGATGAAGTTTTTGGTCGGTCAAGTGATGACTGCAACTTCCGGCAAAGCCAATCCGCGGGTTGTTGGCGAGCTAATCGAGAAGTTGATTTAATTTCAGTTCTTTGGGAGGGGGAAACATGGACCTGTCAACGATGACCCGAAGTGGTCAAACGCGTATTTTCGTTAATATCATGGATGACGAAGCAAGAGGCGAGGGTGGCGATGTTTTAGCGTACAGAGACAGAGTCCTGGCCCGATTCCTGTTAACCCTTGATGGCTGTGGGCCGGATGATAGCGATTACTTTGAGAAGCTCGTCTCTTTGAGCCGCCGACTCGAAGAAAAAATCACCGAACTTCTTGAAAACTAACATCACGGCGAGGGGATCTAATCCCCTTTTTATTTACGAAAATCTAACCAGGGTCATGAATCTTAACTTTTCAGCCACTCTCTTGCGGCTTGGCCGGCCATTTTGGGATTTCCCAGCCAACGTATCCGCTTGTCACGGCTAAACCACGTCATTTGGCGCTTGGCATAGCGCCAGGTGTTTTGAGACATCTTGGCAATCGCTTCCTCCAAACTGATTCTGCCGTCAAGATATTCAATGATTTCCCGATAGCCGATGGCGTCAAACGGTTTGGCCTTGGGGCCGTACTTTTTGAGCAGTTTTTTGACTTCAGGAATCAGCCCGTCATTCACCATTTGGCCAATTCTTGAAGCAATCTTCTCTTTTAGTATCTCGGGCTCCACCCTAACGCCGATTTGCAAAAAATCATAGAGCGGCTCGCTCTTTTTTCTCTGAACCGTAAACGGCTTGCCGGTAGTTAAGGCCACCTCCAACGCCCTGATAACCCGCCTGGGGTTTTTAGGATCAACGATATAGATCGCCTCGGGATCTAGGCCAATGAGTTTCTCAAAAGCATAGTCCAGACCTTTTTCCTTTATTTCTTTCTCAATTTTGGCCCGAAGTTCTTTGTTTTCTCTGACCGGCGGGATTTCCAGATTATCCACCAATGCCGATACATAAAGTCCGGTGCCGCCGACAACAATTGGCAACTTGCCGGCTTTGATGATTTTATTAATCGCCCTGACCGCGTCTTTTTTGAACTGACCCGCACTATAGTCCTGGCTGGGACTTTTAATATCAATCAAATGGTGTTTGACGCCGCCCGAGAAATATTCGAAATCATGATAATCATAATTTTTACCCACTATCATTTTACCACGATCGTGGTAAAATGATAGCGACCTCCTTCTCACCGAATTTGCCTTTTTCCGGTCTGGCGGCGGCTTGGCCGTGCCGATGTCCATCTCCCGATAAATTTGTCTGGAATCGGCCGAAACAATCTCGCCGTTGAACTTTTTAGCCAAAAACAAAGACAGCGCGGTTTTCCCCGACGCCGTCGGCCCGACAATTACCACCACCTTGGGCTCTATAGTCGTTCTTTTCATTTAATTGCGACTGTGATACTAATATTCTAGTTACCGGTTCTTTCAAAGGAGGAACAATGAGCGATCTTTGGTTAAGCGCGCTTATTGGTATTGGCACCATCGTTTTGGCTTTATCTTGTATTTTCTACTGGATATACCGGGCTTTGAAGTTTTTACAAGAAAACGGTGAGATCGATAAAACCAAAATCGACTTTGATAAGGAGTTAGACCTATGACAGTGTTTACGGTAGTGGGCGCGTTCATATTGCTGGTTGGCCTGATCACTGTCTTAAGATACAGGCAAAAAACCAAACCGCCATCTCTCCACCTGGCGGCTGGGAGCGACAAGAAGAATGACAAAAAGAAGAAGTGAGGGCTAACCCTCACTCCGGCACGGACTTCCAAGGGAGTCCGTTTTTATTCTCTACTTCCTATTAGCTATTTCTTTCTTGATATCTTCCAGAAACTTTTCTAACTTCACTTGCCCCTGATCGCCCTGGCCCCGTTTCCGCACCGCTACCGTACCGCCGGCTTCTTCTTTCTCGCCAACAACCACAATATAGGGCACTTTTTGGAGCTCGGCCTCCCGGATTTTCTTGTTAATAGTGTCATTGCTGATATCAACCTCGGCTCGGACACCCACCGTTTTGAGCCGCTTAACTATCTCTAAGGCATAGTCTTTTTGCTCATCAGAAATCGCCAGAACCACCACCTGCACCGGCACCAGCCACAAAGGAAACACTCCACTGTAATGTTCGGCAATAATGCCAATAAATCTTTCAAAAGTGCCCAGAATCGCTCGGTGGATCATAACGGGTCGTTTTCTTGAGCCGTCCTCGGCTACATATTCTAGCTCGAATCTTTCGGGCATTTGGAAATCCAACTGAATCGTGGCAATTGTCCATTCGCGGTTCTGGGAATCGGTTACATTGATGTCAATTTTCGGGCCGTAGAAGGCGCCGTCTTTTTCTTTCACCTGGTACTTGACTTCTGATTTTTTCAAAACCGCCTCCAAATCTTTTTCCGCCTCCCGCCACAGCCCGACATCGCCCATGGCTTTGTCCGGCCGGGTAGCCAGATTAAATGACAGGGGCATATCAAAATGGGAATAAAATTCTTTCACCAGATCCATCAGCTTTTTAATTTCGCTCTCTATCTGATCGGGTTGGCAGTAGATATGGGCGTCATCTTGAGTCATCTGTCTGACGCGCAAAAGCCCGCCGAGGGTTCCTGACAGTTCATTACGATGCAGACGGTCAGTGATTTCTGAAAGCCGGATTGGCAGATCGCGATACGATCTGATTTTTGAAGAATAAATCAGGGTGCTCTCGGGGCAGTTCATCGGCTTTAGCACATAAGTTTCACCTTCAACTTCCAGGGTGAACATATTTTTCCGAAAATGCTCCCAATGACCAGACTTTTCAAAAAGTTCCTTCTTGACCATCACCGGCGTGGCCACCTCTTGATAACCTTCTTGGTCAAGCCTCTCACGAAGATATTTTTCCAGCTCGCGCCAGATGATCATGCCTTTGCCATGCCAAAAAACCGTCCCGGGGGCGACATCATGGAAACTAAAAAGATCCAGCTCCCGCCCGATATCCCGATGATCGGTTAGTGGCTGTGCTTCTTGATCCGGCTTAGACATAGAAAACAGAAAAACTAAAGCTTAAGAAATTCCTTGACTGAAAGTCCAGCTTGCTTGATGATTTTACTCAACAAGCTGCGGCCAATAGTTTTACTAGCGTGAAGCGGTACAGAGGTTATACGATTAGTAATAGGATGCTGAAAAAAGTAGTGACTGCCCTTAGTATAGATGTGACGAAAACCGGCACGAGTTAATTTCTGCATAATTGCCCGTGCCGTTAAGCTTGGCAGAATGCTCATGTAATCGGTACGGAATGTTTACTTTCCCTGATCTGAACAACGCCTCCCTTTTCCGCCCCAGCGATAATCCTGGCTTCAATCGCACCCTCAATCGCTTCCACGATCATCCGCTTGGCTTCGTTAAGGGTCTTGCCCCAAGAGAGGGCACCCGGCAGGCCGTGGGCTTCTACTGTATACCCGCCCATGTCTTTTTCCGGCTCAAAGACGCACCTAAAAGAGCCATATTTCGTTTCTATATGCATAATTTTTTTAGTAGTTTTTTGGGCCATATCAATTTTATTTTAAGGCTAACATAAAGGGATTGTTCGGTAAAGCTAAAAAGATCCAGCTCCCGCCCGATATCCCGATGATCGGTCAGTTTCTGCGGTGAATTCTTGGACATAGAGAAATGATAACAAAAGGGTTGATCGAAATAAAGGCTTAAAAAGTAGATTCAGCACGGCCGATTATTTTTCTCTCTTTGCGCTCCGCCTGAGCAAACTACACCCGCTGCGCTAAATTTTCCGACCAAGCTTGCGGTGCCCGGAGTACCGACCGGACTTGGTAACCGGAAAATTTCACGCTCCGCTCGCAGTTTGCTAGCGGCGGCCGCAGAGTTCGAAAAATAACTGGCCGCGCGTCTAACTCAACATCGCGATTGGTCGAGTTGATTCACGCAAAAGCTGACGGTTGACTTCTCTCCGAACGCTTCCGCAGGCAAACGAATCAGCGAACAGAGAATTAGAATTTGTCTAAGATTTCGGGTCGAGCCGCGTTCCGCCGAAGGCGGAACGCACTTATAATGTGGCGAGGGGTGATACAATACTTGTGCCGAAATCTTAGGAACAAATTCTAATTCGAATGAGCTGATGAGTGAAGCCGAGGACCTAGTGAGGAGAGAGGTCAACCATCAACTAATCGTGGCAATCGGTCTGACACTCTCGCACAAAAGCTTGGGCACGCCGTCGCGGTCGTTGAGGCGGCCGCTGACGATGACTACGCTGTTTTCTTGGAAGGCCTCGGGGTACTGCTTGAGAACGCCCGGGAAGACGACGACTTCAATCTTTGACGTCAAATCTTCAAGCCACGAGAAGATCATCGGCTCACCGGTTTTGGTCAGGATCTTCTGAATCTTGGTGACCATCCCGCCCACTTTGATTTGAGAGGTGATTTTGTTGGCCACTAGATCTTTAATTTTGACCACCCCGTTTTCGAAGCGCAGTTGTTTTTGATAATCCTTGAGGGGATGGTCAGAAATGAACAAACCAAGGAGTTCTTTTTCCCACATCAGTTTCTCCGAGCGGCTGACCGGCTGACCTTCTTTGAGCCGCAACGGCGGCAAGGCCACGGCGGCGGTTGAACTGGCAAATAAGCTAACCTGACCAGTCTCGGCCATTTTTTGGCTCTCCCGTGAATAGCTAAGCAGCTGGTCAACATTGGCCAAAAGGACTGACCGCTCGCCCAGTCGATCTATCGCCCCGCACTTAATCAGACTCTCCAACGATTTCTTATTCAAATCCTTGTGCTGGACTCTTTTGACAAAATTTTCAACATCTATAAAAGCCCCAGCCCGCGAGCGCTCCTCAATAATCGCTTTAACCACGTTCACGCCGACGTTTTTGACCGCCGCCAGACCAAAACGGATGTTTTTGTCGGGGGTGACGGTGAAATTCTCCATGCTCTCGTTGATATCGGGCGCTTTGACTTCCAGGCCCATGGTCTGACAGTCCTCAATTAAAAAAGCGGTTCGTTCAATATCGCCCGAAGCCGAATTAAGCAACGCCGCCATGAACTCCACCGGAAAGTGCGCTTTGAGATAGGCAGTTTGGTAGGTTATCATCGCATAGCTTACACTATGACTTCTATTAAAACCGTAGCGATCAAAGGGCTCGATTAACTTCCAGAATTTTTCAGCTATTTCTTCTGATACACCATTGGCCAAACAACCAGAAACCACCTTCTCTTTTTGCTCTTGCAGAAGTTTTTTTATCTTTTTGCCGACCGCCTTCCTTAGAGTGTCTGCCTGGGGAAGAGTGAAGCCAGCCAAGGCCTGAGCGGCTGCCATGAGTTGCTCTTGATAAATCATGATACCATAAGTGTTGGACAGAACTGGCTCTAGCTTCGGATGTAAATACTCGACTTTCTTTTTGCCATGCTTTCTGGAAATGAATTCAGGAATAAGCTCCATAGGGCCAGGTCTATAGAGAGAAATCATAGATGATATATCTTCAAAACTGGTAGGTCTTAAATCCTTCAAATAACGTTTCATGCCCGAGCTATTGTGAACAACAAAACTATTAGCAATAAAATTATTGCCGGGAGATTTCATAACGATGTCGTAAGTTTCTTCTTCACCAATATACTCAATATCTTTAATTCCAATGAAATCAAGCTGGTGTGGTACCACGGGACATTCCCATTTCACAAGGTCTTTGTACTGCATGGCTAACTCAGCAAACTTCGTAGTATCTATTAAGATAAATCTGTATTCAGGATATTGGTCTTGAAAAAGTGAAATTTTTTCTTGATCTAAATCACGCATCCAGCCTTTAATTTCGTAAAACGTGTTATCGTGCGGCGTATAGAAATCTGGAGTATACGACAATTTTTCGCTGTTTTTCCGGATAATAGTAAAAGTTCTCGGTTCGTATTCATACTTGATTCTATGCATTCTTAAGATACGCGCAAAATCAGCTTCCCAGCTAGACCTGACATAGTGACCAATGTCTTCTCTGAATCCTCTTTTTTTGTGCGGGGACTTTTTGCCGAACATCGGATTGCCAGAACCATGAAACCTCCGCGACAACATCTCCTTTATTTCTCTGGCCCTGTCTGTACCAAACTTCTCTTCAAAACTAATCCCCCGTTGTTTTTCAGCGCTCTTACGGGCAACTAAGGCTATGGTTTCGTTACTTTCTTTCCTTAGGCCAAAATTCCAGGTGGTACCTCCAGATTCCAGAAACTTTTTTCTACCTTTGGCTATTGCCTCCCGTGACTTTAGTTTTGAGGGGTTACGAAAGTATCTAGCTGAACACGGATAACAGAAACCAAGATCCCTCTTCCTGTTTTCAGACGAAAGATCTATTTCTTTGTTACAGGTCTTACATTTTTTTAACATCACATACTTAGCATTTGGTTTAAACATTAGCAGATTTGATTCCTTATCTAGTTCACCCAGTTTTTTCCAGCCATTATTTGTCAGGAACATGTGGTCTGCTGATGTCTTAATTATTCTATTATTCTTTGCTAGCAGCCTAAATATCTTCTTCCTGTCACTCTTAACGACACTGATAATATCATTGTTTCTCACCTTGCCCTTATCCAGATAGACCGATCTTATCGCTTTCCTATCCCTTTTAAGATAGAGTTTTTCTATTGTGGTATTTGATATCCTCGTATCGCCAGTTAAACACTCAACTTGAAACACACCACTAGTGTTTCCTTCCTGCAAAAGTTTGAAAGCTTTTTTGTCATCCAGAGGAATTTGGTCAATGTTGATCTCGGTCCCATAGTTTTGTTTAACCAATTTGAGAGTGTTCTCGATGATCGTCAGGTTGGCCAAGCCCAGAAAGTCCATTTTTAATAGCCCGAGGTCTTCACAGGCGTGCATTTCGTATTGGGTGATGACGTCGCCCTTGGCATCTCGCTGGAGGGGCAGGTACTCGGTCAACGGTTGGGGAGTGATCACCACAGCGCAGGCATGGGTTGAAGAGTGTCGAGCTACACCCTCAAGTTTAACTGCGGCGTCAATCAATCTCTTGCCGTCGCTGTTGGTGTGATAAACTTGGCGGAGCTCATCAACTTCTTCTAGGCATTTTCTCAAATAGCCCTCTTTCTCGTTCTGATTGGGATTAAAAGGAATGAGTTTGGCAATTCGGTCGCAAAAGTCGTAGGAAAAACCCAAAGCCCGGCCGGCATCGCGGATGCTGCCCCGAGCCATCATCGTGCCAAAAGTAATTATCTGAGCGAAATGGTCAGTGCCGTATTTCTGGCGCACGTAGTCAAACACTTCGTTCCGCCGGGCATCATCAAAATCCAGGTCAATATCTGGCGGGCTAACGCGTTCCGATGTTAAAAAGCGCTCAAAATAAAGGTCGTATTTGAGAGGATCAACATTGGTGATGTTCAAAACATAGGAAACTAGGCTTCCCGCCGCGCTGCCCCGGCCCGGGCCCACGATGATGCCGGAACTCTTGGCCCAATTAACAATGTCGGCCACAATTAAGAAGTAAGAGGCAAAACCAGTTTTCTTGATAACCTCAAGCTCATAATCCAGGCGTTTACGGACGGCCTCATTTGGTTCGCTTCCATAACGGAATATCAATCCTTTTTGGCAAAGCTCGCTTAAATAGCTGTCGGTGTCGTAGCCGCTGGGCAAGGGAAAAGGCGGTAAACGGGTTTGGCCCAGTTCAATTTCAACATTGCAGCGCTCGGCAATCTTGGCCGTATTCTCAACTGCCTCGGGGGCATAGCCAAAATTACCCACCATTTGCTCCGGGCTTAACAGCGAAAAGTCGTCGCTGCGAAAATTCAAGCGATCTTTATCATCAACCTGATTGCCGGTCTGGACGGCCAGCAAAATATCGTGAGCCTGGGCATCGTCTGGCCGGAGATAATGCGAGTCTTGGGTGGCCACCAGCGGGATGTTGGTTTCCTGGGCCAGTTTGATCATTCCTTGATTGGCGATTTTTTGCTCTTCAAGACCGGGGTGTTCCTGAATTTCAAGATAAAAATTATCCGGCCCCAAAATTTCCCGATATTCCAAGGCGGTTCTTTTTGCTTTCTCAAAATTACCCGAAAGCAGGGCCCGCGGTATTTCACCGCCCAAGCAGCCCGAGAGCCCAATCAGGCCTTGGCTGTGCTGACGCAGAAGGTTTCGGTCAACGCGCGGGCGGTAGTAGAAACCGTCAAGACTGGCCGCCGTGGTCAGTTTAATCAGATTTTTGTAACCGGTGTTGTTCTCGGCCAGAAGCACCAAGTGGTGATAGCCCCATTTATTGTCGCCGCCCGACCTGCCTGCCGGGGCCGGCCGTTTGTCATACATGTTCTCGGCCACATAGGCCTCCACGCCGATGATTGGCTTGATGCCAGCCCGTTTGCACTTTTGATAAAACTCTATGGCGCCGTATAAAACCCCATGATCTGTAATGGCCACGGCGTCCATGCCCAGTTCTTTGACCCGAGCCACTAGCTCGTCAATTCTGGTGAGACCGTCGAGAAGTGAATAGTGAGTGTGGGTGTGAAGATGGACGAATCTCATAACAACTAATTCTAGCACCCGGGCTAATCCGAACAACCCGCGTTTTTTGTGGACAAGTCGGGAAAACTTGACGAAAAGTCAATTAACTTTTAACTTATAGCAAGTTGCCTTCCCAAACTGGCAAAATGACGGGTAAAACCAGGAGGTCTCCAATGGTTAAGTACCCTGAAATCAAAAATGCCGATAGGAAAGCTAATGTGTACATTTTTAAGTCCGAAAACTTCGGTCAAGTGATGGCGGAGATTGAAGGACGCGGTCTGGAAATACGCGGCATTCACTTCGAACGGTATGGATTCGGTCGGAATGGATTCAGCCTCCACGAATACTGGATAGCGGTTGTCAGAGGAGATCAACCGCAAAGATAAGTTAGGGAGGAATCATGTCGGGAAGAAATCTAGTTGTGATCGGGAGTTCCTTTATCTTGGGCCGCGGGGGTTCCTTCAGCGCAGACCAGGTATATTGCGATGTAAATGCAAATCCTGGTATCGCCATTGACCGGACTGCGGTAGGAGTAATTCTGTCGGAGATGGTCAAATTTGGTCTAGTTAGGAAGAGGGGTGCCAATGAGTTCAGGGTAACAAAGAAAGGACAGCGGGAGTTTGTTACCGCGTTGTCTCGCCACCAAGAAAGTTAAGAGTCGGCTAATTATAAGCTGACATCACGCCACGTAAGTGGCTTTTTTTTGCAAAAAAACGTAAAACCGGTATAATACACTCACTAGTAATTAGTCCCTGATCGCGGGCCCCTGCCAGTTGCCAGCGACTAGTTGCCAGTTGCCACTATGGGTGTTCCTCGAGCGCATTCAACCCGCGGCCAAAAAGGAAGAAGGCGGAGTCACTTGGCTCTCAAGCCAATGGTTTTGGTTTCCTGCTCCCATTGTGGCAAACCTAAACTACCCCATTTGATGTGCAAGTATTGTGGTTTTTACGGCGAGCGAGAAGTAGTGAATGTTTTGGCTAGAGAGTTGAAGAAGAAAGAGAAAAAGAAAAAATAATCCCAATAATCCGAATCTATCCGAATACCCCGAATCATTCGCGGCATTTGAATATCATTTGTGGATTTGGATTATGTTAGCGCAAGCTAAGTGGCTTCACGACATCTATCCCGATCGGTCGCCATGCAATCACTTTACGAGTGGGATTTTAAGGGCAAGCGCGATGAGTTGCTGGCGGAGATTATTGAACACAATATCAAAGAATTCGCGCCCGACATTGAAGACGAGGGCTTTATCAAGGGCCTAGTCGCCGGCGCCATTTCAAAAATCAAGGATATTGACAAGATCATTGAAAAAGCCGCGCCTCAATGGCCGATTAACCAGATTGCCATGGTTGATCGGGCCGTGCTGCGGTTGGGCATTTACGAACTGCTTTTTGGCAACCGCGACGAAGTCCCCCCCAAAGTGGCCATCAATGAATCAATCGAGCTGGCCAAGACTTTTGGCGGCAATGCCTCGGGCAAATTTGTAAACGGTGTCTTGGGTACGATCTATAGAGAAATAGGGGAACCGGGGAAGGATGATGCCCCAAAAAAGACAAAAGAAGAACCTGAAAATAATCAAGCGTAAAGTTAAAAGCGCAAAGCGCAAAACAACAACTTAAAACTCAAAATATTTTAGGTTTTGGGCTGTTGTTTTCAGCTTTACGCTTTAAGTTTTTCGCTAAGTCATTATGGAAAACGGAAAGCTGGCAGAGTTAGAAGCCAAGATAAGTATCTCTTTCAACAACAAAGATCTCCTCCTCCAGGCCCTCACCCACCGTTCGTACTTGAACGAAAAACCGGATTGGCGTCTTGACCACAACGAGCGTCTGGAATTTTTGGGCGACGCCGTTTTGGAATTGGTGGTTACCGAGTATCTCTACAACAACTATCCAAACCCCGAGGGCGACCTGACCAGCTGGCGGGCGGCTTTGGTTAATGCTATCATGCTTTCCCGAATTTCAGAGAAAATCGATCTAAACAGCTACATCCTACTCTCCCGCGGTGAAGCTCGAGATACCGGACGAGCTAGACAATATATCCTAGCTAATGCTATAGAGGCAGTCATCGGCGCAATCTACCTCGATAAGGGCTACCCCGCGGCTTCCGAATTTATCGCCAAATTCATTTTGCCTGAACTGCCAGCAGTTTTAGAAAGGGGCGCCGACCGAGACTACAAGAGCCGCTTCCAGGAAGAAGCCCAAGATCGGGTCGGCATTACTCCCACCTACGAGGTGATTCGTGAGTGGGGGCCAGACCACGCCAAGAATTTCCACATTGGCGTCTATCTGGACGGCCAATTAGCCGGTGAAGGCGCCGGCCCCTCCAAACAAGACGCCCAGCAAGAAGCGGCCAAGGATGGGTTGGAGAAAAAGGGGTGGTAGATCGCCCACCCCGCCCCGTTTTGCCCCGATGTCTGCAGACCTCGGGGCTCTCTTTTTATTGATTTTCCGAGATCAATTTGTTATTCTCCAAGGGTATGCTCAAAATCAGACTCCAACGAATAGGCAAACGGGGACAGGCGTATTTTAGGATTGTGGTCACTGAACATACGACCAAGCCCAAGGGGAAATACCTGGAGCTTTTGGGTTCATATGATCCGCACAAAAACGAAGTTAAGGCCGACGGTGAAAGAATCAAGTACTGGCTATCACAAGGAGCAAAGCTATCAGAAACCGCCAACAATCTTTTGGTTGATCGGAAAATCATTGAGGGCGAGAAGGTAAAAGCCTGGCGGCCCAAGAAGAAAACAAAAGCCCAAGAAGTAAAACCGGAAGAGCCAGAAGCAATTGCCAGCTCGGCTGCCCCGACCCAGATTTGACAAGACCCTTTCAACTTTACTACAATTCTTGCAACGAAGGTCGCTTAGCAATCCAGTAACGCAGAGAAAGTGGGCGTCCCAGTGCCGAGGTTGCCTCTCGCGTTGAAGCCAGACTTCTTGAGACCTTTGACGGTCTTTCGGCTGTCTGACTTCAACAGTTGGGCCAATGTCGGTTGACAATATCGGCAGATAAATTGATTTACTTGTTCAAAGCTTTAGCTTTCCCAGTGCCGAAGTTGTCCTCTTTTGACACCCTCCGCCTTGAGCGCATCCCTTTGCTGCATTAAAGAATGGCAAACTATGTTGATCGGGACTTTGTCGAGTACGTTGTCAAACAAATCGTCAACAAGCCCGACGAAGTAGAAGTCACCCGCAAGACCGATGAGATGGGGGTCTTGATTGAAGTCAAGGTAAGTCCGGAAGATATGGGTCTCTTGATTGGCCGATCGGGCTCCACCGCCAAGGCCATCCGAACCTTGGCTCGCATAATCGGTATCCGCAACAATGCCCGGGTGAATCTGCGCATCGTTGAACCGGAAGGCAGCACCTACGCTCGCGCCGGCGCTAGCGAAAAAACCAAGAGCGTTGAGAATGTTATGGAAGAGCTCAATATGTAATTGACTGAGCGTAAACCAAAACAGCCCTGACGGGCTGTTTTGGTTTGTTGACAACACAACTATTGACTCGCTAACCCACCTTGAGCTAGACTGGAAACGGCTATTCGAGAAGCTACTAGCCGGGGCCTGGGCGTAAATCCATCCAGGGTTTTGCCCGGTCCCGGCTAGTCTCAAACCCCCAAGCTCCATCTTGGGGTTCGTTTTTACATGGCTTTTGACGTCATCACAATCTTCCCGAACATCTTCAAAGGTTTTTTGAATGAGTCTCTTTTGGCGCGGGCCCAAAAGAAAAAGATCATCACTGTGAAAATCCACAATCTGCGCAAATGGACAACCGATAAACACCGAACGGTTGATGACCGACCCTACGGCGGCGGTCCGGGAATGGTAATGAAGGCAGAGCCGATCCTCAAAGCCGTAACGGCTTTGAAGCGTAAAACGAAAAGCGAAAAGCGAAAAAGAATAATACTGTTTTCGCCGCGGGGTGAAAAATTTAGCCAAGGTATTGCTAAGCGTCTGGCTAAATACAATCAACTGATCTTGATCTGTGGCCGTTACGAGGGAATTGATGAGAGGGTCGCAAAGTATATCGCCGATGAGGTGATTTCGGTCGGCGATTTCGTCCTCAATGGCGGCGAAGTGGCGGCCATGATTTTGATTGAGGCGGTATCTCGGCTGATCCCTGGTTTTATTGCCAAAAAAGAATCGTCCCAAAAAGCGGACTTTCCTCAATATACCCGACCGGAGATCGTCAAAATCAACGGTAAAAGCCGAAAAGTACCCAAAGTACTTTTGTCTGGCAACCACAAAAAAATAGCCCAGTGGCGCGAAAAACACAGGAAATCCACAGGCCGCTTGACATAGTCTTGGGATCAACTAGAATGAAAGCAAATATGATTTAAAAACAAATATAAAACCAAGTTGTTTGGTACAGCTGGGTTTGTCCGCCGACGGTGGACAAACCCAGCTGTTAATTTGACAGTAGCTTGAAAATCGAATAGTTAACGAGGGAACTTACGCAGTTTCTTATCGTTAACCAGAGCTAGCGCGGCAATCAGCAGACAGCTCTCGGCTCTCAGCCGGGAGCAAAAAGCAGAAAACCGCGTTAGCAAAAAATAGTTTGAGAGTATTCTCAACCTATTTCTTCCCGATTAGAGCTTAGGCCCACCTTTGGTGGACTACCTCTAACGGGATAAATAAGAGAGTTTGATCCTGGCTCAGGATGAACGCTGGCGGCGTGGATAAGGCATGC
>CAYILQ010000006.1:0-26992 GCA_964364345.1 uncultured Candidatus Saccharibacteria bacterium | reverse complement strand
ATTGTTCTGCCGAGCTTTGGCAACTGTTGGTGGAGGAAGAGTGATTAAGGGGTGAGCGACTCGTGATATCTGATATCACGAGTCGCGACGAGTCAACCTCGGAACAATCTCGGCACTGGGACGATGGGTCAGAAAATTTCACCAACATCATTAAAGTTGGCGGTTAACAAGGATTGGAAGTCCCGCTGGTTTGGCGCTAAAAAGTATCAGGAATTTCTTGAGGAAGATGTCGCCATCAGGAACGACTTGGCCAAGAAACTTCGGGGCATGAGCGTTGATCGGGTTGAAGTTGAGCGGAGCCCCGATGTCCTGTCAATCATCATTCACACGGCCCGGCCGGGTTTGATTATCGGCCGCGGCGGCACCGGCATTGATGATCTTAAAGCGGCAATCCAAAAATTAATAAAACGCAGAACAGCCGTCCGCCTTGATGTCCAAGAATTCAAAAGTCCCGAGACTTCGGCGGCGATCATGGCCGAATCTATGATTGAGCAAATTGAAAAAAGGATCCCTTACCGCAGAATCTTGAAACAGGCCCTGGCAAAAATGGTGGCCAATCGGAAAGTTTTGGGAGCCAAAGTTATGGTTGCCGGGCGTTTAGACGGCAAAGAAATTGCCCGAACCGAACATCTGGAACAGGGCAGTTTGCCGCTTCAGACCTTGAGAGCCGATCTTGATTACGCCAAAGCCACGGCCCACACCACTTATGGCGCGATCGGGGTGAAGGTGTGGATTTATAAAGGAATGCGTTTTGACAAGTAAATCAATTAATCTGCCGACATTGCCCTGCCGAGCTTTCGCCACCGTTATTGAAGGGAGGGTGATTAAAGGAATGCGTTTTGACAAGTAAATCAATTAATCTGCCGACATTGCCCTGCCGAGCTTTCGCCACCGTTATTGAAGGGAGGGTGATTAAAGGAATGCGTTTTGACAAGTAAATCAATTATCTTAGGTTCTAATTCGTAGATTCGCATTATTTGTATATTAGCGCTTACACGAGCGAAGCGAGTATGCTCCAACCCAAACGAATCAAACACCGGAAAGTGCACAAAGGTAAAGTTAAAGCCGTCGCTACCCGCGGCCATTATTTGAGTTTTGGCGGTTATGGATTGAAGGCAATGGAATCAGGGTGGCTGAAGGCTTCCCAGCTTGAAGCGGCCCGGCGGACTATTACCGGGTTTATCAAACGCGGCGGCAAAGTTTGGATCCGGGTTTTCCCCGATAAACCCCGGACCCAGAAAGGCGCTGAAGTCGGTATGGGCGGCGGCGCGGGTTCGCTGTCACATTTTGTAGCCGTGGTAGAGGCGGGGCGGATCATTTTTGAAATGGACGGCGTGCCCGAAGAAACGGCCCAAGAAGCTTTCCGTTTGGCTGGCCATAAACTGCCGATTAAGACAAGATTTGTTAAAAAGTAAGCACTAATCTACAAATAATGCGAATCTACTAATAAATGGTATTCGCATGCACTATTTGTAAGTGTATGTAACTGTAAATTCGCGTTATTCGTAAATTTGTGCTTGATTTATGAAGTTTTCCGAGATCCGAAACAAAGACATGGCCGAACTGCAGGAAATGTTAAAGGAGGCAAGAATAAAGCTGGGCAAGCTTAGATTCGAGCTGGCCAACAAGTCGTTGAAAGATTCGAGTCAAATTGGGAAAGTAAAAAAAGATATTGCCCAGATAATGACAGCACTCTGGAGGCTGGAGGCCAGAGGCTAGAAGCTAGAGTTATGGATAAAACAAACAAAAAAATTAGAACACTTAAGGGGGTGGTCGTCTCGGATAAGATGGCCAAAACCGTAGTGGTGGCGGTTACCCGCTTGATTAAACATCCCAAATACAAGAAGTATTACAAGGTCACCAAACGCTTTAAGGCCCATGATGAAAAGGGCGAATTCCATATTGGCGACAAGGTGATGATTCAAGAAACCCGGCCAATATCGAAGGAGAAAAAGTGGAAAGTTGTGAAGAAGTTTGTATAGACGCCAATATACAAATAACGCGAATCTACAAATAAATTTATTTGTAAATTAGCATTATTCGTAAATTTGCGCGTTGTGATTTGTGTTATGATTCAGCTCCGTTCAATCCTAAACGTTGCCGATAACAGCGGCGCCAAAAAAGTTGGCGTGATTAAGGTTTTGGGCGGCTCCAAGCACCGCTACGCTCAACTTGGCGACATTGTGGTGGTCTCGGTCAAAGTTGCCGAACCCCGCAAGACGGTTAAGAAAAAGGAAGTGCTGCGAGCCGTAGTCGTCAGGCAGAGAAATAATTTTAGGAGGAAAGACGGCAGCTACGTTCGCTTTGACGATAACGCGGTTGTGATCCTGGAAGGCAAAGAGCCAAAAGGCGGGCGGATTTTTGGCCCAATCCCCAGGGAGATTAAGGAAAGAGGGTTTGATACGATTGCTAGTTTAGCTAGTGAAATTGTATAACTAATTTATCTGCCGATATTGCTCGCCCCCGTGCCGATGTTGATTCCGGCCTTTGGCACGAAGGGACGGGGACCGCGCCAAAGGCGGAGAGGCCAGAAGGCAAGGCAACTTCGGCACTGGGAAAGGTTTAACCGTTAAAGTAGCATAATCAATTAATCTGCCGAAATTGTTCTGCCGAGCTTTGGCAACTGTTGGTGGAGGAAGAGTGATTAAGGGGTGAGCGACTCGTGATATCTGATATCACGAGTCGCGACGAGTCAACCTCGGAACAACTTCGGCACTGGGAAAGGTTTAACCGTTAAACTAACACAATCAATTAATCTGCCGACATTGCCAACCGAAGTTGTACTGCCGTTGAAGGAGTAAAACTGGAAAGCTGGGACGCGCCAAAGGCGGAGGGGCCAGAAGGCAAGGCAATCTCGGCACTGGGACGATGAATATCAAAAAAGGGGACAAAGTAATAATGCTTTCGGGTAAGGACCGCGGCAAAACGGGCAAGGTTTTGTTTGTTTTCCCAAGGACAGGAAAGGTCGTAGTCGAAGGGCTCAACTTGGTTAAAAAACACCAGCGGGCCAGGCGCCAGGGCCAGAAAGGGCAGATCGTCAGCAAGGAAAGGTCGGTTGATGTTTCAAGTGCGCAGTTGATTTGCCCTAAATGTGGGAGGGCAACTCGAACGAGCCATCGGATTGAAGGAAATTCGAAATTGAGGGTCTGTAAAAAATGTGGAGCTGACATATGACAACCCCACGGCTTTTAACTAAATACTGGAAAGAAGTAACCCCGGCGATGCGGGCTAAATTTGGCTACAAGAGTATCATGGCGGTTCCTAAAATTATCAAGGTGACGCTTAATGTTGGCCTTAGCCGAGCCGCCAAGGAGCCGAAATTTACCGAACGTGTCGAGGCAGATTTGGCCAAAATCAGCGGTCAAAAACCAGCCCGGCGCAAAGCCAAGAAATCTATCTCTGGCTTTAAGACCCGCCGGGGCATGCCCGTCGGGATGATGGTAACCTTGCGCGGCCGCCGAATGTATGATTTCATAGATAGACTCATTTCAATCGCTCTGCCGCGATCTCGTGATTTCCGAGGGCTGGATCTTAAGACATTTGATAAAAGAGGCAATTTAAGCATTGGTGTCCGGGAGCACAGCATTTTCCCAGAGGTGATCTATGAGTCGCTTAAAGATATCTTTAGTTTGGAGGTTACAGTCACAACCAATGCTCAAGCGGCTAAAGAGGGAATTGAGCTTTTGAGATTGATGGGGTTTCCAATTAAAGTGTAAAGCGCAAATTTACGAATAATGCTAATTTACAAATAAATTTATTAGTAGATTCGCATTATTCGTATATTAGTGTTTATCCAAGCGAAGCGAGAATGGCGACTGAAGCCGTAAAAGCGAGAGCAAAAAAGAAGCCTAAGTTCAAGACGCGGCAAGTTAATCGCTGTTTTCTGTGCGGCCGCAGGCATGGTTATATGAGAAGGTTTGGTTTATGCCGAGTTCATTTCAGAGAATTAGCCAGCGAAGGCCTACTGCCGGGTATCCACAAGAGTAGTTGGTAGTTTGTAGTTTGTAGTTTTGGGAACTACTCACTATTCACTACAAACTAATCCGATATGTCTCCGATTGCCAATATGCTAGTCCAACTCAAAAACGCCCAAGCTGTGAGTTTGGGCAGCGCGGTGGTTCCTTTCTCAAGGATGAAATTTGAAGTTGCCAAGATTTTGAAGGAACGGGGTTTCATTGAAGAGGTTGAGGAGAAAAAGAAAAAGATGAGGAAAGTCGGGGCGCCGTGCTTGAGCTTGAAGTTAAAATACGAGGGCGGAGTCGGGGCGATAAACGGGATTAAACTGGTGTCCAAACCGTCGCGTCGGGTTTATGCCGGGAAGGGCGACCTCAAGCCGGTTAAAACCGGCTATGGGATTTCGGTTGTTTCAACTTCTAAAGGAATAATGACTGGCGATGAAGCCAGAAAAGCCGGCTTGGGCGGGGAGGTGTTGTTTGAGATCTGGTGAAGTCTAAGCAGTAAAGTAGCACAGTCAATTTATCTGCCGAAATTGCTCTGCCGAGCTTTGGCAACTGTTGGTGGAGGAAGAGTAATTAAGGTTTAACCGTTAAACTAGCATAATCAATTAATCTGCCGAAATTGCTCTGCCGCGCTTTCGCCGCCGTCAGCCAAGAAAAGTGATTGGGGACCGTGCCAAAGGCGGAGAGGCCAGAAGGCAAGGCAATATCGGCACTGGGACGATGAGCAGAATCGGTAAAAAATCAATCAAAATTCCGTCGGGTGTTGAGGTAAAAATCGAAGGCAATCAAATTGCGACCAAGGGCCCGAAGGGGGAATTGAAAAAAGAGTTTTCACCGCTCGCCAGTTTTAGGATTGCTGACGGGCAGATTTCTGTCCGGGTGGCGGGCGACGCGCCCAAGCCGCTTTGGGGCTTGAGTCGGGCTTTGGCGAATAATATGGTCAAAGGCGTTGCCGAGGGCTTTGAAAAAGTTTTGGAATTTAGCGGGGTGGGTTTTAAGGCCCAGGCCAAAGGTTCAGAGCTCGAGCTTGATCTTGGTTACACCAATTCCGTAATCATCAAAGCGCCGCCCGGGATAAGTTTCGCCGTTGAGAAAAACATTATCAAGGTGGCGGGAACCGATAAAGAAATGGTTGGCCAAATTGCCGCCCAAATCCGAGCCGCCCGACCGCCGGAACCATACAAGGGCACGGGCATCAAATACGGCGGCGAAATTATTAAGCGGAAGGCCGGCAAGAAAGCGGTGACGGGAGCGTAAGCAAGCAATAAGCGAACAAGCTAATAAGCAAAAAGCTTGAGAATTCAAAAACTTACCAGCTTACAAGCTGATCCTTGATCCATGTTGACTAAACGTGAAAAAAGAATAAGGAGGCATAAGCGAGTTAGAGCCAAGATTTTGGGGACATCAAAGATTCCCAGAGTTAGCGTTTTCCGAAGCAATCGCCGCATCTATGCCCAGGTCATTGATGACGCCGCGGGCAGGACTTTAGTGAGCAACCACGATTCAGCAGATAAAAAAAATGGTAAAAAATTCGATCGCGCCGGCGCCGTCGGCGAAGCCCTCGCCAAAAGAATTGCCGAAGTTGGCGTTCAAAAGGTTGTTTTTGACCGCGGCGGTTATAAATATCACGGTCGAGTCAAAGCGCTGGCGGAAGGATTGAGGAAAGGCGGCCTTCTCTAACATGGAAGAAGCTAAGTCGCAAAACCAAAACAGCAGGTTTCAGGGGCGGGCGTTCAGAGACCAGTCCAGGAGAGGCCCCCGACCCAGCCGGGAAAAGTCGGAGTACGACTCCAAGGTTTTGGACATTGCCCGGGTAACCCGAGTGACCAAGGGCGGTAAAAGATTCAGTTTTCGGGCCACCGTGGCCGTCGGTGACGCCAAGGGTAAAGTCGGCGTCGGGGTGGCCCAGGGTCATGATGTGGCCCAGTCCATGCAGAAGGCCACCTATCAGGCTAGAAAAGTTTTGATTACGGTGCCAATGATCAGAGGCACAATTCCCCATGAGGTCAGTTTCAAGTATGGCAGCGCCGTGGTGCTTTTAAAACCGGCGCGACTTGGCCGCGGGGTCAGGGCCGGCGGACCGGTCCGAGTGGTGGCCAAACTGGCCGGCATTGAGAATATCACCGCCAAACTTATTAAGCGAACAAACAACAAAATAAATATCGCGAGAGCGACGATTGGTGCGCTCGCTAAATTGAAAAGTAAACCAATTTAACTGCCGACGTAAAACCCTAGCATAAGTAAATCAATTTATCTGCCGACATTGCCCGCCCCCGTGCCGATGTTGAACTTGCCTTCTGGCACGAAGGGACAAGCGGATTGTGATATTCAGATATCACAATCCGCGACGAGTCAACCTCGGAACAATATCGGCACTGGGAAAGGTTTAACCGTTAAAGTAGCATAACCAATTTAACTGCCGATATTGCCAACCGAAGTTGTACTGCCGTTGAAGGAGTAAAACTGGAAAGCTGGGACGCGCCAAAGGCGATGGGCTCAACGCGAAGGCAATTTCGGCACTGGGACGTGCAACTACACCAATTAGAGCCAACAATTAAGCATAAACGCCGAAAGCGAATCGGTCGCGGCGGCAAGCGCGGCACCTATTCCGGCCGTGGCTCAAAGGGTCAAAAATCGCGCGCTGGTCACAGGATCCGGCCCGGTTTTCGCGGCGGCGACAATCCGGTTTGGAAGCTTTTCTCCAAGCAACGCGGCGCCACCAAGAAGACCGACATCAAACGGGCTTTGTTTCAGGTCAGGCATCCCAAGCCGGCAGTTTTGAATTTGGACGATTTAGATTCCCATTTCCAGGACGGCGACCGGGTATCAGCCAAGATTTTGGTAAAAAAGGGTATAATTAAAACTGCCAAGCGCGGGGTCAAAATCCTGGGCGAGGGTCAACTGGGAAAGAGGCTAACCTTTTCAGGGGTTAAGCTTTCTAAATCCGCCCATGATAAAATCATGGCCGTTGGCGGAGTGATACAGCGAAAAGCTAGAAGCTAGGAGTTAGAAGCTAGGAACTAGAATATGCGGAGGATTATGAAAATTTTCAAGATCAAAGACCTGCGCGACAAAGTATTTTTTGTCTTGGCTCTTTTGATTGTCTTCCGGGTGGCGGCCGCCATTCCAGTGCCGGGCGTTGACGCGGTGAAGCTCCGGGAATTTTTTCAGAACAACCAACTCTTCGGCTTGATCAGCACTTTCACCGGCGGCGGACTGGACAATTTCTCACTGGTCATGCTGGGTTTGGGGCCATACATTACCGCTTCAATCATCATGCAGCTTCTGACTATGATTTTCCCGGGCCTGGAGCAAATATATAAATATGAAGGCGAGATCGGCCGCCGGAGGTTCAATCAATACTCCCGGCTTCTGACGGTGCCTTTGGCCATGCTTCAGGGTTATGGCTTTTTGGTGCTTTTGTCGCGCCAGGGCATTGTCAGTCACCTGGATTTCTTGGGCTGGATCAACGCCCTGCTGGTTATCGCCGCCGGCTCGGTGTTTCTGATGTGGCTGGGCGAGCTGATTTCCGAAAAAAACATCGGCAATGGTATTTCTCTCCTGATTTTTGCCGGCATTGTGGCCACTTTTCCCACCTCAATCCGGCAAGCTTTGGCTGTTTACAACCCGGGTCAGCTTTTTACCTATGCGGCTTTTATACTGATATCTTTAGTAGTCATTGCCGGCGTGGTTTATTTGACCGAGGCTCAACGCAATATCCCAATCAACTACGCCCGGCGCGTTCGGGGCAATCGCGTTTACGGTGGTGTTTCCACTTATCTGCCGATGCGGGTTAATAACGCCGGCGTCATGCCCATCATTTTTGCCCTGTCAATTCTTTTGTTTCCGGGCATGATCGCCAATTTCTTGAGCGGTTCAAATGTTGCCATTGTCGCTCGCCTAGCTCAATTCTTTGGCAACTTCATCCAAAATCAAACAATTTACGGCGCTCTTTACTTCCTGCTGGTGGTGGTCTTCACCTACTTTTACACCGCCGTCACCTTTGATCCCAAGTCAATTTCCGAAAATATCCAAAAACAAGGCGGCTATATCCCCGGCATCCGGCCGGGCCAGCCGACGGCCCAGTTTCTACTCCATCTCCTCAACCGGGTCACCTTGGTGGGCGCGATCTTTCTGGGTTTAATTGCCATCTTGCCCCAGATTGTCCAGGGCGCCACCGGCATTGTCGCCTTTGCCGTCGGCGGCACTTCAATCCTGATCGTGGTCTCGGTTATTCTTGAAGTCATCAAGGCGTTGGATGCTCAACTGTCAATGTATGAATATTGATCGCCCCGGTGCCGAGGTTGCGTTCCGAGATTGACTCGTCGTGGATTGTGATATCTCAATATCGCAATCCACTCGTCCCCCATTTCCTTTGTGGATAAATAACCTTGCGTGTTCTTATTCCGTAAACTAAAATAAGCTTATGGATGAAAGTAAAATCCGCAAACTGATTCTGGTGATTGTCGCCGTTTCACTGGCCATCGGTCTCTTGCACTTCTTTGGCATTGATAGAGTTAATTATCAGCTGGGGTACAGCCGGTCGGAAGCGACATTGGGCGCCTGTTATGACACGATACTCCCGGCTATAAACACCGCCATTGCAACGTGCGCTGCCGAGTTTCCATTATGTGTTCAAGCGGCGGAAGAGGCCAGAATCGCTTGCGCCAATGGCTACACGCCTCAATGCCAAACAGCGTTACAAAATGCCGTTACCGTCTGCAAATCCTATGTCCCTCTCACTTGTCAGTCAGCCCTGCGGGCCGCCCAAGCCACCTGTCAGGCCAATCCCAAGTCCCAATTATGTAAAACCGAGATCAAGAACGCCGCCGCAGTTTGCAGGAGTACGGCCAATCAGGTCTGTGTAGGCGCGGTTCAAACCGCGGCGGAGACCATCGCGTCGTGCTTGCAGACGGCTTATCCCGAATGTACCCAAGCGCTTCAACTTGCCAAAACTGCCTGCGCCAACGGTTATACTCCTGAATGCAAGACCGCCTTAGAAAACGCAGGTAGTGCCTGCAAGATTCAAAGTCAACTCTGCGCTGATTCAGACGGCGGCAAGGACTATTACGTGAAAGGCACCGCTACAAGTCCTAGGATAAGCGAGACAGACGCATGCTTAAGTAATATACAACTCCAAGAAGCGTTCTGCGACCTGAACCGATATGTGGGCCTGACAACGTTCAACTGCCCCAATGGCTATGCGTGCGGCAATGGCGCTTGCGTGGAAACAACAGGCATAACGGTCATCTCGCCGAATGGCGGGGAGATCTGGAAGCAAGGCTCCCAGCAGATAATGAAATGGTTGGCGGAATCCTCGATGCAATATGTCAACATTGAACTGCATACATGTGATGCCGGGGGGAAATGCGCATTCTATGCCATGGCTTTCGCCCCCAATACCTTTAACGCCGGTTCGTATTGGTGGACTGTCAAAGGTGTCGCATCCGGCGACCCGGTCCCGGCCGGCGGTTACAAGATTAGGATTTATGGCAAATCAAGCGGGGGTCTTCAGTTTGAAGATATGAGCGATAATCCCTTCTACATAAATTGAGGCCATTTCCAGATTCACTGTTTACCCATAAGTTCCTTTCGTAAAGTTCCTTTTCCTGTTATATGGACAAAGACAAAATTATAACTTTGCTGGTTATCCTGGCTTTAGTCCTGGGGGTTTTGAATCTCTATCAATTCTGGAATTATCGGAATTTTCAGTTAAGTTATTCCGAATCTGGGGCCGTCGTTACCCCGACGTTCAACCAGGCCCCAACCGGGAAGTATACGTTTAACTTTAATCAAGTTGAAGCTTTGGGTGGCGCTGTGGGTAAAGGCAGTCTGCAAAGCGGGGCTTTAGGTTGCGGGGCGGCTGGTGAAGTGACCAAGGTGCAGGGCAGCGGCACTCTTGAGGTTAACTTCTGGGGCAGCTATAGCGGTTCTAATTATCCCGCCGTTTTGACGATTTATAACGGAACAACTCTTGTCAGCCAGTTAGCTCTTAATCAAATGACCTCGATCACTTCGGGATCAAACTATTTAATCACGGGCCAGTTCATCTCGCAATTTTCTGGCAGTTCAGTCGAGGCCGCCACAGCGGGAGTGATTGTTTTAACCGTGCCGGTGTCCGGCGCCGGAACTGGTAAGATGTTTACCGCGTCTACCGCCGTCTATGCCGCCGCCTCAAAAGCAAGGGCGAAAGTTTTTTCAGTCGTGCCTCTGACGAATGCGGTCTATTCTGGAATCGCGAGCGCGAATAGCAAATCTGCGGCTTGGGTGGCGACAGCTCAAGCGGCAGCCGCTACGCCCCCGCCGATTAACCAAGCGCCCCTTGGCCAGTACGGAGGCCAGTTTAACCAGAGTTTGGTTACTGTTGGCGGCGGCGCCGGAGCGACGACTGGAGCCGGCGGCGTTGCCGCGGGCTGTATAGGCGGCACGGTTGTGTCTCAACCCGGCGGCACCATGGGCGCGCGGATTGACAACTGGACCCAGGAAGGCGCCACCCAAAGTTCTTATGGAACCGTAGCTTTTTCTGGCGTAAGTTTTCCGGTCTATTGGGCAACCTCAATCACCGTGAAGGATTACTATATCATTGCCCTCGCCTCCAAAGAAATGTACGTTGGCGTTGATGGAGTTACTGTCACCGCTGGCGGAGTAATGATTTTAGTTATGCCGACAGCGGCAGGAGGCGTGGGAAGCGGTGAAATGTTTGGCTCGGCGGTGGTTAGCGGTTCATTCGCCGTTAATCCAAGTCCAGAAGGCGGGGCCACGCCAAACGTTTCGGCTATAATCAAAACAGCCGCAGGAGGGGCAATTCTCACCCCTATCCAAAACGTCAAAGGGCCTTACTAAGACCAAGCGGGGCTTGGCGGGGTTGTTGATAAGTTAATTTCTTTTCGACTGGCTGTTGATATAAAATGAGTTAACGGTCCTTTCAGGTTTGTTAATCAATTGACCCGCGCGCCGCCAAAGTAGAAACCTTTCATGGCTGCTTTGCGGGGCACGTTGGCTGTAAAAATAATGGAAGAGACTAAAGTTCATCAATTAATTTTAGTGATTGTCGCCGTTTCCCTGCTGATCAGTCTTCTGCATTATTTTGGCATTGACTATCGGTTTGATTATAGCAAATCAGACGCCAGTACTTTGCGGCCGGGTGGCGGTAGGCTGGGTAATGTAGCTCTGGGTAATGTAGCTACGGTGATTCCAGAGAATGTATTTCTGGGTAAAATTTCTTACATTGAGGTCCAGGGTTTTGGGTTTGAGCCCAGTAACAGCAACACCGTGACATTCACGAATATGAGTTCTGGCGCTACATATACGAAGTCTGGTTTGGCTGCAGTATTTCCAGGCGGTAACGGCACTGGTTTCACGGCTTTGGGCGTCATAATAGTCTCTATGGCAGACCCTGCCTTCAGCAGTATAGCGGTAGGAAATTATGATACCACGGTCACGATTTCAAGCGGAAAAGTTTTGAAAGGAGATCCTAATTCCTGCGCCGCCGGAGCTTACAATGCGCTGTGTGGTTCACAATTCGAGATCGATACTACCGCATCCTTCGTAAACAGTGTGCAATCACTATACTTATCAGGTCAGTACAAAACCGCCATATTTGGCAGCGGGTTCAGCGCCACTGGCAACACCGTAACATTCACGAACATATACGATGGATCTAAAAAGTACACTTTCCCGAATCTGAATCGCGAAACGCAAGGTTATTATTATATACTTACTCTTCCGGATCCGGTCCCAAATGTCCCGCCGGGGGAATATGAGGTTTCCGCAACAACCTCTGCAGGGAAAGTGCTGAATGGAGTTGAGAATGGTGGCTGCTCGTTTAATAATTACAATTATGCGTGCAAGCCATTCACTTACGATCCTGCCTACCTTAATAGTTGCCAGGCATATGGCAGTTGCGCGAGTTGCCTTACGAAAGGTGCGTGCAGCAAGCTCTCCACGGCCTACAAGTATATTGAGCCCAAATAGTGAGTGAGCTTCTTTGATTTACACCACGTCTTAAGTACTTCGTGATTTGGGTTTGAACAATAAAGCCCCCGGCGTCGCCGGGGGCTTTAAGTTAATTTTGGGACTTACGCGTTTGGCCAAGTTCAAGGGAGATTCTAGGGCGGGCTTCGCACCGCCCTAAGAAACTTCGCCCAGCAGGCAAAATCGAGCATTGGGCCGAGCCATAGTATAACTATGGTGAGGACCAAGCGGAGGAGATTCTAGAGGCGGCTAAAGCACGCCTCTAAGAAACTTCACCTGACAAGATTTTAACGAAGAAATTGGCCAAACCCTTGTGGCTTGAGCCACGCCAAGCCCCAATACTTCTGGGCTTCGTGGCTCAAGCGCGTAAGTCCTAAATTTGTCACCCCCATTAGCCGGTGTTATCATAACTTAATGAAACCGTTTTTGGTAATTATCATTTCCCCGCCGGGAGGCGGGAAGGGAACCCAGGCCGATTTGCTTGCCGAGAAGTTCGGGCTTTTTCATTTGGAAACGTCCAAGATTATTGAAGAAAGGTTTAAGAAAGCCGACCCGTCTGATCTGATAATCGCCAGAGAAAAAGAGAATTGGCTCGGCGGTAAATTGGTAAACCAGGCCATTGTCGCCGGTTGGCTTTTAGGTGAAATTGAGAAAAAGGCCCAGGCCGGAATCGGTATTGTCTTGAGCGGTTCGCCCCGAAGCCTTGAAGAAGTGGAAGCTGAAATGCCGAGAATTGAGGAGCTTTACGGCAGGGATAATATAAGAGTTATTGAAATCAAGCTTAGCGAAGACGAATCGGTAAAACGCAATAGTCATCGCCGCATTTGCAAAGCCAATCGTCATCCAATTCCGAATTTCCCGGAATACCGAAATATCACCGCTTGCCCCCAAGATGGGTCCGAGATAATCACTCGGGCCCTGGATGAGCCGGAGATTATAAAAGAACGTTATCGGGTGTATCTAAAGGAAACCGCGCCAGTTTTAGAACATCTGATCCAGCATGGTTATCAAATTATATCAGTCAACGGCGAACAACCGATTGAAAAAGTATTTGAGGACATCTTGGGAAATTTCAATGATTAGCGTTAAGACATCCCAAGAAATTAAAATCATGGCCGAAGGAGGCAGGATTCTCGCCCAGATCATCAAATCACTGGCTCAAGCCGTCCGGCCCGGAATCGCCACCAAAGACCTCGACAAGCTCGCCGAAGAGCTTGTTTTATCTTATGGAGTTAAACCCGCCTTTCTGGGCTACGGCGGTTTCCCGGCGACAGTTTGTATTTCAGTCAACGACGAAGTGGTGCATGGCGTGCCCGGAGACAGGATACTGTTGGCGGGAGATCTAGTCGGTATTGATATGGGAATCGTCCATCAGGGGCTCAATGTTGACAGCGCTATGACCGTGCCGGTTTTGGGCAGTAAAAGTTATCGTCAATGGGCCGATGAGAATCCTAAGCATGACAAACTGCTCACCGTCACCCGGGAGGCCTTGGCCATTGGCATCAATCAAGCCCAAGTTGGCAATCATGCAGGCGCCATTGGCCATGCCATTCAGCGGTTTGTCGAAAGAAATGGTTTTAATGTCGTCCGTGATTTGGTTGGCCACGGCATTGGCCGCAGGCTCCATGAAGAACCAGCCGTGCCCAATTATGGCAATCCCAATGACGGCCCCGAGCTTGCCCAAGGCATGACCATTGCTATTGAACCAATGACTACGGCCGGCGACTGGAAAGTCAAAAAAGGTGAAGATGGTTTTGGGTTTGTAACTGCCGACGGTTCAGTGGCCGCTCATTTTGAGCATACCGTGGCGGTGACTGGGCGTGGGCCCGAGATTTTGACCCGGAGTGAGGTTGCAAACCACTAGGCGTTCGGTTGGGATATGACTATGCGGCCCAAGATTAGCTTGGTTCATACACACTCTCTAACGGGATGTATGCGAATACCGCGAATAAGAACAAGATTGAGCATAAAGAGCATAAATGGGTCGGGTACTTTTAGGCTGGACAAGTTTTTTCTATTGGAATAAACTGAAGATGTGGAGTTTAGACTCTCTTCCAAGTTGAATCCAACGATTAAAGTGTTCATACTTCGGGCGCTTCAAGAGGTACTGAATGATCCTGATTTTGGCTTGGAGTTGACTGAACGCGCGAAGAAGAGACTTCGACAAGCTTCGGGTACTAGACAAAAAACCATACCTTTCTCTGAAGTGAAGAAGAAATATTATTAACGTATGCTCCGGTGGAGTTTGAAATTTCAGAAAGGGGCAGAAGATGATTTGGTGAGACTTGACACTCCGATAAGGAGGAGAGTTATAGAAAAACTTGACTGGTTGATCGAAAACTTTGATACGGTCATTCCCTTGGCACTGGGTGCCAAGTATCGAGAGTTTTATAAGTTAAGGGTGGGTGATTGGAGAATTATGTACAAAGTAGACTGGAAGCGAGCAATTATTACCGTCTGCTATATCGATCGGCGCGATCGAATCTATACGAGAGGGAAAGGATAGGAAAAGAAAAAGGGGGAGCCACTAGCGGATCCCCTTTTTCATTTTCTGGTTCTGGATTAAAATGATCTTAATGCGTCTATCGGTGGTGATTCCCGCCTATAATGAGCAGAAGCGGATAGGTTCTACGGTTTTGGCTATTGGTGAGTATTTGGCGGAACAAAGTTATGACTGGGAAATTATTGTCGTCAATAACCGATCGAAGGATCGAACCAAAGAGATAGCTCAAGAAGCGGGTAAGAACTTTGCGAATTTTAGAGTTGTTGACGAATTGAGACCGGGCAAGGGTTATGCCGTGACTGCCGGGATGCTGGCCGCCCGAGGCGATTATCGGCTTTTTACTGATGCCGACAACTCGACCTCGATTGATCAGATTGAGAAAATGTGGCCGTGCTTTGAAAGAGGTTACGACATAGTGATTGGATCGCTGGCGGTCAAAGGCGCCAAAATTGTCCGGGGCGGCGGCGAGCCTTGGTGGCGGGTGATCATGGGTAAGCTGGGCAATAAGTTTATCCAACTCTTCGCCGTTTGGGGGATTAATGATACTCAAAGAGGGTTCAAGATTTTTACGGCTCGGGCGGCAAAAGATATTTTCCCGCGGCTGACGATTTTTGGCTGGGGGTTTGATGTGGAGGTTTTGGCGATAGCTAAGAAATTCAATTACCGGATTGCCGAAGTTGGGGTTGTTTGGGACAACGACCCCGATTCCAAAGTCAACATCTGGGCCTATCCTCAAGTTTTGACGCAGACGGTGAAGGTGAGTTGGAACCTGTTGGCAGGTAAGTACAAATAACTATGCTCAACGAATTTAGACAGGACTTGGTTTCCGGTGAGTGGGTGCTTTTTGCCACCGGGCGGGCGCGTCGGCCAGGGGCTAAAGAAAAGCAGGTCCCCCTTGATCAGTCAAAAGATAATTGCCCTTTCGAGGACCCCGAGAAGGCAGGTAATGTTGTAATCGCTACTTACCGTCCCCGCGCCGATGTTGAACCGGCCTTTTGGCACGAAGGGACGGGGGGACTATGCCAAAGGCGGAGGGGCCAAAAGGCAGGGCAATTTCGGCACCGGGACGCCTGGTTCGCCAAGATCGCCAAGAATAAATTCCCAGCGGTGCTCGAGGGTGAAGTCGGCCCGCGTAAAACAGTCGGGCCGTTTGCGGTCACCGATGCCAAAGGGTTACACGAGATTGTGATTTATCGTGACCACGATCGGGAGCTCCACCAGTACAGCCAGGACGAGTTAGTTCAAGTTTTTAAAATTTATCAGGAGCGTTATCAAGCTATGGCGGGTTATAGTTCAAGCCGCTACATCCTCATTTTCCACAACCGAGGCGCCGGCGCCGGGGCCAGCATTGCTCATCCCCATTCCCAAATAATTTCGATTCCGATTCTGCCGCCGGATGTTAAAAGGAGCATCCAGGGCTCCCAGGACTTTTACGACGAAAACAGCAAGCGGGTCTATGACTTGATGATTGACTGGGAAGTGAAGGAGAAAAAAAGAATCATTTATGAAAACGAAAATTTTATCGCTTTTTGCCCCTTCGTCTCCAAGACCCCCTACGAGGTCAGAATTTTTTCCAAAGAGAGCCACGCCCACTTTGAACAGTGCCCACCAGAACTTCTGCCCGAGTTGGGGAACATGATGAGCAAAGTGCTCAACAAAATTTACACCGCCCTGGACGATCCCGATTACAATTTTTTCATCCACACCGCGCCGGTTGATCTCAAAAGCCCGCCAGTCCATGAGTTTTACTCCTGGCACATTGAAATCGTGCCCAAAATGAAAATGGAGGGAGCTTTTGAACTGGGCAGCGGCATTGAGGTCAATGTCGTTGATCCCGATCAGGCGGCTGAAGAACTGCGTAATTTCTGATTATGTTTGAGTGGCTGGATTTAATCGTCCGGAAGTTTTTACTGCTGATAGACACGGGCGGCTACCCGGTGGTTTTTTTGCTGTCTTTTATTGATCGGGCGGCGATGAATCTGGCGCCGGCCGAGGTGATTTTGCCGTTTTTCGGTTTTTTGATTTATCAGGGCAAATTGAGTTTTTGGCCCGTCATAGTCGCGGTCACCTTCGGCGGTTTGCTGGGCGACATGGCCCTTTTCTGGCTTTCCCGCAAGGGCGGGCGCTGGCTCTTGGAACGTTGCGGCAAATATATTTTTGTGTCCCGGCACGAACTGGAACACACCGACCGACTGTTCGCCAAGCACGGCGGGGCTCTGGTTTTGTTCGGCCGGCTCCTGCCGCCGGTAAGAACTTTCATTGCCATCCCGGCCGGAATCTCCGGCATGGGCTTGGGCAAATTTTCGCTTTACACCGCTTTGGGTTCGCTGCCTTGGAGTTTATTGTTAATTTACTTTGGCCTAAAAGCCGGCGAGAATTGGGGGTTTTTCATGTCGTACCTTGGCCGGCTTGATCTGATAGCGGCGGTGGTATTTGTCACTTTGATTGCTTGGTATCTTTTTAGACATTTTCTGAAAAAGCATTTTCTCCATCAGTCATGAAAATTATCATAGCTAACTGGAAGGCCAATCCGACAACACTCGATGAAGCCATCGAATTATTTAACGCCGAAGTCACAGCCGCCCAAAAATACCCAAGTGTACAAACAGTCATCTGTCCCCCGTTCGTCTACCTGGAAGAACTGTCGAAACAAGCAATAAGCAGTAAGCTAATAAGCAGTAAGCAAGAAGTGTCTTTGGGGAGTCAGGATGTGTTCTGGGAAAATCCGCCGGCTGGCGGAGGCCCGTTCACGGGCGAGATTTCAACCGAGATGCTTAAAAATTTTGGGGTGACTCACGTCTTGGTTGGCCATTCGGACAGGCGGTATGTTTTGGGCGAGACGGATGAGATTATAAACAAAAAAGTAAAAGCCGCGCTGGAGGCGGGGATTATCCCCATCTTGTTGGTCGGCGAGCGAAACAAGGGCGATGACCGCAAAGCGGTGTTGGAAGAACAGTTAAGTAAAGATTTAGCTGATCTTGCGACATCGCAAGTCGGAAACATTTTGATTGCTTATGAACCAGTCTGGGCTGTCAGCACCTCACCAAACGCCCAGCCCGACACGCCAGAGAACACACTAGAGGCCATCGGCTTCATCAATAATTTTCTGGCTATAAACTATAAGCTAGAAGCTATAAGCTGTTTATACGGTGGTTCCGTAACTGAACAAAACGTGGCCGATTTTCTCAAATACCCCGAGATTGGCGGCGCCGTCATCGGCGGAGCCAGTTTGAGAAAAAAAGAATTCGCAAACATTTTGAATATTGTTTCCGGACTATGATGAAACTCTTGGATGACCTGAAAAAAAATGACTTGGTTGGAAAGAAAGTTTTATTGCGGGTGGATTTTGACGCCCCGCTAGTGCGGCTTACAGCTTACGGCTTACAGTTTACAGCTACTGGTTCCCAGCTACCAGCTACCGGCTCACAGCTTATAGCCCCTAACCACCAACTACCGACTATCGCAGAAAGTTACAGGATTAGGGCCCACAAGGAAACGATCGACTATTTGGTAGCGGCTGGGGCCAGGGTAATGCTGGCTAGTCACATTAGTGCCATCAGAAGTTTTGCTCCGTTGGTTGAGCAGATTGGTCAGACCATTGATCAGACGATTACTATGGTGCTGCTGTCGGAGTTGGCGGCAGTCAAAACATTATTTAGTGATTGTCCGGTCTTGCTCTTGGATAATATCCGCCAAGATCAGCGCGAAGAAAAAAACGACGCCGGTTTTGCCGCCGAACTGGCGGCCGGGTTTGATCTTTATGTCAACGACGCTTTTGCCGTCAGCCATCGCAACCATGCTTCGGTGGTTGCCGTCACCAAACATTTGCCTTCTTATGCCGGCTTGTTGATGAAGAAAGAAATTGACAATTTATCTTCGGCCATCGAAACGCCGGCGGCCGGCAAAGTGTTGGTCATGGGTGGGGCTAAGATCTCAACCAAGGAGCCGGTGATCAGAAATTTTTTGGACAGAGCTGAAAAGATTCTGGTTGGCGGGGCGGTGGCTAATGATTTTTTTCAAGCTCAAGGTGTGAATGTCGGCCGATCGGTTGTTGACAATTCGGTGGCGCCTGATTTCGCCAGTTCCAAAATTATTTTGCCCGATGATGTTTTGGTCTCGAGTGACATTTCGGGAAAATCAGGCGGCCAGTCAAGACCGGTTGGGGATCTCGATCCCGGTGAATCAATCGTTGATATTGGGCCGGAGTCGGCCAAGAAGTTTGCCGAAATTATCAGCCAAGCGGCTATGGTTGTCTGGAACGGGCCGCTGGGTTTGGTGGAAATTGATGCTTTTGCCAAAGGCACCAGAATCATTGCCGAGGCCGTGGCCGCCGCCCCCCGTTCAGTGATCGGCGGCGGCGATACCATTGCCGCGGTTGATAGGTTGGGATTGCTTGATAAATACAGCTTTGTCTCAACCGGCGGCGGAGCAATGCTGGAATTTTTGGCCGGGCAAAAAATGCCGGGTCTTGAAGCCTTGGGTTATTACTGACCACTATCATTTTACTACGATCGTATTAAAATGATAGTGCGATATTGCGATATAGTGTAGTAACTAAATTAAATGATTAGAAAATATATCATTCACACTGATGGGGGGTCGCGGGGGAATCCCGGGCCGGCGGCGCTGGGCGCAGTGATTGAAGAAGAAGCTGGGACGCTAAAGAAAGAATACGGCGAATATATCGGCAGAGCGACCAACAACGAGGCCGAATACAAGGCGGTGATTTTTGCCTTGAAGAAGCTTAAACAATTGGTCGGTAAAGAGAAAGCGTTTGAATCAAAGGTTGAAGTTCGGGTTGATAGTGAATTATTGGAGCGGCAAATTAACGGGCGCTACAAGATATTGGACGGCAATATCCAGCCGTTGTTTCTGGAACTTTGGAATTTGAAGATTGATTTTTCCGACATAAAATTCAAACATGTGCCGCGCCAGAAAAACCGCGCCGCCGACCGGATGGTCAACGCCGCTTTGGATAGGGAGTTAAATAAGTTGTTGTAGTTGATAATTTGTCCATCGGGAGTATAATTAAACTATGAGCGCCGTCACTATTTCCAAAAGAGAATATCGGGAGTTGGTTGGTACAAAGCTTCGTTTTGAGTATCTTCGCCAGTTGTTGAAGGAGGATATTTTTACTTCCCCACCAACTCGGAGTATTAGGGAAGTAGTCAAATCGTTCAGGGCGACCGGGAAGTACACTAGGGGATTTCTTAAAAGCCTGGAGAAAGGACTAGGGCGTTCTTCTTATTTTAGAAAGGCATGATAATTCTCCCCCTTCATCTTGAAAGGAATCCCTTCCATCCGGGTTTAGGTACGGAACTACTCGAGCCCAGAAATATGAGAATTTGGAGTTTTAGAATTGATCGAAAGTATCGAGCAATTTTTATTTTCAGGGATAGGGATACAGTTGAAATTATTGATGTTAATAATCACTATCAATGATGTGACCTTTTCTACAGGCGTCAAACAGTTGACGACAATGTATTTTTTGCTATAATTGTTTTGTCTTGGTAGATCGGGTGATTGCCCCGTGAGATAATTATGCATTATGTTTACGCCCTGAAGAGTCTAAGAGAAAGATATCTAAAGACCGCTTGGGGCAAAAGATATATTAAGAATAGAATTAAGCATAGTGACTAGTTATCTCACGGGGAGGAAAGTCCGAACACCACTCTGGAGACTAGAGGCTGGATGCCGGAGGCTGGATTTTTCCAGCTTCAAGTTCTCTAGCTTCCAGCCTCCAGAGTAAGGCAGTGGCTAACGGCCACCGAGTATAAGATTGACGGTTCTTATTCTTAAGATAAGAGTTATCAATCAAAGCTTAGGGAAAGTGGCACAGAGACTATTCCGACCCCCCACCACTTTACAATCTAAGTTGTCAACGACTTCCCGCTATTCACGCGAATAACAGGAAGTTGTCATCAACTTGGGACGTAAAGTGGTGGGGGGCACGGGTGAAAAGCTCCCGAACGGGATCGCTCCATGGTGACATGGATGTCGCGCTAAACCCTGCCTGGTGCAAGTACAGCGTCGCGCCCCGTGATATAGGCTAAGCCGCCATCTCACGGGGCGCCTCGAAAAGTTCGTACGCTCGAACCGCCTAGTAATAGGCGAGTCCAGATAAATAATCACCGCAATGTGATCCGCCTACGCTGAAGCTTTGGCGGATGCTCAATGTAGCATCCGCTCGCTAAGGCTCGCGGGCTACATTGGCACAGAATTCGGCTTATAGATTTACCAAGTGTCAAATCCCGTTTAGGCGGGATTTGACTTTTATAACCAAGCGAACCACCTCGTCTTCTGGGGTCGTTGTGATGATGAGCCAGCACGGTCTTGTTGACTTCGCCGCAGGCGAATGTCTTTACAAGTGGCCATCATCACAACGGATGACAAAACCTCGCTGGGGTTTTGGAAGTCCCCAGGAGATGAGGTGGTGAGCGGGTTTTCATTGAAAACATCAGTCAATTGATATACACTTAAATCGTGAAAAAGGGTGAGCTTATCTTCAGCGCTTTGCTTTTGCCGGTGGATTTTTTGATGCTGGTTCTGGCCGGCGTGGCCACTTACTTTTTGCGCACCGAAATCATATCGGCCTTCAGGCCGGTTTTGTTTGAATTTAATTTGCCCTTAGAGAAATACCTGGTTTTGGTCGTCAGCGTCTCCTTCATTTTCATAGTCGCCTATGCCGTCTCGGGGCTCTACCGTCTGGAGAGCACCCAAAGATCAATTGCCGAGTTTTTCAAGGTGGTAATCGCCTCTTCGGCGGCAATCATGGCGGTGATTGTTTTGATCTTCTTGCGCCAAGAGCTTTTCAATTCCAGATTTTTGGTTCTGGGCGCCTGGTTTTTTGCGATTGTGTTTGTGTCGCTCGGTCGCCTGTTCATGCGTAAGCTCGAACGGTTTTTGGTTTCACGTTACGACTTCGGGATTCACCGGCTGATGGTGATTGGCGATGATGACCTTTCCAAGCGGATGGTCAACGAGATTCAGACTAACCCCTCTTTTGGCTATCGAATTGTTAAACACTTAACCAACCCCGAGGTGGCCGAAGTCAAAACAGCCATTGCCAATCCCGGCGTTGACGAAGTGATTTTGGCCAATCCCAACTACCCCGCCGATCGGGTTGTTGAAATCGTTGAGTTCTGTCATGAAAACCACCTGACTTTTAGATTCGTCCCTAATATTTATCAAACCCTAACCCGGAACTGGGCCTTTGATACTTTCTCGGGCGCGCCCTTGGTGGAACTTCGGCGAACGGCGCTTGATGGCTGGGGCCGGATTATTAAAAGGGTCATTGATATCTCGGGTTCGGTCGTGGGGCTAGCCATCCTCGCGCCAGTTTTTGCCGCGGTTGGGTTTGCCATCAAATGGGAGACCGAAGGCCCCGTTTTTGTCCGCCTCAATCGGATCAGCGGCAACAAACCTTTCAAGCTGCTGAAGTTCCGTTCAATGATTAAGGATGCTGAAAGGTACAAAGATTATCTCTGGCAGTTCAATGAACGCAGTGACAGCCCGCTTTTTAAGATGAAAAACGACCCGCGAGTGACCAGAGTAGGGCGATTCTTACGTCATTGGCGCTTGGATGAGTTCCCCCAGATGTGGAATGTTTTGAAAGGGGATATCTCGTTGGTTGGCCCTCGACCCCATCAGCCGGATGAAATTGCCAAGTACCAAAAACACCATAAACGGGTCTTGGCTATCAGGGCCGGCGTGACGGGCATGGCTCAAATTTCGGGCAGTTCCGACCTGCCTTTTGAAAAAGAAGTCGCCCTCGATACTCTCTACATTGAGAACTGGTCCTTGGCCCAAGACATTAAAGTTTTGATTTTAACTTTTCTCAAACTCTTCCGCGACCGCTCGGCGGTTTGACAACGGAAAAGATTTTTAGTAATCTTTATGCTGGTTATGGTGATTCTTGTTTTTTAAAAAGGGGGTAAATTATGAAGTGGAATGTGGCCGGCGCCGCTCTCATTTTTATTGCATGGGTATCTACTGTTAAGTAATTTTCCGCTGGGTCGCCTGGTTCGTCCGGCGGTTTTTTATAATTCAAACTTCTTCTTCAGATCCTTGTCATAGTCTATTTCTTTGACCGTAATGAATCGGGTATGATGTTTAATCCTTTCTTCCCATAGTATTTCTTCAAGGAACTTAGGGATTTTATAGGGGCTTGCCCAAATGCTTTTTTGAAGCTCAACGAAGTCAAGCGCCCGCAACAGATGGCGCAGGTGGTCTCGATACCTCCTTTTTTTCTCCGGGATATCAAACAGAATCATCCGCCACATTCCGTCCCATTTCTGCTTTTGGGGCCGGTAAGCAAACAGCTCGGCGTTCAAGCGGGCGAAGAAAGCTTCTTTTTCTCCAGTTTTAGTCAGGTAGAATATAGAGCCCTTTTTGCTAATCAGACCTCTTTTCTGAAGACGGCTGAATTCGGATCGTATGTATCGGGGTGAGCGGCGCTCACAGAAGAGGTGGGAATAGGGATGGGGGAAAAAGGCCTTGACCGTACCCTCGCCAATTTCCCGGAGAACAGCCAAAACGGTTTGGCCCACGGAGAGAATTTTGTTAAGACTGGGGCTGTTAAGACTGGGGCGAGGGTTATCAGAGTTGTTATTAGACATGTATGCATATTAACACGATCGTGTTGGGATGCATACACTTTTACACTTTATTGTCAACAATTTTTTATCCGTCCCTCTCCTTCCTCCCTCCCATGGTTCTCTCCCGGGGTTTTATTTTTTCGCGAACTTCTGCTAAGCTCTTGGCTATGAAAATCGCCCTAGTTCACGATTACCTAAATCAATATGGCGGGGCGGAGAGGGTGCTGGAGGCGCTGTGCGAGATCTTTCCCGAGGCGCCGATTTATGCTTTGCTTTATAACGAAGCCGCCACTGGCCATGTCTTCAAAGATCGGGAGATCCACACTTCTTTTCTTCAAAAGATTCCCTTCGCTCGCAAGCATCATCGGCTGTTCCCGTTCTTGATGCCCTTGGCTATCGAACAATTTGATTTATCGTATTTTGATGTTGTCATCTCGGTTTCGGCCTCATTTGCCAAAGGCGTCATCACCAAACCCCACACTCTGCATATTAACTATTGTCTGACACCGACCAGGTTTTTGTGGGATGACAGCCACCGCTACATTGATGAGTTTCGCTATCCTTGGCCGATCAAAAAGCTGATCCCGCTTTTTGTCGCCTACCTGCGTTTATGGGATAAAGAAGCGGCATTGAGGGTTGACAAATATCTGGCGATTTCTGATTTCGTCAAAAAGCGCGTTAGGAAATATTACCATCGCGAGGCCGAAATTATCTATCCGCCGGTGGAGACGGCCAAATATAGCATCGCCGACATCCCGGATAATTACTTTCTGATGGTTGGCCGATTGGTGGCCTACAAGCGGTTTGACTTGGCAATCAAGGTTTTCAACGCCGTCGGCAAGCCGCTCAAAATCGTGGGCGACGGGCCAGAGCTTAAGCATTTGAAACGGTTGGCCAATGGTAATGCCGATATTGTCTTTCTCGGTCTGGTCTCCGACCACAAACTGCCCGAGCTTTACCGCCGGGCCCAAGCGGTGATTTTCCCCCAAGAAGAGGATTTTGGTTTGGTGCCGCTTGAAGCCATGGCCTCGGGCCGACCGGTGATTGCTTATCGGGGCGGCGGCGCTTTGGAAACGGTGATTGACAACGTAACCGGCATCTTTTTTGACCAGCAAACCGAGATTGATTTGGCTCAAGCCATCGGCAAGTATTACGCCATTGATTGGAACCCGGCGACTATCCGCCAGCAGGCTCTGAAGTTTGACAGAGCTGTCTTTAGAGAGAAGATTCTCCACTTGTTTTCCACTCTCAAGTAAAAGGCCGATAGGGTATAATTAACCCATGCCTCCGACTGGAATTATCTTTGAGGCAATGTTTGACGTCCGCCCGGTCAGATCCCGGGGAGTTCTTGATTTGGGGAAAATTAGGAGCGTGGCCCCGGAAATCAATCTGAAAAAAAAGGCAACAACCGCGGCCGCGGTTAAGAAAATTGACCAAGCAACTGTTGAGGTGTCAATACCTATTTTGGCAACGAGCCACAAGACTTTAGATCGGCAAGCTGAACAGCCAAAATCCGATTCGGCCGCCAAGGAACCAAAAGAATTAGTGATAAAAGAATTTGAGGAAGCTATCGCCGAACCGATCAACATCATTGCCGAACTAACCAGGGTTGGCGGGGAACTCCACGGTTACCAAAAACGGCTCAAGCCCAGAGGTTATTATGACCGGAACAAGATTAAACTTTCCCGACTGGCCGAGTCAGCAAAGTCAAAAATCAGAACCGAAAGTCGGGTAAAACTTTACCGCAGCGTTGATGATTTCTGGAAAACGCCGCCGCCCAAGCCGGCCACGGATTTCGTCTGGCCAACAAACCAGCCGCCCTCAAGAAAGAGTCCGCCGGCCTCTAAACTAGCTGTCATTGAGAGCCCGACCGGTCACTACCACAGCGCCGGCGAGCGGGAAATGGATTTCTGGTTGGAGAAGAATTTAAAAGCAGGGATTGGCTCATGGCGTTTCAAGTCTGGGCCATCCTTGGCAATTTGGCCCCTGTCAGTTTTAGCGGTGGCGGCTTTGGTCTGGTGGGGTGGCGCGATGCTTAAAAACAACATTTTCCAAAGCGGCGCTCAAGCCGTGGCCAATCTTGAACAGGCCAAGGAAAATCTTGCCAAGTTTGATTTCTCTAAAGCGGCTGATCACTTTGCCTTGGCCCAGGCCAATTTCAGCCAAGCCGCCGGGGCCTTGAACTTGCTGGGAGCGAATTTCCTTTCCGCTTTTGGCGGTATTGCCGGCTTGGAAAAAGTAGAGTCAGCCAATGCTTTGGTCAAAGCCGGTCAGCATGTTGCCAAGGCCGGAGAGAATTTAGCTTTGGCTTTCAGTAATCTTGCCCGAATCAATCCTTTTGCTTTCGCGGACGGCGGGCGCCCCGGCAATCAGCAGTCGCTGGCCACCCTGATTGGAGATTTCAGAGAAGTTTTAACTTTTGCCCAAGACAACCTGACCCGAGCTGGCGAACTTTTGGCCAATGTCAGCGTCAGCGCTTTACCCGTTGATAAGCAACAGCAGCTTGTAAACTTCAAAGAGCAAATCCCCCAGTTTCAAAATTATCTGGCCGGCGCCGTGGACTATTCCGATTTCTTGCTCAAAATAGTGGGCCAAGGCGGTCCTAAAAGGTACCTGGCGCTTTTTCAGAACAACAGCGAGTTACGAGCCACTGGCGGTTTCCCGGGCAGCTACGCCCTGATTACTTTTGACGATGGCTATCTGAAAAACGTAGTCGTTGACGACATTTACAATATTGACGGCCAACTGCGGGAAAACATCATTCCCCCCAAGCCCCTGCGGCACATCACGCCCAATTGGGGAATGCGCGACGCCAATTGGTTTGCCGATTTCCCGACCTCGGCCCGCAAAATTGAAGAGATGTATCAAAGAAACGGCGGCGGTAAAGTTGACGGGGTTTTAACGATCACTCCCGACGTGGTCGCCAAAATTCTTGATGTTGTCGGGCCGGTGGATTTGCCGGAATACAATCTCAAAATTGATTCAAGCAATTTTCTTCTGGAAATCCAAGAAGAAGTGGAATACGGCGAAAATAGAGCCCAACCCAAAACGATAATCAAAGATCTACAACCCAAACTTTTTGCCAAATTGGGCCAGCTTGATCGAGGTCGCTGGCCGGAGATTTTCAAGGCTTTGATTGGGGCCGTGGAAAGAAAGCAGATTCTGGCCTACTTTAACGAGTCTGGACTTCAAAAAGTGGCCGTAGCCAGCGGTCTGGCCGGCGAGCTGAAAAACCCGGTCGGCGACTATCTCCAAGTCGTTTTCTCAAACGTCAAAGGCTCCAAGAGCGACGCCTTCACTGATAATTCGTTTGCTTTGGAAACCGCCGTCAGCGTCGGCGGCGACATCGCTCATCGGCTGACGATCAGCCGTCTCCATCGGGGCGGCGACACGCCCTATGGTTTTTACAACCGGCCCAACACCAGTTACATCCGGGTCTACGCGCCCAAGGGCGCCAGTCTGGAAAGTATTCAGGGCCACACTCTGACCGATTTTCGGTCTGTGATCGGTCATCAAGATTTTGGTTTCAAAACCGATCCGGAACTTGCCGCGATTGAATCGGGGGCCAGTCATCCCTTCAGCGGTGTTGACGTTTTCGAAGAGTCGGGGAGAACGGTTTTCGGTTTCTGGCTGGTGGTCAAACCCAAAGAAACTAAATCGGCGGTTTTGGCCTACCGGACGCCGCTGGCGATTGATGATAATAGGTATGACCTTCTGTGGCAAAAACAAGCCGGCACCGGCAGCGACCCGATCCGCTTCTCGTTCTTGGTGCCTAGCGGCCGGCAAGCCGCGTCAAATTCCGAAGGTCTCCGAGTCGCTGGCGGCAAAGCTGCTTGGAGTTCTGATCTCACGATTGACAGAAACATCAGTTTGGAAATTTCGCCATGAAAAGTATTTATTAAACATAATGAGATGGTTCCAAAACCCGTTTCGTAGCGATATTCCTGATTTTTGAACGA
>CAYILQ010000005.1:0-27193 GCA_964364345.1 uncultured Candidatus Saccharibacteria bacterium | reverse complement strand
CCGTCGCAGTCAAAAATCAGGAATTGCAGCAGAAAGGGGTTTTGGAACCATCTCATTGTGCTCGGGTATGTGCTTTCTGGGGACTGCGAAAACCCCAGCGAGGTTTTCGCATCCGTCATGATTGTTGCCGCTGGAAAGACACGCGCTTCGCCCAGTAGGGCTCGCGCGGTCAACCAGACCATGCTGGCTAACAATCATGACGGCCCCTGAAAGCACATACCCCTCGCATTAATTTCCAATTGAAAAAAATAATTATTTGAGCTAGAATTTAAGCATGATCGGTTACATATCTGGTGTAGTCCAAGCAATTTCTGGGCGTGCGATTACGGTGGATGTTAATGGCATTGGCTATCGGGTCACCATCCCGGAAAAAAGTTTAAAAAGTATAGCAAAAATCGGAGCCGCGGTCAAGCTCTATACCCACTACTCGGCCAACCCCCGAGATGGCTCGGTTGAACTTTACGGTTTTACCGCCCCCGAGGAATTAAACTTCTTTGAACTTTTGACCACGATCTCCGGCATCGGCCCCAAGTCGGCCCAAGCGATACTGTCTTCGGCCGACTTGCAGCAATTACAGCTGGGCATTATGAAAGGCGATGACGGCTATTTGACTAAAGTCGCCGGCATTGGGCCCAAGATGGCCCAGCGGTTGATCTTAGAGCTAAAGAGTAAAATGATGACCGTTAACTTGGGCGATGCCGTCCATCGCGAGCTTGGTTCAGACAGTGAAGCCGTTGAAGCCTTAGTTGCCCTTGGTTACTCTCAATACCAAGCCCGAGAGTCAATCAGAACCGTTTCCGTCGATTTGAAAACCACCGAGGATAAAATTAAGGAAGCGTTGAAATTCTTGGGTGGTAAGAGTGATCGAAGAAAATAGTTGGTGAGGCGTTTACTCTTCGAGCGACCTCGCAGCCAAGGAGAATAACGAAAAGGAGAGACAATGAAGGCGAGAACTTAGTGAGAAGAGTAAACGCCGAGACTACGTTGACATCGTCGTTTTTGCAAACCAAAGACTGGGCGGAGTTTCAGCGGTCTCTGGGCAGACCCGTTTTTGACTGTGGCGGGACGTGGGTGATCAAACATGAGCTACTCTTTGGCCGAAATTATCTTTACATTCCCCATGGCCCGGGCAGAGATAGCGGCAAAAACTTAATCAGCGCTCTTAAATCACTGGCCGAGAAAGAAAAAGCGATTTTCGTGAAGGCCGAACCGCTCTATGACAATGTAGCCCAGTTTTTGGTTGCGGGTGGTTTTAGAAAGTCAGAAAAAGAAATCCAGCCGTCAAGAACCGTGGTCGTTGATTTAAGCCAGAGCGGGGGAGACCTACTGGCCGTGATGCATCCCAAGACCAGATACAACATAAAAGTTGCCGAGAGACACGAAATCCACGTTGGTGAGAGCGGTGATACCCAGAAGTTTTGGCGGCTGCTTGAAAAAACCGCCGGCCGCGATAAATTCTGGCCGCATCCGCAAGATTACTACTTCAAACTTTTAGACTTTTTTAAAAACACCGAAGACATCGGCGCAAAATTGTTTCTGGCCGAGTGCTCCGAAAAACCTATTGCCGCCGCGATCGTGTTGCTTCACGGCAATGTCGGCTACTATCTCCACGGCGCTTTGGACTATGGCCACCGAAACAACATGGCGCCCTACAAACTGCATTGGGAGATAATTAAATATCTGAAAAATAGGGGATACCAAGGTTATGACCTCTGGGGTATTGACGCCAAAAAATGGCCGGGTCTGACCCGCTTCAAACTCGGCTGGATCGGTGAAGGTTCCACTGTGGCGGGGACCCGCACGGCGGGACGCCACAAAAGTGGAATCTCCATGGGCAGCCAAGTTATTGAACATCCCGGCTCATTTGACCTCCCGATCGCCAAATTCTGGTACCTAACTTATAAACTTGCCCGCGAAATTTTTTAGCTGGCTTTAGTATGATATTATGATATATCATACCGGTGAGACATGAAGGTAAAACCACAAAAAATCAGCAAAGAGCAAAAAATAAAATGCCTTGATGCCCTATATACGGCCGTGGCCTGCTTAGAAACCCGTGATGAAGTCAAGAAGTTTTTACGGGATTTACTTACCGAAAGCGAAAGGATTATGATTGGCAGAAGAATTCTTATTGCTCAAAAACTACTTCGGGATGTTTCGTATGATGAAATCATTCGTGAACTTAAAGTGGGAAAGGATACTATCATGCGGGTTCATCGCTGGCTTTCGAATGAACCGAGCGGTTATGAAGAAACTATTAGAAAATTAGAAAAAGTTTTATCAAATCGAGTGAAAATTCCAACTGAAGATGGAAGAAAATTAGACCCGTTTTCTTTTCAAGGCATGAAGCGCAGATATCCCATGCATTTTGCGTTGTTTAACTTGTTTGAAAAATTGGCAGAAAAAAGATGATTCATAATGGTATGATATTATGATATATCATACCGGAATTGGAAATGTTTGGGGAAAATGAATTGTTGAACAAAATTTTGGGTTTTGGGAGAAAAGTTATTCCGAAAAGAGTTTTTAGGTTTTTGCAGCCGGTTTACCACTGGTCGCTGTCAATGCTGGGGACGGTGGTTTATGGTTTTCCGGCGCGCTCATTGACAATCATCGGCGTTACCGGCACCAAGGGCAAATCAACCACCGTTTACATGATTGCCAAAATCCTGGAAGCCCAAGGTCTGGCCGTGGCGGCGATTGGGTCGCTGGGTTTTAAGATCAGGGAAAAAGAATGGCCAAATAATTTGAAGATGACTATGCCCGGCCGGCTGAAGCTCCAGAAATTTCTGGCCAGAGCCCGCGATGCCAACTGCGAATATGTAATCCTTGAGGTTACCTCTGAAGGTCTGGCTCAACACCGGCTGGCCGGCATCAAGGTGGACTGCGCGGTTTTTACGAATCTCCACCGCGAGCATTTGGAAAGTCACGGCTCTTTTGAGAACTACATCAAAGCCAAGCAGAGGCTTTTTTTGGAAACAAAACACATTCATGTTCTGAACATTGACGATCCTCATTTCGAAAAATTCGCCAACTTCCCGGCCAAGATCAAGATAACTTGCGGCCGTCATGGTTTAATCAACTCCTTCCGACCTCCAATTTCTGACCTCCGACTTCAGCTACTGGGAGACTTCAATGAGCACAATGCCTACGCGGCCTTGGCCGTGGCCGAGGCTTACCGTCTGGATTTGAAAAAAGCCGTGGCGACGCTCAATTCAATTGAATCAATCCCCGGCCGGATGGAAGTAATTGAATCCCCAAAAGGTTTTAAGATCATTGTTGACTACGCCCACACCCCAGATTCGCTTGAGATGGTGTATCAGAATCTAAAAAATCTACTACTCGCTACTCGCCCCGAAAAGCTTCGCAACGGGGCAGGCTACTCGCTACCAACTAAATTGATCTGCGTCCTCGGGGCGGCCGGCGGCGGTCGGGACAAGTGGAAGCGCCCCGAGTTTGGCAAAATCGCCAGCCGCTACTGCGACGAAATTATCTTGACCAACGAAGACCCCTACGATGAAAACCCGGAGCAGATCATTGACCAGATCGCGGCTGGTTTTTCTCATACTACTCACTACTCACCCCGAAAAGCTTCGCAACGGGGCAGGCTACTCACTACAAACTTTCTTAGAATTCTTGATCGGGGAGAAGCCGTCAAATCCGCCTTGACACAAGCCCAGTCGGGCGATATCGTAGTAATTACCGGCAAGGGTTCAGAAACCAGCATTGCCGTCGCCGGCGGCAAAAAGATCCCCTGGTCTGATCGAGAAGCGGTAATGAAATCATTATCAAAGTATGACCAATAAGGTAAGCGATCTCCAACCTGAAGGCAAACTCTGGCTATTGGTGATTTTTGTGTTGGTTTTATTCGGCGGCGCCTTGGTCTATTTCAGCCGCAACAGCCCCGATCTTGTTGGTTTTGATCAGGCTCGGCTTAACAACCGGCCCAGCGCCGCCCGCCAGGCCCGCCTTTACACGGTTTTTTACGACACCGGCGTTTTCAGCCCCACCAATATCCGCATCCGCGCCGGTGACAGCGTAAAGTTCCAAAACGACAGCAATCAGCCGATCCATATTGTCTCCGATTCGACTGACGGCGCACTTGATCTAACGGGTTTTGACAGCATCGGCGATATTCCCCCCGATAGCTCGTTCGCTTATACTTTCACCAGAACCGGTATTTTCGGCTATCACAACGCCGGCAACAAAGCCGAACGAGGCGCGGTAATAGTTAGGCCTTAGCCATTTGAAACTCAACCTTAAATCTTCTTTTTTGGCGAAGACCCTGATTCTTTTTGGTTTGACTCAAATCCTGGGGGTTTATGTTGCCGTTAAAATGTTGCCGCTGATCGGCTTGGCCGGAGCCAAAGACCTGCGGCAATTTTCGCCTGGCAGTATCCTAACCCTGGTGGTTTTCGCCGCTGTCTTTATTTTTATATCCTCAAAATTCCCGCGCCTCGGGGCGGCGGTTTACAGAATTTTTTTGACTTTAGCGGTTTTCATTATGACCCGAATGATTTTCAGTATTTGGTTTAATACCGTCAGCGCGACCTTGATTGCTCTTGTTTTGTTGATTCTCTTCTGGTCGTGGTCTCGCGTCTTCCTTCAAAACCTGCTGATGATTTTGACCTTGGCTGGCTTGGGAGCGGTTTTGGGCTTGGCCTTGACTCCAATCAGCGCCGTTATCATCTTGGTGACTCTATCTTTCTACGATATCATCGCCGTATACGTTACTGGTCACATGATCAAAATGGCCCAAACCATGCTTCGGTCAAGAGCGATTTTTGGTTTTATCATTCCCAGTACCGCCTCCGGTTTTGCCAGCAATATGAAAAACGTCACCCCCGGGGAAGGGTTTATGATCTTGGGCTCTGGAGACGTGGCCTTACCGCTGGTTTTGGCGGCCTCGCTGGTAAGAACTTCGCTGACCCAGGCCAGTGTGGTCGCCGTTTTTTCTCTGCTGGGCCTGATTCTGACTCACCTTATTTTCACCAATCAAGCGACTCGCCGGCCTATGGCCGCCTTGCCGCCGATCGCGGCTATGAGCATTATTGGTTACCTTGTGACTTCTATGCTCTAACTGGCTGCTGTTTTTAGTTTTAGGGTATTGATTTCAGAGACTTTTTTGGTATAATTACCCAGATGAAGTATAAGTTCGTGGTATCCGGGGCGGCGGATACGAGTTTTTGCTCCGCCGACGCCGAGAAAAAGGCCTACCAGATCGGCCAGGAAATAGTCAAACAGGGAGGGATTATAATCACCGGGGCGACCACCGGCATTCCCTACGCCGCCGCCCGCGGAGCCAAGGACGCCGGCGGGATTTCGGTCGGCTTGTCGCCGGCCGCCACCTACGCCGCCCATGTCAAAACTTATCGCTTGCCGACAGATTACTTTGACTTCATTATCTATACCGGGTTTGGCTATTCCGGCCGGAATCTATTGCTTACCAAATCGGCCGACGCGGTGGTGATTGGTTGCGGCGGCTTCGGGACTTTGAACGAATTCACCATCGCTCTTGAAGACGATATTCCCATTGGGGTTTTGTCCGACACCGGCGGCGCGGCCGAAGAGATCGCCCATCTGATTGAAAACATCAAAGATCCCCACAAGCACGGCCGCGGCAAACTGCTGTTTAGCCATCAGCCCCGGGAACTGGTGACAAAACTGATCAAGTTGATTGAAAAAGACCGTAGAAGTGCAACAATTAATTAATCTGCCGATATTGCTCGCCCCCGTGCCGAAGTTGATTCCGGCCTTTGGCACGAAGGGACGGAAGGACAAAAGGGACTTGCTGGCAAAGCCAAGTTCAATTTCGGGAGCGGGACGGTCAATATCGGCACTGGGAAAGGTTTAACCGTTAAACTAACACAATCAATTTATCTGCCGATATTGCTCTGCCGAGTTTTTACCGCCGTTTGCCAAGAAAAGTGATTAGGGACGCGCCAAAGGCGGAGAGGCCAGAAGGCAAGGCAACATCGGCACTGGGACGTATGACCGACGAAGACAATTTCAATATCAAAAATATCAGAGAAGAATTGCCGCTGATACCGCTTAAAAACGTGGTTCTTTTCCCGCGGGTGGCGATTCCGCTCCTGGTTCAGCGGCCCAAGTCGGTGGGCAGTCTTGACTATTCTTTGTCCCAAGATCGGCTGGTGGTTTTTGTGGCCCAGAAAAATATCTACGACGACGTCAGCCAGGAAGATCTATTCCGAATCGGCACGGTGGGCAGAGTTTTTGAAATTCACCGTCTGCCTGACGGCACTTCAAAGGTTGACGTTGAGGGCATCTTCAAAGTCAGGATCAAAGAATTTTCTCAAGTTGATCCATTTTTCAAGGTCAAAATTGAACCGATCAAGTCAAAAACCGCCCCCAGTATTGAGCTGGAAGCCCTAGCCCGAGCTTCAGTCGTTGAGTTCGGGAAACTTGTTGAAATCAAGTCAATGCCAACGCCGACGATTTTCCCCGACCTGATTAATTTCCTTAATCAAATCAAAGATCCCCAGCAAGTGGTTGATCTGATCACCATCAATTTGAACCTTGAGCTGAAAGATCAGCAGGATATCCTTGAAACTTTGGACGTGGCCGAAGCCCTCAAGAAAGTGAACTTTTTTATCTCTCGGGAGCTGGAAATTATGGAAGCTGAACGCAAAGTGGCCCGGGAGACTCACAAACAATTGGGCAAGATGCAAAAAGAAATGTTCTTGCGGGAACAGATGAAAAGCATTGAAAAAGAACTGGGCCTGGACGGCGAGAAAGGGGAGATTGAAACCATTCGCCACAAAATCAAAGCCGCCGGCATGTCCAAAGAAGTTGAGTCCAAGGCTCTCAAAGAATTGGGGCGGCTGGAGAAGATGCCTTCCTTCAGCCCCGAAGTGTCGTATCTGCGGACTTATCTTGACTGGCTGGTAGAGCTGCCCTGGTCCAAAAAGACCACCGCCAAACTTGACCTCAAAGAAGCCGAGAAAATTCTCAACGAAGATCACTACGGCCTCAAAAAAGTCAAAGAGAGGATTCTTGAATACCTGGCGGTTCAGAAACAAGTCGGCAAGATCAAAGGCCCGATCCTTTGCTTTGTCGGCCCACCGGGCACTGGCAAGACTTCTATCGGCCGTTCCATCGCCCGGGCCCTGGGACGCAAATTTATGCGCATTTCTTTGGGCGGTCTGCGGGATGAGGCCGAGATCCGGGGCCATCGCCGAACTTATGTCGGCGCTCTGCCCGGCCGGATTATTCAAGGCATTAACACCGCCGGCACTCGCAATCCAGTATTCATGCTTGACGAGCTTGACAAGATCGGCATGGATTTTCGAGGCGATCCTTCGGCGGCGCTGCTGGAGGCCTTGGATCCTGAACAAAATTTTTCCTTCTCGGACCATTATCTTGAAGTGCCTTTTGATTTATCCGATACCTTATTCATCGCCACCGCCAATATGCTTGATACCATTCCGCCGGCTCTGCGCGACCGTCTGGAGGTGATTGAATTCCCGGGTTACACCGAGGAGGAAAAACTCCATATCGTCAAAAAATTCTTAATCCCCAAACTTTTTAAGGAACACGGCATGAAAGATCGAAGGGTCTTGTTTAGCGATGCCTCCCTGGGCGAGATCATTCGCAAACACACCCGCGAGGCCGGGGTGCGCGACCTGGAACGGCAGACCGCCACCATCATCCGCAAAATCACCCGCAAGATTGTTGAGAAAAAAGTTAAAACCAGCATCGCCGTTACGCCAAGCACCCTCCATACTTACCTGGGTCCGATAAAATATACCCATCAAGAAGCCGAAAAAAGAGACGAGATTGGCGTGGCCACCGGCTTGGCTTGGACGCCGGTGGGCGGCGAGGTTTTGACGATTGAAGCCAGCAAAATGCCCGGCCGGGGTAAGCTCTTGCTGACCGGCCATCTTGGCGAAGTGATGCGGGAATCAGTTCAGGCGGCCTTAAGCTATGCTCGTTCCAAGGCCGCCGAACTTGGCATCAAAGAGGATTTTTACAAAGAAGACATCCACGTTCACGTGCCCTCCGGGGCTATTCCCAAAGACGGGCCGTCGGCCGGCATCGCCATGGCCACGGCGATTATTTCTTTGTTCACCCAGAACCCAATCCTCAAAGACGTGGGTATGACCGGGGAAGTAACTCTGCGCGGTAAAGTCCTGGAAATCGGCGGCATTAAAGAAAAAATCCTGGCCGCCCACCGGGCCGGACTTAAAATTGTAATTCTGCCGGCGGCCAATAAAAAAGACATGGAAGACATCCCGCCCGACGTCAAACGCGACATGAGATTCAAGTTCGTCCAAACCGTTGACGAAGTCCTCAAACTCGCCCTCAAAAACGGCCGCCGGCCGGTGATCCCCAAATTAAAAAGCCCCGACCGCCGGGAGGCAGTCAGAGCCGTAGCTTCGGTTTAGATTAAAAAGTTCTCAAAAAACCAAAGCCGGCGGCCTTTTTTGTTTTGCAGGCGGGCTGATATAATGAGGTCAAGATGTGGAGTAGGTTTCGGCCGAATAAACTTTGGTACGCGGTGGCGACGCTGATGGGCTCAACGGTGGGCGTTGGGTTTTACGGGATCCCTTTTACAATTCAGAAAGCTGGCCTGGGGCTGGGCCTTTTGTTTATGGCGGCCATCGTGGGCCTGGTTTTGATATCCAATCTTTTGTATGGCGAAATTGTTTTGCGGACCCACTATCGTCATCAGTTCGTCGGCTATGTCAACAAATATCTCGGGCCTTGGGCCAGACGAGTCAATCTTTTTATCTTTTGGGTTTCGGTCTACGGCGCTTTGGTGGGGATCATCATTATCAGCGGCGATTTCTTGGCCAATGTAATGTCTTACTATCTCAATTTTTCTCCGGTGGTATTTAGCACGATTTTCATAATCCTGGCCGCTATTCTGGTTTTGGCCGGCTTGAGAACCGTTTCCCGTTTTGACTTTTTCATGATGCTTCTATTTGGGGCGGTCGTAGTCCTCATCGCTTTTGTCGGTCTCGGTCAAATCAGATTAGCTAATTATGCTTCTGGAGCCCTTGAAATCACTGATTTCTGGTTCTTGCCGTTCGGGGTAATTCTGTTCGCCATGAATGCGATGCCCGGTATTCCCCTGATGCGCCAGGTTTTGACTGATCGGGAGCGGGATCTGAAAAAAGCTATCGTCTACGGCACTTTGGCGCCGGCGGTTCTCTATCTTATCTTTGCTTTGGTAGTGTTCGGCATTTCCGGCGATGTCACTTCACCGGACGCGATTTCGGGGCTCCAAAGCTTCTTGGGCGCCAGGATCGTGGTGGTCGGCTCGCTTTTTGGGTTCCTGACTTCAACCACGATATTTCTGAATCTCGCCTTTGCCCTGCGGGAATCATTACGGGAGGATTTTCACATCAAACGCCGCTGGCTTTGGCTTCTGGCGTTAGTGCCGCCGTATCTTTTGTTTCTGTCGGGCATTCGCAACTTCATTGACATCATCAGTCTGGTCGGCGGCGTGGCTATCAGTCTTCAGACAATTTTGATGATTTTTATGTTCGTCAAAACCAAACGCGACGGCGAGCGGGTTCCCGAATACACGGTCCGCGTACCCAAATGGCTCTTGTATTTAATGATGGCGATTTTTGGCTTGGGGGCGATTTATACGATATTGGTAAAGTAATTTTCAATTTCTAATTTCCAATTTTCAATTTCCAATCAATGTTACAAACCGATCAATTTGAAAATTGAGTCATTGAAAATTGAAAATTGAAAATTGAGAATTGATAATTGAAAATTTGTGGCTCTAATAAGATTAGAAAAACTTATCTTTTACGTTTTTTTGTTCTCCATTCCGTTCCAGACCCGCCTGATCGTTTGGCGCTGGACCCAGCCGTTCAACGAATGGACGGCTGGTTTTATTTACGCCACCGACGTTTTGATTGTATCGCTCTTGGTGTTGTGGCTTGTCAGAATCATCAAACACCCAAAATCCTTTGATCCCATGACATATCATAGGCTTGGGAGGGCGGGGTTGTTGCTGGCTGTCTTTTTCGGCGTCTCAATGCTCTCGGCGTTTAATTCAAAAATCGTCGGACTCTCGTTTTATAAGTTAGTTAAGTTGGCCGAGTTTGTCCTGCTCTATTATTATCTAAGGTCTAACATTGGCGGCGTCTTCAATTTCCGATTGGCGGCGGCGGCGATTGCCGCTTCCGGGTTCTTCCAATCAATAATCGCCATTGGCCAATATCTGAAGCAGGGGAGTCTTGGTCTAAAGATTTTTGGGGAAAGCCCAGTCGGCGCCGATATTCCCAATGTCGCTGTGTTCATCGCCGATGGCCAGAAATACCTTCGCGCCTACGGCGCCACGCCCCACCCCAATGTCCTGGCGGCTTGGCTGCTTCTGGCAATCTTTGCCTTCTATTTTTTACATCTTGCCGTGGCAAGGGGGGTAATTGGGCGTTTTTTTTATGGTATCGTTCTGTTTGGTTTTTTCTTTACTTTCTCGCGAGTGATAATCGGCTTGTGGGCGCTGTCAGCCGTAACCGCCTTTTTGTTGGCCGGTCAGTTACGCAAGCGCCTTGGGCCGCTGATTGCGACGACATTGGTGGTCTCGGCTGTTTTTACTTTGGCTTTTTGGCCCCAGGTTAGGTCGCGCCTTCTGGTCTCGTTTGACGAGGAAGCAGTTACCCAACGAGCTTTTTATAATCGCGCCGCCAGCTCAATCACTCGCGCCAACCCATTTCTTGGAATTGGCATCGGCCAGTTCGCGCCAACTTTGATGTCCCAGCTCAAACACTATCCGGCTTACTTTTACCAGCCGGTCCACAATATCTATCTGCTGATTGCCAGCGAAACCGGCCTCGTAGGGCTTGGGGTTTTTCTGGCTTTCTTGCTAAATCTTTTTTGGGGCGCGATCAAAAAATCCGCCGCCGACCGGCTCCCGACTTTTTCCTTTTTGTTTTTGCCTTTTGCTTTTTTGGCAATCGGAATCTTTGACCACTTTCTCTGGACATCACAGCAGGGGAGTTTGATATTGTGGTTAATCTTTGCCCTGATATCTTCTAAATCGGCGGCTGTGGATAAAGGCTTGTTGGTTTAACCGAATTAGACTAGAATTGAAGTACAACTAATGAGTACTAGTAAAAAGCTAGTCTTTGCTTTGTTTTTGGTCACCCTTGGGGCCCTTTTGCCGTCCTCTACCGCCTCGGCCGACGGTGGACGGTATTTTGTCAAATCCACCAAGGCCTTCTGGAAAAACACCCTGGGCGTGAGGCACAGTTTTGAAAATGGTTTTTCAACCGAGCTCTCCGATTTCCAAGTAAGGTTTGCCAGGATCTTCGGCGCCGAGATTGAACCAGTGAGGGTACTTCAAATTTTGCCGGAAGAGATTGCCGCGACTGCCCCCGAGGTCAAAGAGGTTAAATCGGAAGTCAAAACCGCCGATGAGCCGCTTGAACAACCGAGCGCCACCCCTAGCCCGGCCAAAGTAACAGCGCCCAAAAGCAGAGCCAAGCCGCGCCCGGTTCCTTCCGATCAGACGCCCTGGGGCATAGAGGTTGTTTATAACGACGGATCAATTGTCAAAACTAGCGGCGGTGAGGGTGTCAATGTGGTGGTTCTGGACACCGGCATTTTGACCAGCCATCTGGATTTGAAAAACAGAATCGGCCAGTGCAAAGATTTTACCAATCCCAGAACACCCATTATTGATGGCAAGTGCGAGGACAAAAACGGTCACGGCACCCATGTAGCCGGCATTATTGCCGCCGACGGCGGCGCCGATAGCAAAGGTATTTATGGTGTGGCTCCGGCCGCCAAGCTCTTCATCTACAAAGTCTGCGGCCCCAATGGTTCTTGCTATGCCGATGATATCGCCGCGGCTATCAGACTGGCCGCCGATCAAGATGCCCAGGTGATCAATATGAGTTTTGGCGCCGACAGTGAGATCCCCTTGATTAACGATGCTATCAATTATGCCGTTTCCAAAAATGTTTTGCCGGTGGCCGCCGCCGGCAATGACGGTCCCTTTGCCGACAGCATTGATTACCCGGGGGCTTATGCCACGGTGGTTGCCGCGGGAGCGATTAACCAAACTATAGCGGTGACCGAATGGAGCTCTCGAGGCATCAATTCAACCACTACCCCATACGTGGTTGAAAACCGCGATATTGAATTTGCCACGCCCGGCGAGAATATTGAATCAACCTATAACAATGGCGGCTACGCTATCCTTTCCGGCACTTCAATGTCGTCGCCGTTCGCGGCCGGACTGGCGGCCAAGTTCTGGCAGGCCGCCGCCGAAAATCCCGCCCAAGCCACCCGCGACTATTTGCATACTTTAGCTCAAGACCTCCTGCCAACCGGTGACGACGACCTGTCGGGTTTTGGTTTGCCTAGGGTGCCAGTTACACCCTAGGTGATTACATGGCGCCCATGATTACATGGCGCCCATGTAACATTACATGGGCGCCATGTAAAAGCATGTAAAAGCCATGTAAAAGTCAGAGGTTCTGCGCGGGGCGGTCTGCTTTTGCTATAATTAAACCATGGTCAATCGGGTCATTCGGCTTTTGGTTGTCTCGGATTTTGTTCTCAATTTTGCCTTCGGTTTGCTAGCCCCGATTTTTGCCGTCTTTATCCTCCAAAACATTGAAGGCTCGAGTCTCAAGGTCATCGGGCTCGCCACCGCTTTTTATTGGGCCGCCCGAGTGTCTTCAACGGTGCCTCTCTCTCGGCTCATGGACCGAACCGACGGCGAACGCGATGAGTTCTACTTTGTCATCGTCGGTTCGTTCATTATCTCTTCCATCCCGCTTTTTTATCTTTTAATTAACCAACCCTGGCATCTTTATCTGATCCAATTTATTTACGGTCTGGCCAATTCCATGGCTGTGCCGGCTTGGCGGATATTGTTTACCGATCATCTGGATCGCGGCAAGACCGGCTACGAATGGTCGCTAGAGGACATTGCCATCGGCGTCTCGGCGGCCACTAGCGCTTATCTGGGCTCGGTCCTGGCCGATAAGTTTGGCTTCAAAGTCGTCTTGATTCTATTGGCGATGCTGGGGTATCTGGCGACAATGTTCTTGATACCCCTCCACCGTGACGCCAAAACCCTGGCCCAAATCAAGCGCCAGCAGCGTCTCCAGGCGTTCAAGTTAAAACGAGCTTCCAGCGTTCCTATCAAAACAATGGAATCCCATTAGTCTCGCCAGTCAGGAAATGGCGCCAGACCCTCCGAGAGCTGCTATTTTATCAATTTCACCTGTTTATGATAATTTTTACTGAACACGCGGCAGTTAAACTAACCCAAAGAAAGGTTAGTAAGGATTTGGCAGCAGAGACGATAGGAAATTCAGATTTTAAGGATGAAGAACCTTACGGCTATACCACGAAGACAGATATGAGCTGAAAAACAAATTGGGACTTTCTAACGGGATGAAGCCAATCAGCAATTCTGATATCGTCAAACTGTTCAATGAAATGGCGGCGCTTTTGGATATGAAAGAAGTGCCTTTCAAACCGCGGGCCTATGAGCGAGCCGCCTATTCAATTGAAGCCCTTAGCGAGAACATCGGCGAGATTTATAAAAAAGGCGGTCTGAAAGCCCTGGAGAATATTCCCGGCGTAGGTCAGGGCATTGCCGAGAGAATTGAAGAATATATCAAGACCGGCGAGATTGAAGATTACCAAAAACTCAAGAAAAAATTTCCGGTTGACGTCGGTGGTTTGATGAGGATAGAGGGCATCGGCCCCCAGACAATCAAGCGGCTTTACAAAGAGCTGGGCGTCAAAAATATCGCCGGCCTGGAGGCGGCGGCCAAGCACGGCCGGATCGGAAAGCTCAAGGGTATGGGCGAGAAAACCGAACAGAAAATCCTCAAAAGCATTGGCTTTTTGGAAAAATCGGTTGGCCGATTTCTGCTCTATAAAGCTCTGCCTCTGGCTCGCGGGATTGCCGATGCTTTGAAAGCTGTAGCCGGCGTGAAAAGAGTGGAATTCGCCGGCTCGGTCAGGCGGATGCAGGAGACCGTCGGCGATTTGGATTTTTTAGCGATCTCGACTAGGCCCGAAAAGGTGATGGATTTTTTCGTCGCCCTGCCTGAAGTTGAATCAGTCTTGGCTAAAGGACTAACCAAATCCTCGGTGCGGCTGAATATCGGCATAGATGCTGATCTGCGGGTTTTGCCGCCAGAATCGTTTGGCGCCGCTTGGCAGTATTTTACCGGCGACAAATATCATAATGTCGCTCTCCGGGAAATTGCTATCAAAAAAGGCTACAAACTGAATGAGTACGGGCTGTTCAAATATCAAAAATCAAATATCAAAAGTCAAAATGATATATCAAAAATCAAAAATGACTGGACGTTAGTAGGCGGAAAAACAGAAGAGGAGATTTATGAGGCCCTGGGCTTGGCCTGGATGCCGCCGGAGATTAGGACCAATCAAGGCGAGTTAAACGCGGCCGCGAATAATGAATTGCCGAAATTGATCGGCTACGAGGACTTAAAGGGCGATCTCCAAGTCCAGACCGATTGGACTGATGGTGGAAACTCAATCAAAGAGATGGCCGAGGCGGCCAAGATGCGGGGCTTGGAGTATATTTGTATAACTGACCACACCAAATCTTTGGGCGTGGCCGGCGGCTTGGACGAAAAAAAAATAGCTAGGCAAATGGCCGAAATTGACAGCATTGCCAAACTTGTCAGCGGCATTAAAATTCTCAAAGGCGCCGAGGTGAATATCTTAAAAGACGGCCGTCTTGATATTGATGATGAAACACTGGCCAAATTGGATGTGGTCGGCGCTTCGGTCCATTCCAATTTTGGCATGAGCGAATTGGACATGACCGAGCGGATTATTCGGGCCGTGGAAAATCCCCATGTTGACATTTTATTTCACCCCACTGGCCGGATTATCCAAAAACGGGAACCGTATAAAGTGGATATGGATAAGGTTGTCAAAACCGCCAAGCGAACTAAAACCGTCTTGGAAATAAATGCTTATCCGGAAAGATTGGACCTGAAGGATGAGTATATCCGGAAAGCCGTGGCGGCTGGAGTCAAACTAGCCATTGACTCTGACGCCCACTCGGTAGAGCATTTTAAGTTTTTGGAATACGGCATTGGTCAAGCTCGCCGAGGTTGGTGTGAAAAGAAAGACCTGGTCAATACTAGGCCGTGGCCAGAGATGAAGAAAATGTTAAAATAAGAGCAGGGCGGTGATAAACGGAACTTATCACCGCCCACCCCCAAATCGCTTCAGGCTTCGTACGGTGCCTGCCGTTTATTAGAAGCCGATTGCGTAGATGGGTCAGTTCATAGACTATTAGTAAATTAGAAGTTTTGTCAATGGCTAGCGGTGGATAACTTATGAGTAAAGATGATCGCATTTTACTGGCCGGTGGCGGCAGCGGCGGCCATGCTTACCCGCTTTTGGCCGTGGCCGAGGAGATCCAGAAAGCCGGCAGCCAAGTAAATCTTGAATTCATCGGCGATGGCGGGATATTAAGAGAGGAAGCCGCCTCCCTGGGAATCAAATTTCGGCAGGTCATGAGCCCCAAGTGGCGCCGCTATTTCAGCTTTCTTAATTTTGCGGACATTTTCAAATTCCCGGTCGGTTTTCTCCAGTCGCTCTTTTACGTTTGGCTTTACATGCCGGATCTGGTCTTTGCCAAAGGGAGTTATGCTTCTTTCTTGCCGGCTTTAACCGCAAAGCTGATGTTCATTCCCTTGATTGTTCACGAGTCGGATTCCGTGCCCGGCTTTGCCAATCGTCTCTTGGGCATCTTTTCTGAAAAAGTTTTTCTGGCTCTCGAAGGTGCCAGAAACTATTTCAGTCCCGCCAAAGCGGAGGTGGTGGGCAACCCAATAAGGCCGGGCATACTAGGGGGCGGTGATCGGGTGGCGGCTGTCAAAGCTTTCCAACTTGATCCCGCTAAGCCGGTGGTGTTGATAACCGGCGCCAGCCAGGGAGCCAAGGCCATCAACGATGTTCTGCTGCTCTCGATTGTTGAGTTGGTTGAAAATTTCCAAGTTATCCACCAAACCGGGCCCAAGAATTTCGACGAGGTTAGCCGTCGGGTGAGCCAAGTCATCCAGGAAGGCAAGGACAGTTACGGTCCCAAAGTTGAGGCCAACTATCGGATTTATCCAGCTTTTGGGCTCCAAGAAATGGCTCTGGCCTATGCCGCCGGCGACATCATCGTTTCCCGGGCCGGTTCTCAAATTTTTGAGACCGCCGCCCTAGCCAAACCCGCTGTGATCATCCCGCTTAAAAATTCCAGCCGCGGCCACCAATTGACCAATGCCAGGGAATTTGCCAGATTTGGAGCCACAGTCATTGAGGAAGATAATCTGAAACCCCACATATTCGTGAACGAGATCAAAAGGGCCTACGAAAACAGAACCGCTTTATCGGCGAAAATATCTCAATTCGCCCGCCCCGTTAGAGATAGCTTGGATTCTAAACCCGGCGACATCATTACGGGAATCTCTAACGGGGCGGGCCCCGATGCCGCCAGAATTATTGCCCAAAGCTTGCTGACAGCACTAATAACCTCTTAAACCTTACTATCAAATTGCTACGATCGTGGTAAAATAACATACTATCACCGCACTACGATCGTATTAAAATGATAGTACTTCCTGATTCATCTCTTATGCTTTCATGCCTTGGCAAACTATCGGTTTTGAAAAAATAAAAAGGTTTTTCGAGACGGCCGTTGATCAGGGCCGGCTTAGCCACGCATACCTCTTCAGCGGCCCCGAGATGATCGGTAAAAAAACCTTGGCTCTCGAGTTTGCCGGGGGTCCGGGCCCTGATGTTAAAATAGTTGATCCGGCGCGATCGGGGAGCGGCCAGACAATCGGCATTGATCAAATCAGAGACTTGAAAAGTTTCATTTCCCTTAGCCCTTACCTCGGCGAGCAAAAATTCGCGATCATCAACGACGCCCATCTGATGACCGAAGAATCCCAGAACGCCCTGCTTAAGGTCTTGGAAGAACCAAGCCCGTCATCGCTTTTGATTTTGGTGACGGCCAGTCCCGACTCACTCTTGCCGACTGTTATCTCTCGCTGTCAGGAGATCAAATTCTCAACTCACCCCCAGGCAGTTGTGGCTCGGTTTTTGGAGAATCGCCGTTTGCCGGCAGACCAAAGCAATTTTTTGACAGGATTTGCCGGCGGCCGCCTGGGTTTGGTCAAGAATGCCGTTGAAAACGGGCTTTTCTTGGAGATTGAACATTCGGTTAAAGATTTAGTTGCCCTGGCGAGAGCCGACCTTGAAGAACGATTTGCCTTTGCTCAAAAAATGAGCGATGATAAACGGCGGGCCGAAATGATCAGGGAAGTTTTCTATTGGCTGCTCTACGCTAAAACCCGGCTAGCAAGCCCGGCCAGTTTCCGTCTTGCCAGGAGTCTTTTAAGCTTGCATCAAAACGTGAACCAACCCCAATACAACCACCGCCTGGCCTTGGAGAATTTTTTGCTAAACCTCTAAAATATTACTAAGATACTACGAAGTACAGTGTTTATGACGGCTAAAGATTTGATCAATCAGAGAAAGTCTGATTTTGAAAGGGCTTTTGACTTTTACAAAAACGATATCGCCTCAATCCGCACCGGGCGAGCCACGCCGAGTTTAGTGGAGAATATTGAAGTTGATTACTATGATCAGAAGCTCCGGGTCAAAGAATTAGCTTCAATCAGCGCTCCCGAACCAAGAACGTTGGTGATTCAGCCGTGGGATAAAAACGCTACCGAACCCATAGCCAGCGCTGTCAGGAAAGGCGAACTTGGCCTGAACCCAGTCATTGACGGCCAGATTATCCATTTGAACATCCCGCCTCTGACCGAGGAAAGGCGCAAGGAATTCATAAAGGTCCTTAAACAAAAGACCGAACAAACCCGGATGAAAATCCGCCATGTCCGCGAGGATTTATGGAATAAGATTCAGCATCTGGAGCGCGGTCATGAGATCCGCGAGGACGAAAAATTCCGGGCCAAAGACGACCTCCAGAAACTTGTTGACGACTACAATAAGAAGCTAGAAGAGCTGGAAAAAAAGAAAGAAAGTGAACTTCTAACTTAACATGCTGACTCTGATAATTTTCATAATCGTCTTGAGTGTTTTGGTTTTTGTCCACGAGCTGGGGCATTTTTGGGTGGCTAAAAGGGCCGGGATGAAAGTTGAGGAATTTGGTTTTGGCTTTCCGCCACGCTTATTAGCGTGGCGGCGCCGTCCCGCTGCCGAGGTTGAACCGGCTTTTGGCAACGAAACGACCTTCTCAATCAATCTGATACCCTTTGGAGGGTTTGTAAAAATCTTGGGCGAGGATGGCGGTGAAATAACAGATCCCCGAAGTTTCGCCGCGGCCAAGCCCGGTGTCAGAGCGGCCGTAATTGTGGCCGGCGTGGCGATGAACCTTTTACTGGCCATAGTTTTATTGTCAATCGGCAATGCGGTTGGGCTAAGAGTAGGCTTGGCCGACGAAGCGGCCAGAAACCGAGCCACCGATATCAAAATCCAAATTGCTCAAGTGGCCGAAGCAAGCCCGGCCCAGGAAGCGGGCCTAAGGTTGCTTGATGAAATCAGCGCGATCACCGTCTCTGGGCAAAGACTGACGGTTGGAGAGATCAGTGAGGTCCAAAACATAATTAACAGCAATCGCGGCCGAGAAATTACCCTGGAAATCAAGCGCGGCAGTGAAACTTTGCCGATACTCGTTATACCCCGAGCCAACCCGCCGCCAAACGAGGGCGCCATTGGCATATCGTTGGCCCTCACTGGCATTGTGGAGTATCCGTGGCACCAAGCCGTATCCCAGGGGATTCAAAACACCTTTTTCATTACCCGAGAAACCATTGCCGGTTACGGCACGATTTTGAGAAACCTTTTCATCACCGGCAAAGCCGGGGTTGAATTATCGGGGCCGGTTGGGATTGCCGTAATCACCGGTCAGGCCGCCCGCCTGGGATTCATATATCTTTTGCAGCTCGTGTCATTAATCTCAATCAATCTAGCCGTTCTCAACGCGGCGCCTTTCCCGGCTCTTGACGGCGGCCGGCTGTTGTTTGTGGTTATTGAAAAATTGAAAGGCCGCCCGGTGTCTAAAAAAATAGAAACCGCCGTCAACGCCGCCGGTTTCGCCTTGCTGATTGCCCTAATGATTTTGGTAACCGCCAAAGACATCATCAAATTTTTGTAGAGAGACCTTGCCGAATAACGCCTTCTATGATTGTTTGTCTTATCCTGCATATGCGAGATAAGACAAGAGACCATTACCTGTCCGTCACCACACTAAGTTTGTTATTATTAACTCATGCGCCTTTCTCAAGTTTTCACCAAAACCCAAAAGGAGAATCCCAAGGACGAAGCCAGCATCAACGCCCAGCTTTTGGAGCGGGCCGGTTTTGTTTATAAAAACTCGGCCGGCATTTACACCTATTTGCCCCTTGGCTGGCGGGTGATTCAGAAAATCGCGGCTATCATCCGCGAAGAAATGAATCGGATCGGCGGCCAAGAATTATTTATGCCCGCCCTAATCCATAAAGGTGTTTGGCAAAAAACTGGTCGCTGGGATGTGGAAATTGCTTTCAAAGTGCTGGGAGCTGATAGCCGAGAGCCGGAAGCTGCGTTAGCCTGGACCCACGAGGAGGTTTTGACCGAGATTGTTTCAAAGTTCATCAGTTCTTACAAGGACTTGCCTTTCGCGGCATATCAGATCCAAACCAAGTTTCGGAACGAACCCCGGGCCAAGTCAGGGCTTTTGCGCGGCCGCGAGTTCATAATGAAGGATCTTTACAGTTTTCATGCTGGCGAAGATGACCTTTGGAAATACTACCAAGACGTTAAGGAAGCTTATCATAAAATTTTCCATCGCTGCGGGCTGAAAGCGATTTACACCGTGGCCGCCGGCGGGGATTTCACTGTCAGCAATACTCACGAGTTCCAGGTGCTGGCACCCATCGGTGAGGACACCATCTATGTTTGCTCCAAGTGTGAATACGCCGAGAACGCCGAGATCTCAAAGTTAGAGGCTGGCGGTCAGTGCCCGAAGTGTAAAGGGAAAATTGTTTCCGAAAAAGCAATCGAGGTGGGCAACATTTTCCCTTTGGGCACGAAATACTCGGAGGCCTTTGATTTGAAATACACGACCCAAGACGGAGAGAAAAAATATGCGGTCATGGGTTCCTACGGTATAGGGCTTGGTCGGTTGATGGGGGCGATTGTTGAAATCCATCATGACGATCAAGGTATTATCTGGCCAGAGGCAGTTGCCCCGTTTAAGGCGCACTTGATTGCGCTGGAAGGAGTTAAGAGTCAGGCTGATAAGATTTACAAAGACCTGGCCTCAAATGATTTCGAGGTGGTTTATGATGACCGGCTAGGCCTAACTGCCGGTGAAAAATTCGCCGACGCCGACCTCATCGGCTGCCCAATCCGGCTGGTCATTAGCCAAAAGACTTTGGCTGAAAACAAGGTTGAATTCAAGCGCCGCCGTGAAGGCCGTCTTGAACTTATCCCCCTTGACTCCTTACTCGACTCAAGAGCCGTTTTGCCTTGATTGCCGGCGGGCCTTCTGCTATCTTGTCATAACAAACTATGGCTTTCTTCGATCGTCTCTTTGGTTTTTGGTTCAAAGACATCGGCATTGATTTGGGCACGGCCAATACTTTGGTTTACGTGCGCGGCAAGGGCATTGTCATCAACGAGCCCTCAATCGTGGCCATCAATCAAAAGACCGGCCAGATTCTGGCCATTGGCCACGAGGCCCGCAAGATGGTCGGCCGCACCCCGGGCTATATCGTCGTTTCCAAACCTCTAGTCGCCGGCGTAGTTTCAGACTTTGAAGTCACCGAGCAAATGCTCAAGTTTTTTATCAGCAAGGCCCACGAGCAAACTTTTGCCTTGTTGCCCCGGCCGCGAGTGGTCATTGGCATCCCTTCGGGCGTGACCGAAGTTGAAAAGCGGGCCGTTGAGGACGCGGCCTATAACGCCGGCGCTCGCAGTGTCTATTTGATTGAAGAATCAATGGCCGCCGCCGTCGGCGCTCGCTTGCCGGTCCAGGAGGCCACCGCTAACTTGATTGTGGACATCGGCGGCGGCACTACCGACGTGGCCGTGATCTCCATGGGCGGGGTGGTGGCCTCGCGCTCCCTGCGCGTTGCCGGCGACAAACTGACCGAGGACATCAGCCGCCACATTCGGGAACAGCACAACATGCTGGTGGGGGAAGCCACGGCCGAGAACATCAAGCTGGCCATCGGCTCGGCTTACCCAATGTCTGAAGAACTCTCAATAAAGGTCCGCGGCCGCGACGTCGTCACCGGCCTGCCCAAAGAAATCGAAGTCGGTTCCGAAGAAATTCGCAAAGCCATGCTGCGCTCAATCGGCAGCATTGTCCTGGCCATTCGCAACACTATTGAGGAGACTCCGCCCGAACTTATTGCCGATCTTTTGAACCGCAGTATTTTCATCACCGGCGGCGGCAGTCTTCTGCGAGGCATGGATCAGTTGATAAGTTACGAAACCAAACTGCCGGTCAAGATCGTTGATGATCCCTTAACTTCGGTGGTCCGCGGCTGCGGCCTGGTTCTGGAGCACATTGACTCGTTAAAATCGGTTCTGGTCTGGACGCCCAAGGAAGCCTACATTTAACATTGCCACCCACTCTCTACAAACGATATCTCACAATCGCATCGGCAGTCATTGTCGTTCTTTTAATTGAATATTTTTCAGGCGGTTTGCTTCGCAATACTTTTTTCAGTTTAATCCAACGGCCGGGCGGTTTCGTGGTTGAAAAACTCGGTCAATTTTCAAAATTTAGCCATAGTTTGCGGGGATTCAACAAAATCATTGATGAAAACGCTCGGCTCTATCGGGAAAATCTGTCTTTGCGGGAATTGACGGCGCTTTCGCGGAAACTCGAGCGGGAAAATGAGACTTTGCGGGAACAGCTTAAAATCGCAAGTGGCCGCGAGCAAAAACTTATCATGGCAAAAATCTTTGCCGTAAACCGCGGCGACTTGATATCGGTCACCTTTATTGATAAGGGATCGCGCGACGGCATTGAACCATCAATGCCGGTAATCGCCAGCGGCAATGTCGTGGTTGGCCTGATCAGCCAGGTTTTTGAGAATTCATCGCGAGTGATCATACTTGATGATCCGCGGCTGGCGACTGCCGTTAGAGTCGGTGGCCAGGAAACGTTGGGAAGCACTCGGGGCAAAGCTGGCGGCCAAATTGCTCTCGAGCTCATCACCAACAAAGATCCAGTCAAAGAAGGCGATTTAGTGGTTACCAGCGGCCTGGATAATTTCCCGGAAGGCCTCTTGGTGGGTCGGGTGACGCTGGTAAAACTCCAAGGCGGGGATCTTTTCAAAAAGGTTGACGCCTCTCTTTTATTTGACCTTTCCCTGGGACCCAATTTATTCGTATTGGCCAGGTAAAATCATGTTATCTTTTTTCTTCCCAATTTTCGCGATCACCTTCTTGGTGGCCGGCCATAATCGTTTACGCGATTTACTCTGGCTAATCCTCGCAAGTTTAGTTTTCGATTTTTTCTCCGGGCTGGAGTTTGGTTTTCTGACTGGGTTGATAATCATTTTGGCCCTGATCATCGAATTTGCCGGGAGATTTTTCACCATCAAGAGCCGCTCGCTGATTTCTTTGTTTTTCTTTTCCATGATCTTTTCGCTCGGTTTTTTCTTTTTATTGACGCTTCAACTGCCGGCGAGACATGTTTTTTCGCGGCTGCCCCCGCTATTGCTCAAATCTTCCGTGATTGTTCTGGCGGCAGCTTTTGTCTTGACAAAGTTTAGTCAAACTCATGATTCCCGAGAAATACAAAATTAAACGCTTGGAAGAAAAAGATCTGAAACCGGAGGAAACTTTGATTGACGCCGCCAGTGAACACGCGGTGATTGAAACCCCGATTGGCCGCGAGGTCTTTAGAACTCTGTGGCTGATTTTAGTTTTGGTGAGCGCGGTCTTGGTCCTTAAAGCTTCCCAACTTCAGGTGTTTGAAGGTGAGCGTCTGACCCAAGCAGCGACTCGAGCCCGCTCCCAAAAACTTTTTGCCCCGGCCTTGAGAGGGATAATTTACGACGCTCAAGGCCGGCCCCTGGTGGAAAACGTCCCGATTTTCGATCTAATAGCGGTCCATGCCGATTTGCCGCGTCGTGATAATGAGATCGAGCGGCTCACTGCCCAACTGGCCCCGGTGATTAACGCTTCTTTTGACGATTTGTTGAAGATTTTCAAGGACAATAGCCGTTCAGCCGTCTTTGTGATCAAACGCAATCTGTCAAAACCGGAGGCGGTCAAAGTAAAAATTTTGTCGCCCCCCGGCGTTTATGTGACGGCTAATTCTCAAAGGCGCTACCCTGAAGGATCGGTTCTGGCGCCGGTTGTCGGTTATACCGCCAAAGTCAATCAGGCCGATCTGGGAGACTCCTATTATTTGTCCACCGACCGCGTTGGGCGGCTGGGCCTGGAGCAGTACTACGAGAAAGCGCTTCGGGGCGATCACCGGCCGTTAGTGTCGCGGCAAGCCGAAAACGGCGGTCAAAACCAGCCTCGCCCCGGCAGTGACCTGACTCTCAATATTGACAAAGAAATCCAAGGCCGCCTTTACCGAACCATGGTTAATGTCTTAAGCGGCTCCGGTCTGAAACGAGGCGCGGCCGTGGTTCAAAATCCCGGCACCGGCCAAATCTTGGCTTTGGCCAGTTTACCTTCTTTTGATAATAATCTTTTTGAGAGCAATCCGGGCGAGACCGATCCTGAAAAAATCGCGAAAGTCCTGGGGGATAAGAACAAGCCGCTTTTTAACCGAGTCGTCAGCGGCCGTTACAGCCCGGGCTCAACGATCAAACCGCTATTGGCCATGGCCGGCCTAAAAGAAGCCGTGGTGACGCCGGAAACCGCGATTTATGCCGGCGGCAGCATTTCGGTTAAAAGCAAGTACGACCCAAATGTCTCTTTCGTTTTTGAAGATTGGAAAGTTCACGGCTGGACTGATCTTAAAAAAGCGATTGCCGACTCGGTGGATGTCTATTTTTACGCTCTAGGCGGCGGTTATGGCAATATCGGTGGCCTGGGCGATCTGAAAATCACCGCTTACCTCAAGGAGCTGGGGGCCGACCGACCGCTGGGGATTGATCTGCCCGGCGAAGTCAGCGGTTTCGTGCCCAGCCGCGAACAAAAACTTAAGGCCCGCGGCGAGGCTTGGTTTGTCGGGGATACTTACAACATTTCAATCGGCCAGGGCGATCTGACCGTTACCCCGCTTTGGCTGAACGGTTATATCGGCGCCATCGCCAACGGCGGCAGTTTGATGAAACCGTATTTAGTCAAAGAGATAAAAAATGCCGACGGTATTGTCATCAGTCAGCAAACGCCGCAAGTTTTAGCTGGTTTGCCTTTTGACGCCGGCGTCATTGACCTGGTCAGAAACGCCATGCGCCAAGCGGTAATTTCGGGCACGGCCGCCTTGTTGCGGGATTTACCGGCGCCGGTGGCGGCCAAGACCGGTACCGTTCAGGTAACTGGTCGCGGTCTGAACTCTTTGTTCGCGGTTTTCGGCCCTTACGACAACCCGGAAATTGTCATGACGGTGCTGGTGGAAAACACCCAAGGCCAAGGATTGGCAATGAGAATTGCTCATGATTTTCTGGGGTGGTACTTCAGTAGGTAATTCAAAATGTAAAAATGTCTGCTATCCCAACTGTCAAACTAATCAAGCATATGCTTATTTAGTTTGACACTGTCATTTTGATTTTTGAATTTTGACTTTGATTCTGCTATGTTGAACCATTGTCCACACCCTAAACGGGCGATGGTGGAGCTTGTGGTATAATCTCTATTTGAAACATGCCTCAATATTTCAGTCCCGAGGGTTTAGAAAAACTCAAAAAAGAGCTGGAAGAGCGTAAAACAATCATTCGGGCCGAAATCACCCGTCGGATTTTGGCCGCCAAAGAACTGGGCGATCTCTCCGAGAACGCCGAATACTCCGAAGCCAAAGAGGTCCAGAGTTTTAACGAGGGCCGGATTGCCGAACTTGAAGAAACAATCAAAGAAGCGGTGGTCATCGGGCCTAACCAGAGAAGCGATATTGTCGTCGTCGGTTCAACGGCGCGGGTAAGCTCTGTTTATGGCGATCAGAAATTCACCATCGTCGGCCCGGCCGAATCCGATCCCGCTCGGGGCTTTATCTCCAACGAATCGCCGCTGGGCAGCGCTTTTATTGGTCATAAAAAAGACGACGAGGTTGAAGTCAAAACCCCAAGCGGGGTGGTAAAATATAAGATTGTAGAGATTATTTGAGTCCGAAGCCACGAGGCTCAAACTCTCCGCTGTATTGTCATTTGATTCTACTTGCGAAGGGAGGTGTTATATGGAAGAACAACTGATTGGCAAAATTACTCACTATTATTCCAAAGTTAGCGTGGGCATTGTTGAGTTGACCGATGGCGGCCTCAAAGTGGGCGACGCTATCCGCATTAAGGGCGGCACCACTGATTTTGAGCAAACCGTTGACTCCATCCAGTACGAACACCAAGATATCAATGAAGCCAAAGAAGGCCAGAGCGTAGGCGTCAAGGTGGCCCAAAAAGTCCGCGACGGCGATTTGGTTTACAAAAAGTAAATTATGCCCTTAGAAGATATTCGCGAGGCGCGCCTCAAAAAACTGGAGCAGCTCAAAAAAGCCGGGGTTGATCCCTATCCGGCAAAATCTTGGCGCTCTCGAGAGATCGCCTCGGCGCTTGATGATTTTGATGAACTGGCCGCTAATCGCAAGAGTCTGGTTTTGGTTGGCCGAATCATGGCTCGGCGCGATCACGGCGGCTCGACCTTTTTGGATGTTCAGGACGCCACCGGCAGGATTCAAAGCTATTTTAAGAAGGACAAGTTAGGGGATAGAGATTATGAGTTTTTCCTGGAGACGGTTGATATCGGCGATTTTGTTGAAGTTCAAGGCACGCCCTTTCGCACTAAACAAAACGAGCCGACATTGGAAGTAGAAAAATACCGGTTGCTTAGCAAATCGCTCCTGCCTTTGCCGGAAAAATGGCACGGTCTCAAGGATATTGAAGAAAGACTCCGCAAACCCTATCTTGATATGATTTTTAACCCTGAAGTCGGCGAGAGATTTAAGCTAAGAACGGAAATAATCCGTGAACTGCGGCGGTTTCTGGACGGCCGGGGTTTCCTGGAAGTGGAGACGCCGGTATTGCAGACAATTGCCGGCGGGGCCCTGGCTCGGCCGTTCAAAACCAAAATCAACGCTCTCGAGATGGATGTCTATCTGCGAGTTGCCCCGGAGCTTTTTCTCAAACGCCTTTTGATCGGGGGCTTTGAACAAGTCTATGAGATCGGCAAAAATTTCCGCAATGAAGGCATAGATCGCGATCACAACCCGGAGTTTACCGAGCTGGAGTTTTACGCCGCTTACAAAGATTACGAGTGGCTGATGAAATTCACCGAAGAACTATTCGAACAAGTAGCGGCTAAAATCTTTGGCGGCAGCCAAATAAAATACAAGGACCAAGTCATTGATTTCAAAGGTCCCTATAGGCGAGTAACCTTCAATGACCTGCTTAAGAAGTACTCTGGTTTAGATTATGATGAGACTGATCAAGAAACTTTGGCCAAGAAAGCCAAGGCGCTTGATGTCCAAATTGAAAAAACTATGACCAAAGGCAACATTGCTGACGAGATTTACAAAAAAGTTGCCCGGCCGGATATGGTTCAACCGACGTTTGTGATTAATCATCCTCTTGATATTTCACCCTTGGCCAAGCGGCTGGAAAAAGATCCGGAGCACGCAGCCCGGGTTCAATTGGTTGTCGGCGGCCACGAACTAACCAATTGCTTCTCTGAACTTAACGACCCGATTGACCAGCGGGAACGTTTTGAAGCCCAGCGTAAGGCGGCAAAAAAAGGCAATGTTGAGGCCCATCCCTACGACGAGGATTATATCAAAGCCCTTGAGTACGGCCTGCCACCGAGTGCCGGCTTTGGCTTAGGCGTTGACCGTTTGGTAACCATCCTCACTGACTCGCATTCGATCAGAGAAGTGATTTTGTTCCCATTGATGAAACCGTCGCGGAAAAGTTAGTCAGGTTTTTCTCTGTTTGTGATCAGCCTGACAAATCTACACTCGTTGAGCTGTTGTTTCTGGAAATCTGCGGTTATCCATTCCTGCTTCGCGACCCGCAGATTTCAG
>CAYILQ010000004.1:0-30496 GCA_964364345.1 uncultured Candidatus Saccharibacteria bacterium | reverse complement strand
TAACTAGCCCAAAAAATAGAGGGGACGATTGTCGACATTAAAGAAGACGCCAACGATCAGGGCCACCTTTACGGATCGGTCACCGCCAAAACTATTGCTCAAGGCCTTCAGGCCAAGGGTTTTGACATCGCGGCGGAACTGGTGAATCTCAAAGACCACATCAAGACAGTCGGGGAGCGTGAAGTGGAGATTGAATTTCACCCGGAAGTGAAAACAAAAATCAAGGTTGTAATCTCGGCGGCTTAGGCAGCGATGACGTGGACGATTTTGACTGTCTTGGAAGCTCCGGTGAAGGTCTTTTTGCGTAGAGTGGTGAACTTGACTTTGCCGTTTCGGACGGCAAAAATTGTGTCATCCTTGCCGATCTTGACGCCGCCGCCGGGCATAAATTTTGCGCCCCTCTGGCGGATGATGATATTGCCGGCGGCGGCGTTTTGGCCGCCAGAAAGCTTGACGCCAAGGCGTTTGGATTCCGAGTCCCGGCCTAAACTATTTGTGCCGCCAGATTTAGTATGCGCCATGCTTACGCAATTACTAATTACCAATTACCGATTACTAATCAGCAATGAATTCATTATTGATTGGTAATTAGTAATTGGTAATTGCGTTAGCTACATGTTAGCAAAGTTGATTCAATTCATCAAGATTCACCAGGCAGAGTTCATTCTAGTGATCTCGGTCGGCTTGATTAGCTTTGCCAGCTACAATCTGGGCAAAATCGCGGCCTATCAAAGCTTGAAAACACCGTTGGCGATTAGAGGACCAATGAATTATGGACAGATAACGGTAAACAACGCGGAAGAATCACCGACGCCTTCAGAAAGCGCCCGACCGCTAAAGAACCCGACCGTGGTGGCTTCAAAGAAAACCAAATCAAAGCTTTATCACTTCTTGTGGTGTCCGGGGGCCTCAAAAATCGCCGTGGCCAATAAAATTACTTTCCCCACCGAAGCCGCCGCCATATCGGCCGGCTATACCCTTGCCGCCAATTGTAAAAAGTAGCAAAATTATAGAGGGCATTATTCACCAGACTCAACTAAAACTCGGCAGCAGCAATGTCGGCAATCGGGTTGGGTATTTGTTTTAACCAGTAATCATGTTCCCATTCCCAGAGCTCCTTGGCGGCCAGGAAAGCCCGAGTATCTTTTTCCAGATCGGCCAATTCCCGAAACTCAAGATCACCCGCCGGTTCCCCCCAGACATGGGGGCAATTATTCGGCCGGCCGCCGGCAGTTCTGATTTTTATATTCCCTCCTTTTTCCCGCATTTTGGCGCCGCAGCCGCGGATACAGGCTTTAGCTTGATCCAGACGCAGAATCCAACGGGCCAATCGCGGCATTGATGGCTGTTCGTGAAGGGCTTCCACATAAGCCGCCGCCTGAATGTTATAATCTCGGTAGATCGCGTAAGACGTTTTTATATCCATTACCCCCAGCCGGCCATCAACTTCAGCCAGAACGTCAAGCGTGCCGGCGTAATGATGCTTTTTGCTGACAACCTTGGTCTCAATTTGGTAAGGTATTATCTCGTGCTGTTTTTTGAAATTAAGAAAGGCCGTAACTGCCGGCTGAATCAAGTCGGGGATAGCTGTTTCCTTTCCGGCCAGAATCGCTTCAACGGTTTCATGGAGCAGCGTACCCTCTTCGGCCGACTTATTTTTTATCGCCTCGCCGGTGGCAAAATCCGGCAAATTGGCGTAGAACTTATACAGCGCCGGCTTGGCCTTGATGGAAACAATCGCCGTCACTCTAGGATACCAAATGCCGTTAATTTCATAGCCGTTGGCTGACTTAAAATTAGCGAGGTTGGTGTAATACATAAATAACTGATTTCATTATAACTTCAATCTCTGCCCGCTGTGAAATTTTTTGTGAACTTCTCGAAGCCGTTTGTCGGTCACATGGGTATAAATTTGAGTCGCGGTAATATTCTTATGGCCCAAAAACTCTTGAAGAGTTCTTATATCCACTCCTTGGCTCAACAGATCTGTCGCGAAACTATGTCTCATAACATGAGGCGTGGTAGTCATCGGCAGGCCAGCCAAGATGGCATATTTTTTTATACTCCTCTCTATTGATCTGGGGGTCAAACGGCGTGAAGCGTCCCTGCGTGAGTTATAGTTGATGAACAAGGCTTTTTCAACATCATCACGGACATCAAGATATTTTTTTAACCAAATCAGGGCCCGCTTTGAGAAATAAACAGTCCGAGCCCGCCCGCCTTTGCCAACTATTCCTACTTCTAGATCGTCGCTAACAGTCCTAATTTTTATTTGCTCGCGATTGAGAGAGGTCAGTTCTGATATCCTCATCCCGGTTGAGAAAAACGTTTCTAATATGGCGCGATCTCTTAATCCTTGAATGGTACTTAAATCAGGCGTTGAAAACAACCCTTTGAGTTGGTCTATGTTCAAAAACCTCACTGGTTTCTCACCTTTGTCTTTGGCCAGTTGAATCTTTTCCGACGGCAGAGACAATATGTCGCGATGGGCGAAGTAATTTAAGAGCGACCTCAAAGCTATCAAATAATAATTTTGGGTTGATTTAGTTAACGGTTTATTTTTGGCAAGACTGGATTGGCGGGCAAGATAAACGCGATATTTCCAGACATGATCCGGTGTAAGCTCATGGGGCTTGAGACTTGAGCGGCGACTGATTTTCAGCCAGTCGATAAATTTTTTTATAAAGCGGGCGTAATTTTCTTGAGACTTATTTGATAATCCTTTTTCAATATCAAGCCAGTCCAAAAAGTCATTTATATGAGAGGGGATTGGTTTATTATTTTTTTCCATTAGCTACCTGAAGCTGCTGTTTGAGAAATACTATTATTTTACCACGCTCGTGGTAAAATAATAGTGATCTATAAATATCTAGACGCTTAACTTAAATTATGCGACGTTATGTTAATCATAAGAGTTCCTCTAATTACTGTAAAATGGGTTATCCCCAACCCTGGAGGCCGGAAGCTTGAGGCTAGAAAATAGAGCTCTAGAGCTGGAGAGTCTATCTTAAGTCGGGAAGGAGGAATTTGTAGTTTGTCTTATCCGACATATGCGAGATAAGACAAGAGTTAATTGGTAGTGAGTGGCGTGTGGGGTGAGAAAAGAAGAAGTTTCTCTTGGCGCAGGCATGGCGCAGGTAAAAAAACCAGCTTTTTCCTCACCCCCTCCCCTATATTACAACACACGAGGTAGCTATCGTCAAAAAGTTATCAACAGTCAGTCATTTTTAGCAAATACCCTAACGTCGGTAAGAAACAATTTGATCGCTTTGAGAATTGGTAAAGTCGTCAAGAAGTAGCGGAAGTCAACGATCTGGCGAACCAAGTAGCCCAAATAGCCAGAGAATGTCCAATTCCCTACGTGAGCTATGGCATACTTGCCGCCGACCGGGGCAATCCAAACGCTGTAAAACGGTTTATAAGCCGCCAGACGCGCCAGCTGTCGGTCATTGCCGGTTTTGATTAGTCGGGAGATGTTTCCGGCGGCCACTCTCCCCTGTTCTATCGCCGCGTAAGCCAGTTGAGGAACCGGTTTCTGATTTTTTGGATCAACAAATATCATCGCGTCCCCTATCGCAAAGATATCGGCGTGATTTTTGGCGCGCAGGTGCTCGTCAACCATAATCCGATCCCGATTATCCAACTCCAGACCGGAGATTTGTTTAACTAATTCTGAAGCCCCGACTCCGGCGCTCCAGATAATTAAATCCCCTTCTATCTTGCGTCCGTCCTTTAATCGCGCGAAATCCGGCCCGACTTCGGCTATTGGCGCGTTTTCCAAGATATTGACGCCTAATTGAGTTAAACGATTTTTAATCATCCCCCTCTCGGCTTCAGAAATCGCCGGTAACATCGCCGGGCCAGCCTCAATTAAAGTTATTGAAGAACAGTTTTGGGGAACAATTTTGTAACGACGCACCATGTGAACGACACAGTTTGACAACTCGGCCGCCAATTCCACGCCGGTAAATCCGGCGCCGCCAAGGATTATTTTAACGGGCAATGATTTCTCTCCCCGGCCGCGGCCGCTGTATAGTTCTTCAATTTTGTCGGCCAAGATTAAGCCATCTTCAATTGTTTTGAATTTGTAGGCATAATCTTGGACGCCCGGAATACCGTAAGTTGAAACTACCGAACCCAGGGCGATTACTAAATAGTCAAATGAGAAAATATTGCCGCCGGTCGTAGCCACATGCCTGCCCTCAAGATTTATGTGAGCAATCTCGGCTTCCACTATCTCTACCGCGGTTTCGCTGAAAATCTCGCCGTAGGGAATGCAGACAGCGCCGCGCATTTTGGTGTGAAACGGGTGCTGGTGATCAACGTCGAAGATAGAAGCCACTTCATAAAGCGACGGCGTGAATGTCTGCCCGCTGGACCGGTCAATCAAAGTGATTTTGACGTCTTTGCGCCGCCCAAGCTTCTTGTCCAAATCCAACGCCGCCCCCACTCCCCCAAACCCCCCACCGAGAATTACAACCTTGGTCATTAAAAAATTCTATCAGACACTAATAAAAAAGCCCAGCGCCGCGCTAGGCCTATTGTCGTTCTTAATTTTCGTCCGCTATGTATTTTACCACAGCCCTTATCGCAGCATCCGCTTTCCTTAAGCAGCCGGGGCACATATCGAAATTTAATGGCAAATCGAGTTTGCTTCTTTCACAACAAGTACAGTATCCATGCTTCAAGCGCAATCCCCAAAGCGCTAACCTGCCAAATTCTCCTAAAACGTCCGACCCACAATAGCCCACCCCGGCTTCCAAAATGAGAGCAATCTCATGGGCAACAATCACTCCCGGCGCTTTTTCCTTAAGTAGCTTGACTAACCTTTCAGCTCGCTCAAAAAGTCTATCCTCTTGCTCATTTTTAAACATCGTGATTACCTCCAAAAGTGAAATCCCCCCGTAGGCAAGCCTGACAATAACATACAGCTGGGCTAAGAAATGGTCAAGTTTTGGTTACACTTTAGAGGTAATCTAGCGGGTTGAGGGAGCCGTCAAAATAGTTGAAGTAAAGCTGGCCGTTCTTGGGGTTGATGTAAGTAAAAAAATCGCGGTAAACGCTTAGATGCAGATGGGGGCCGGTTGAGTTGCCGGTTGAGCCCTCGTAGCCGATGATTGAGTTAAGACCCACCGGTGTGCCGTTGGCCAAGCCGCTGGGCGAGCGCAGATGGGCATAAACGCTTACCAATCCCCCATCATGGCGCGCCGCCACCCAGTTGCCCCAGCCGTTGTTAAAGCCGCTTGCTAAAATCACGCCGCGAGCCACCGGCTTGATTGATGTCCCATAGCCGCTGGAAAAGTCAATGCCGTTATGGGGCGCCCCGCCATAAACTCCTCTTTTGGCGTAAGGGGTGTAACCATATCCTTGAGTTAAGACATAATCATCTTCCGGCCACTGAAAAATCTTGCTGCCCTTTGGCGGCACCGAGCTGGCGGTCACGCGAACAATAAAAGCGCCGCTTTTAACCGCCTCGGCCTCCAGTTTTTGCAGCTCGGCGAAAAATTCCGCCTTCTTTTTCTCAACTTCATTGAGCAGCCGCTGATATTCTTTCTCCTTCCCGCGAGTTTGCGACAAAAGTCGGTCTTTACCGCCTTTAGTTTCGGTTACGGCAATCTTTTGATTTACCTGTTTGGCGTTGAGATTCTCAAGTTCTTTCTTCTTGGCTTCAAGTTCCGACTTCGCGTCTTGCAATTTCTCCTTTTCGTCCTTGAGACTCACCAGAAGGGCGATCAGCCGCTGGTTGAGATTCTGCTCCTGTTGGGCTTGATCGGCGAAATCCGAAAGCCGCGGATTTTTCAAGAGAATCGCCGTCAGACTTAATTTGTCGCGTTCATAAACTAGGGACAAGAGACTGCCAATTGTCTCTTTTTTGCGGTTGATGTCGTTTTGAGTGTCAAAAATCCGCCCTTCCAGATCAAGAATTTCAATCTTGGCGGTCCCGATTTGGCGCTCGGTAACGGCAATTTGGGTCTGGAGCCGCAGAATTTGATTGTTCAAAATGTCAATCTGCCGCTTAAGGGTGTCGGCTTCTTTCTGTTTTTGAAAAATATTTTTCTTGTAAAGTTCCGCTTGCTGGGTCAGCTCCTCAACTTGCTTTCTCAACTCAAGAATTTTCTGCGCAAGTGTCTGACTTCTAACGGGATTAATATCCTCGGCGGCAAAAACAGCGGGACTGGAAAATAAAAAACAAGAAACGGGAAATAGAACGGAAAATAGAATTGAAAAAGCAAATTTCACAAATGGCTTATAACATTTTGAGGGCTTTTTGGACGCGGCTGATTGATTCATCTTTGCCGAGGACTTTCATTATCTCAACGGGATCGGGGGAAAATTTTTCGCCGCTCAAAGCCACCCGCGAGGGCCAGTAAACCGCGCCTCGGTCGGCGCCAAAGTTATCACCGGCAATTTTATCTAATCCCTCACGAATTGACTTATCGTTCCACTCTACGTTGGCCAATAAATCCAAGGCTAAATCGAGCGCCTTCTTGGTTTGGGTCCGGTCGGCGCTTTTCCAAACCAAAAGACTGGGCTCAAAGCTGGGCTGTTTGAAAAAATAGTGGAACTCTCTGACTTGGTCTAGGTACTCAAGCCGTTCCCGGAACAAAGGCGCGAGTTTTACAAGCAATTCCCTATCTTGTTTACCGAAATGCTTCTCAATAAAAGGCGTCGCGATATCGGTCATACCTTCGTCGTTTTGCGTCTTGATGTATTGAGAGTTAATCCAGTTTAGTTTTTTAACGTCAAAAACCGCCCCGGATTTGTGGATTCCGGTTAAGTCAAACAGTTCTATCAGCTGGTTTTTAGTCAGTATCTCCTTATTTTGATTTTCAGACGGGGTCCACCCCGTTAGAGATTCCCGTTTTTGATAACTTGGGTTTTTGGTTTCAGCTATCTCTAACGGGGTCCACCCCAAAAGGGCCATAAAATTGACCAAGGCATCGGCCAGGTAACCGAGCCGGCGATACTCAATTATAGAAGCAGCCCCGTGGCGCTTGGAAAGTTTTGACTTATCGGGCCCAAGAATCAGCGGCAAATGGCCAAATCGCGGGTTCGTGAAACCGAGGGCTTCGGCGATCAGAATCTGCTTGGGCGTGTTGGCAATATGATCCTCGCCCCGGATAACGTGGCTAATTTCCATAGTTTTGTCATCCACCACGGCGGCAAAATTGTACAAAGGAGTCTCTTCATTCTTGGCAATGCTGATGTCTCCCAAAAGTCTTTCCTCAAACTCAATCCTCCCCCTAATCACATCGTCGAAAGCTACCTTTCTAGTCGAGCCCTCGTCCCCTGCTAATCGGATTATCCCCTGCTGGTTGCTGTGAGCTGTAAGCTGTGAGCTGCGATAGCCGCATACATGCCTCGGCAAATCTTTTCCCTTGAGTTGTTCCAGCCGCTCGGCCTCAAGTTCTTCGGGACTGTGATAACACCAGAAGGCCTTGCCCTCATCCAACAATTTCTTAATGTATTTTGAGTAATATTTAGCGCGTTCGCTCTGCCGATAAAGCTCATCCCATTTCAAACCCAACCATTCAAGGCCGTCAAGAATATCTTTTTCGTATTTTTTGTCGGACCTATCAAGGTCGGTGTCCTCAATCCGAACAATGAAAGCGCCGGTGTGGTGCCTGGCAAAAAGCCAATTAAAAAGGGCAGTTCGGGCCGTGCCAATGTGCAAATACCCCGTCGGCGACGGAGCGATTCGCACCCTGATTTCTTTCTTTTTTACTTTTGTCATAGCCGTCTAAGGAGCAAAATTATGACCGCAGCTAGGGCGCCCAAGAGATCAAGAAACAAATCATTAATCGTGTCCCGGCGCTGGGGCTTGTATTTTTTCTTTTTCAAAAAGTATTTCCACAAAAGCCATTCATAAATCTCCCAAAGCAAACCGGTAACCACCGCCAACACTAAAGCCAGCCATTTGTTGCCGAAAACGCTGAAAAGGAACAAGGCCATCAAAAAGCCGCCGGCGAAGTGATAGATACCGTAATAGCGTTCGTCGCGAATCTTAAAGACAAGGTTGCTGGCGTTGGCGCCGATGAAAAGCGCCAACAGGCCCACCAGACTATCCCAGAATAAATCCATGGATAAATTCTACGATAAAAGCCCCGCCTTGTCTAAACTGACCAAAGGGCTATGCTTAAAATGATGAACATCCTGAATGTCATCCCGCTCACGGCAATACCTCGCGGCCAGCCCCAACTGCTTAGTTATTTTTCCAGCCAGCCAGTGGCCAAAGGAGGAGTGGTAATGATTCCCCTCAATCGGCGCGAAGTCAAAGGAATTGTCGTTGGCGGCAGTGATCTTCAAAAAAACAAACTGCTTCTCAAAAAAGCCGCCGATTACGAACTCAAAAATGTTATCAAAATCATCAGCGCCGCTCCCCTTGTGGCCAATTGGCAGCTGGCTATTGCCGAATTTCTGTCAAATTACTATTTCGCCCCCTTGGGCTTGTGCCTGAAAACCGTCCTGCCGCCGTTCTGGGGCAAGAAAAAGTATCAATCAAAAATTACGAATGTTGCCTTATCCTACATATGCAGGATAAGGCAACATTTTGGATTATGGGGCAAACTGGCACCGCCGACCAAGTTTACCAGAACTAACCTAGTCAACCACCACTTGGATTATCAAAGAGATATAGAAACAACAATCAAAGAGGAAAAACAGGTTTTTTTGATGGCGGCGGAAAAGATCGCCGTCGGTTACTTCATCGAAAAATTTAAAAATCTTGATCCGGTTTATATTTCAAGTGGCCTGCCGAATCGCGACTGTCATGTGGTCTGGCAAGATGCGGCTAGCGGCAAAAAAAAGTTAATTATCGGCACCCGAGTCGGCCTTTTTCTGCCGTTCAACAATTTGGGGTTGATTATTGTTGATGACGAATCAAACGAAGCCTATAAGTCCGACATGACGCCGCGTTACCACGCCGCCGACCTCGCCGCAGAAATCGCTAAGGTTCGCGGCGCTAAACTGATATTAAATTCCATCGCGCCCCGCCTGGAAACATACCACAATTTGGAACTCGGAACTCATAATTCAAAATCAGCAATTCAAAGACTACTCACCCCGAAAAGCTTCGCAACGGGGCAGGCTACTCACTACAAACTACAAACTAGCTTGGTCAGCATGGTTGATGAACTCCGAGCCGGCAATTTTTCAATTTTCAGCCGCGAACTGCAGGATGTTTTTTTGAAAATTGAAAACTTAAAATTGAAAATTATTCTTTATATCCCCCGCCGCGGCCACGCCAATTTCATCTTGTGCCAAACCTGCGGCCAGCCGCTCACCTGCCCCAATTGTTCTGCCTCTCTCGTCCCCCACACCCTGGAAGCTGGAAGCCAGAGGCTAGAAGCCAGAATCGTTTGTCATCACTGCGATCATATCCAACCCCAGCCAAAACAATGCCCGGCTTGCGGCGGTTACCAGCTCAAGGCTTATGGCATCGGGTTGGAAAAAGTAATTGCAGAACTCAAAAAATTTTTCCAATACCAAAATATCAAACTACCAGAGATATTGCGTCTTGATAGCGACTGGGTCAGGACCGAGGCCGAAGAGGAAAAGGTTGTGAGTAGCTTTCAGGGAAATCAAGGAGCAATTATGGTGGCAACACAGATGATTTTTAGCCACAAGCGCTTGATTTCAGCTCCAATTGTCGGCATAATAAACGCTGATACTTTGATCAATATCCCAGATTTCCGGGCCGAAGAATCTCTTTTCAGGCAAATTTACATTCTCGGTCAAATGGCCGAGAGACTTATCATCCAGACTCACAATCCCGACGACCCGGCCATCAAATTTGCCGCCCGGGGGGAGCTCAAAAAGTTTTTTGAAGACGAACTCGCCAGCCGCCGAGAATTCTCCTATCCCCCACACTCGCGGCTTATAAAACTAACTTACCGCCACCAAAATCCCGCCAAAGCCCAACGGGAAGCAACCATACTTGCCGAAAGACTAAAGCAATCTTCCAGCCTCTGGCCTCCAGCCTCCGGCCTCCAGTTGTTCGGCCCAGCCCCGGCCTTTATATTCAAGGAAAGGGGTCTGTACCATTGGCTGATTATTCTTAAACTCAACCAAAATCTAGAAATAAAAACACGCAATGAGTTGTTGCGCGTCGTGCCCAGCGGTTGGGCAATCGACATTGATCCAAAAAATATTATCTGAAGGCATCCACACTTACATGGCGCCCATGCATTTACATGGCGCCCATGTAAATGTACTACAATATGGAGATTGTCAAAGAGCCGAATAAAATCCTGCGCAAAAGACCTGAACCAGTCAAGTCAATTACGCCAACCGTCAAAGCCCTAATTTCAGACATGAAAGAGACAATGAAAAACGCTGCCGGCGTTGGTTTGGCCGCGAACCAGGTGGGTCAAGACCTCCAAATTTTTGTGATTGACGAAAATCTTGCCCGAGAGAATAAGGTTCCCGACACCTATGTCAATCCAGAAATCACCGAATACTCAAGAGACAAAGACGTGATGGAAGAGGGCTGTTTAAGCTTGCCTGACTATTGGCGGCAAGTGAAGCGTTCAAAAAAGATTAAAATAAAAGCCATTGACGAGAACGGCCAGAAAGTAAAATTCAAAGCCCGCGGTTTTCTAGCAAGAGTTTTGCAGCACGAAGTAGATCATCTAAATGGTCTATTGATAAGCAACAGGTAAGAAAAGTGGTTAAAAAACGGAAAACTAAAGTATTGTTTTTGGGCGCCTCTGATTTTGCCGTGCCGGCGTTGGAAGCTCTCATCAGGGCTGATTATCAAATTGTTGCCGTCATTACTACCCCTGACGAGCCGGCCGGCCGCAAGCAAGTCCTCACTCCCCCGCCAATAAAGGCAGCCGCAATAAGACTTGGCATCGGCGTCTTGCAGCCACTAAAACTAAAAGACCCAACGTTCATTAAACTACTCACTACAAACTACTCACTTCAAACTATTCTCGGTATCGTCGCTTCCTACGGCAAAATAATTCCGCCAGAGATTATCAACCTTTTCCCAAAGGGTATCCTCAACATTCACCCCTCGCTTTTGCCCGAATACCGCGGTTCGTCGCCAATTCAGTCCGCTCTGCTTAACGGCGATGAAGAGACCGGGGTCACGATTATAAAAATTGACGAGGAGGTTGACCACGGGCCGATAGTAGCCAAAAGCGAAAAGCGAAAAGCGAAAAACAGAAGATACCGGGAATTGCATGACGGACTGGCTAGACTGGGGGCAGAACTTTTGATCAAAATCTTGCCTGATTACTTGGCTGGGAAAATCAAGCCAGCAGAGCAAGACCACAGCCGGGCGACGTTTACCAAAAAAATTGCCAAAGAAGACGGCCGGATTGACTGGCGCAAAGACGCCAAACAAATTTACAACCAATTTCGGGCATTTCACGTTTGGCCGGGGATTTGGACAATTTGGCGTCCCGCTGCCGATGTTGCTCCTGCCTTTGGCAGCAAGTCCCAAAAGGCCTTTGGGACAGGGGCTCAACGCACGGGCAATCTCGGCACTGGGGCGCTCAAAATCACCGATTGCAAAATTTCGGAGAGCCAGCCCTATCACGGCCACGAGAAGATATATATTGGGGTGGTGTATGAGGAGGACGGGACGATATACGTGCCGTGCGCCAAGGGCCATCTGGAACTTCTGCGAGTCCAACTCGAAGGCGCCAAAGAAATGCCCATTAGGGATTTTGTCCGCGGCCATGGAGATTTTATCGGCAGTTTGTTAAGATAAAACTATGGAAGATGAGCGGATTCTAGACGTTGACGGTTTGACGGTTGACTTTGACGGCAATAAAGCGCTGGATAGCATAAGTTTCTCTGTTAAGAAAGGGGAGGTTTTGGCTATCGTCGGGCCTAATGGGGCCGGCAAAAGCGTGCTTTTCCGGGCTTTGCTTGGACTCGTCCCCTACTCGGGCGCCGTTAATTGGCAAGCTGGGATTAAGATCGGTTACGTGCCCCAGAAACTTGCTCTGGAACGCGCTCTGCCGCTGACAGTCAGGGAGTTTCTGTCTTTAAAGTTAAAGTCTGGCCCGGCCGGTGACAAATTGAGCGAGGAGGCAACAAACGCGCTGGCATCAGTCGGCATCAAGACCGGCCCGGAACAGGTGCGTCATCTTGAGCGCCACATTCTCAACCGCCGGCTCGGGACGCTCTCCGGCGGCGAGTTCCAAAGGGTCTTGATCGCTTGGTCGCTGATTGGCAATCCGGATGTTTTGCTTTTTGACGAACCAACATCGGGCATTGACATCGCCGGCGAAGGCACGATTTACAATCTGCTCCACAAGATTCAGGAAAGCAATGAACTCACTTTAATTTTAATTTCGCACGATTTAAATATCGTTTATAAATACGCCGGTAAAGTGATCTGCCTCAACAAACAGCTGGTCTGCCTGGGCGAACCCCATACCGTGCTTGATCCGAAAAGTTTAGAAGCCCTCTACGGCGGCGAGGCCAAGTTTTATCAGCACGAGCACAGAAGCTAGCCGCAACATGGTCATCTTGCAGCTATAGGATGATCTTGCGCTGATCCCTGACGATGAATTTGTTACAACTCACAACCGGTATTTTCGTCGGCCTTGCCTCGGGTTACTTGGGCGCGTTTATGATTCTTCGGCGGATGGCTCTGGTCGGCGACGCCCTGTCTCATGTGGCTTTGCCCGGTTTAGCCCTGGCTCTGGTCTTCCAAATTAACCCGTTTATCGGCGCCTTTGCCGCTCTGTTTTTGGGCATTTTAGGCATCTGGTTTATTGAGAACAAAACCGAACTTTCCACTGAATCCCTGGTCGGACTCTTCTTTACGTTTTCGCTGGCCCTGGGAATCTTAATAACTCCGGAGGAGGAACTTTTGGAAGCGCTTTTTGGCGATATCTCACGGATCGCGCCCCTTGACGCCGGCTTGGCGGTGACGCTTTCGCTTTTGGTGATTGCCGCGATGCGCTCCATTCAAAGAAAATTTGTTCTGGCGACTATCTCCACGGATCTGGCCAAATCAGCCGGGGTAAAAGTCGCCAAGATTAATTTTATTTTCCTATTGTTAGTTGCCGCCATTGTCGCTTTAGGCATTAAAGTCGTCGGCACTCTCTTGATGGGAGCTCTGGTTATCATCCCGGCCATCGCTTCCAAGAACATAACCTCAAGTATGGGATCCTACACTTTCACCAGCGCTTCGTTTGGTTTAGCAAGTCTAGTGGCCGGTCTGATAATTGCCGATTATTTCAGTCTCGCCCCCGGCCCAATCGTAGTTCTCGTCAGCACCGCGGTGTTTTTAGTTTCCCTGCTCTTGAAGCGGAACTGATTTTCTGATAGGATTTTAGGCATTATTTGCCAACCATCAATCAAATGCTTGGTCCCAATGATCTAAAACCAGGCGTCTTTTTTATTTACGAGGGCCAGCCCTACGAGGTGCTTGAAACGCGCCATCTTAAAATGCAGCAGCGCCGGCCAACGGTCCAGACCCGGATGCGCAATTTGCTGAACGGCAAGATACTGGAGCGCAACATGCAGCAGGCGGATCTTTTCGAAGAGGCCGACATTCAGCGCCGGGAGGTCAAATTCCTCTACAATCACCGCGACCATTTCTGGTTTGCCGAGGCCGATAGTTCCTCCGCGCGATTTGAGCTTGAGCAAGAAATCATCGGCGAGGCCGCCCAATTTTTGAAAGCCGATACTGTTCTTGACGCCGTTTCTTTCAACGGTAAAATCATCAATATTAAACTGCCGATTAAGATGGATTTCAAAATCGTCCAAGCGCCGCCGGCCATCCGCGGCAACACCGCCCAGGGCGGCGTCAAGCAAGTAACTCTTGAGACCGGGGCCGCCCTTAACGTTCCCCTCTTCATCAACCAAGGAGACATTGTTCGAGTCAACACCCAAACCGGCCAATATGTTGAAAGAGTAACTAAGGGTTGATAAGCAGCGACCCCGTTTGCATCCATCTCTTACACATGTAAGAAATGGATGCGGGAGGTTATGGTTACTCCGCCGGCGGGGGTTTTCTGGCGCCAGTTTTAAGAAAAAAGACGGCTGCTATCGGCGCTATCGCCCAGAAAAACTGGGCGTTTTTACTCGCGAAGTAGCGGCTAATCGCGGCCGAGACGCCAAGTTCGCCCGGAGTCGGGAAATATGAAATCAAAACGTTCAATAAAAGACCGGCCAGTAGAACCGAGAGTCCCGCCACTGGCAAAAATGCCGATTCTTTGAGCGATAAACGGTGTTTTAGAATTGAACGATTGAGGGCGGCGAAAAAAACAACATAAATGACGAAAAAGACTCCGACCCGAAGCCAACTTTCCGGCGCGTCTTTGAAAAATTCTCTTACCGCCCCGAGATAAGCAAACCTTGGTTCAATAAAGGCGGCGGCATAAATGCTCACCAGGGCCAAAAGTATCCTGGTCCGGCCCAGACTGAAACCAACCAAAAAAACCACAAAAACAAAAAACAAAATTACGATCCAATTGTAATCGGACTTGACCGAGCCAAAATCGCCCAGCAATTTTTGGACAAATTCCCCGAATTTGACCAGGTACAAAAGAATTTGTGATAAGACGACATTCATCCTGACTACATGGGCGCCTTGTATAATTATACAAGGCGCCCATGTAGTCAGCATGTAGTCAGCTCACAGTTCTCCCGATAATTCCTCAACCAATCTTCTGGCCTTGCCGCTCAAATGTTTGGGAACTCCAACTTTAATTTTAACAATCTGGTCGCCTTTGTGATGGCCGTGAACGCCGCTGCCTTTGAAGATTAACTCTTCGCCATCCTGGATACCGGCGGGGATGTCAACTTCCCGATCACCATCAATGGTCGGCACTTGGACTCGCTTGCCCAATATCGCGTCGGTCACTTTTATCGGCAGTTCACAAATCAAATCGTTATTAATTCTCGTAAAGCGCCTGTCCGGATTCACTCTGATTCTGATAAACAAATCACCGGCCGGCCCGCCTCTGAAACCGGCCTGCCCCTGTCCCCTTACGACTAAGGTTTCTCCGTCGCGAACCCCGGCCGGGATAGTGATTTCAAGGGTTTTCTTGCCCCGTTTTCTGCCTTCGCCCAAGCATATCGGACAATTAATTTTGGGCACTTGGCCGCCGCCGCGGCAAACGTTGCAGGTGTAAATCCGGGTGAAGTTGCCGAAAAATGAACCCATTGTTTCTTTCACCTCGCCTTTGCCCTTGCACACCGCGCAAGTGGCCGCGGCACTGCCGGCTTTGACGCCGCTGCCGCGGCATTCATCGCATCTGACACTCCGGTCTAAGTCAATTTTCTTGACCCCGCCCCGAGCCATTTCGTAAAAATCCACAATTAAGCTAACCTCAATATTGTCGCCTCTGGTGACGGCTCCTCCGGCCCGCCGCGGCCCTTTTTGACCAAAGGCCCCGCCGAACATGTTAAAAATGTCTTCAATGTCAAAATCAAACTCGCGGTTAAAACCGCCGAATTGCGAGAAGTCAAAACCGTCGAAGCCGCCTTGCCGACCTTGCCTTCCGAAGCCTTGGGCGAAGGAGGGGCCAAACCGGTCATACTGGGCCCGTTTTTTGGGGTCGGAAAGAGTTTGGTAGGCCTCGTTGATTTCCTTGAACTTAGCCTCGCTGCCGCCTTTTTTATCGGGATGATATTGGTGGGCCAGTTTCCGGTAGGCTTTTTTGATCTCGTCCTCCGAAGCGCCATGCTCAACCCCCAAAGTTTTGTAGTAATCCATTGCCATAACGATTATGATAACAAAATTTCTTCAGCTTTTACTTCTCTTCCCACTATCCTAACAAACCCCGTCTTTTTTAACACCCAAAATATTAACATCCCCAACCAAACCGCCAACCAAACAAAGATAATGCTCAAACCTTCGCGAGAATTGAACTCTTTTTAATCATTATTTCTCCTCGGCCTTCGTCTCCTTTGGTTCCTGGGAATTGGGAGCGGGCTCAACGCGCGGTTCAACATCGGGACTGGGACGCCCGATCTTCTGGGCCGCCGCCGACAACTCCTCGGCAGCTTTCTTGATAGTGCTCGCTTCTTCGCTGTTCTTGGCATCCTTTAGGGCCGCGATTTTATCTTCAATCTGCTTGCGGTCTTCAGCCGCGATCTTCTCGCCAGCTTCCTTGAGAGCTTTCTCTGTCGTGTAAATCAGGGTCTCGGCCATGTTTCTGGTTTCAACCAGTTCTCTCTTTTCAGAGTCTTGGGCGGCAAACTTTTCGGCCTCGGCCTGCATTCGCTTTTTCTCATCATCGGTCAGGCCGGACGAACCTTCAATTCTGATTGACTGTTCCTTTCCAGTAGCTTTATCCTTGGCTTTAACACTTAAGATTCCGTTGACGTCAATGTCAAAGGCCACCTCAATTTGAGGCAGACCCCGCGGCGCTGGCGGAATGCCGTCAAGTATAAATCGGCCCAAAGTCTTGTTGTCAGCGGCCATCGCCCGCTCGCCTTGCAAGACATGAATCTCAACCGACGGCTGATTGTCGGCCGCGGTGGAGAAAATCTGGGTCTTGGCGACCGGCACGGTGGTGTTTTTGTCAATCATCTTGGTCATCACGCTGCCCAGCGTCTCAATGCCCAGCGACAATGGCGTAACGTCAAGCAGCAATACATCGCGAATTTCCCCTTGCATAATTCCACCCTGAATCGCCGCCCCCACCGCCACGACTTCATCCGGATTGATGTCTTTGTGAGGCTCCTTGCCAAAAAGTTTTTTAACCGCCTCAACCATCGCCGGCATTCTGGTCTGGCCGCCAACCAGAATTACTTCATTAATATCACTGAGCTTGAGTCCGGCCTCACTGACTGTTTTTTGGGTCAACTCGATTGATTTGTCAATATAATCTCTGACTAAATCCTCCAGCTTGGCTCGAGTGAAAGTCATTGAGAAGTGCTTGGGTCCGGAAGCGTCAGCCGTCAAAAACGGGATATTGATTTCTGTTTGCATCGTGCTGGAAAGCTCATGTTTAGCCTTCTCGGCCGCGTCTTTGAGCCGCTGTAGGGCCAACTGATCTTTGGATATGTCAACGCCCTGCTCTTTTTTGAACTCCTCAACCAGATATTTGATGATTTTTTGATCAAAGTCGTCACCGCCCAAATGAGTGTCGCCGCCGGTGGCTTTAACTTCAATCGTGTCCTCGGAGACCTCAAGCACCGAAATATCAAAGGTGCCGCCGCCAAAATCATAAACCACGATTTTCTCGTCCTTTTTCTTATTAAAGCCGTAAGCCAAGGCGGCGGCTGTCGGTTCGTTGATCACTCGTTTGACATTCAAGCCGGCGATTTCACCGGCGTCTTTGGTTGCTTTTCTTTGAGAATCATCAAAATAGGCCGGCACAGTAATGATGGCGTCGGTAATCTTCTCGCCAAGTTTGTCTTCGGCGTCGGCCTTGAGTTTTTGCAAAACCATCGCCGAGATCTCGGCTGGCTTGTGCCATCCGCCAGCTGGCGGATCGCCCATTTTCACCTCCACGTCATTATTTGAACCCTCTCGGATTTCGTAAGGCAGCAAGGTTTTATCGTGCTGGACTTCGGAATCGGAAAATCGCCGGCCGATCAGCCGTTTGACGGAAAAAATCGTGTTCTTGGGGTTGGTTACCGCTTGACGTTTGGCGGTGATGCCAACATAGCGCTCGCCTCCGCCGGCGCCGGCGGATTTGCCGACGGCCACTATCGAGGGCGTAGTCCGCATGCCCTCTTTGTTCTCCAACACCCGCGGCTGGCCGATTTCCACAATCGCCATCGCCGAGTTGGTTGTCCCCAAATCAATCCCCAATATCTTTGCCATGCGAATTTATAAACGCCAATATGCAAATAATGCGAATCTACAAATATTCACTGCGTACGCTTACAAATAGCGCGCGCAAATCTTTATTCGTAAATTGGCATTATTCGTAAATTAGCGCGTTGTTATTTAACAATTCTCACTCTGGCCGGTCTAATTACTCTGCCATGCATTGTATAGCCGGCCCTAACCTCCTCGACCCTGCCCTCTCCCTCGCCCTCAACTGCTTCATGCAGGGTTGGGTCAAATTCCCCTTCAACCTTAATTCTTTCCACTCCATATTTTCCTAAAAAGTCTCCAAATTTCTTAACCACTTGATCTAAGCCGACATCTTTGATCTGCTTGGCAGCCAAGTCAAGGTCATCGAAAACAGCCAATACTTCCAAAATCAGACTCTCGTTTGCAAACTTAACAAACTCCTCCAGCCGCTTGGCCTCCTCTTTCTTGTAGTTTATAAAATCCGCCCGCTCCCGTTTCCAATTATTCAGATATTCCTCGGCCAGATATTCCTCGGCCTGAAAATTTTTATTCTGCTCTTCCATATTAGGAGCTCTAGGTTCTTTTTGCCAGTTTATTTAATTCGTCCGTGGTGTATCTGACCAGCCCGATATTTTTCTGATAATCCATTCTGGTCGGCCCCACCATGGTCATCGAGCCGGTGTAATTGCGCGGTAAATTGTACTTGGCAAACATGACCGTTTCGTCTCTGATTCCCCGAGCTGGATTTTCCCGACCAATGAAAACTTTGGGTTCGTCGGCCGGAGAACCGCCAAAAAAATCCTCCTCCAATTTGGCAAATAAATCCTCAAACTCATCAAAAAAACTGGTCAATTGGAAGGTTTTATTAAACTCCCTAAACTCCGGCATTTCAAACAAACTTGAAAGACCAACCTTGAAAAAATCATCTTCTTCCAAAACCCCGGTGATTACTAAATTACCCGAGAGTTCCGACAGTATCTGGGCCACATTTTTGTTTATCTGACGCGGGTCGTATCCGGCCGCTGCAATGGCGTTTTTAATTTCTTTTCTGTTCTTTTCGCTTTTCGCTTTACGCTTTACGCTGACTAAGTTATCCACATAATACCGATATCCCCTGTCAGTCGGCACCCGACCGCTGGAAGTGTAGAGATGGGTTAAGTAACCCCGTTCCTCCAAATCGTTCATCTCGGCCCGGATCGTCGCCGACTTCAATCCAAAAAACCCAGACTTTTCAAGCAATTTTGAACTGACCGGCTCGGCCGTTTGAATGTACTCCTCAATTATCGAGGTCAGCAAAATAACTTGTCTTGGGGTAATCTGGTAAGTCATCCTGACTCCATTATATTCACCCAATTAGCACTGTCAAGGAGAGAGTGCTAACCATCACCACTTACATGGCGCCCATGTAAACGCGTTTACATGGGCGCCATGTAATGCCCAAGATAGAAAAAATTAAAAGAACCAGTTGCTTACTGGTCCCATGGAAAATCATCTTAAAACTTTTCTTATTTTCGCCATTACTCTTGCCGGCGGTGAGATTCGGTTTTTTTCAACGCCAGAAATATAACCCCCCGACTTGCCAATCAACGCGGCAAGTTCCCCTTGGGTCAGCCCTTTTTTTATCCGAGACTGGGCAATCGTTCCACCCGGTGTTCCCTCTTCAACCTTTATCTTATTTATTTTCCTGTTCGGCCTCAAGGCCAGTAATTCATTAAAATCAAGGTTTAATTTTCCAGCGATTTTTTCCAGCGTGTCTTTAGAACGACTCTCTCGGAAATTTATTTTCCCTATTTCAATAAGACTTATGGAAGCCCGACTCATGTCAATTCTCCGACCCAATTCTTCTTGAGACAGTCCCAATTTTTTGCGTTTTCTCCTGATTGTTCTACCCAAGAGCGTCACGCTTTCATGCTCATGAGGGGATCTCTCCCACTTAAGCAGTTCTTTAGGGTTGCACTTTAAGTGCGGCGCCAAGCGCAGCGCGGTCTCTTCCGAAATTGTTCGGTTCCACCCCGTCTCAAGACGATGTAAACTCCCAACACCAATATTAGCTGAACTAGCTAGCTCTTGCTGTCCAAGACCCAAGAATCGGCGCCGCTGGTAGATGAAATCGCCTAACCCACTTTTGTTTTTAATCCTTCTGGGCACAAACTCTTCAATTTTCTGGAAGTCTATTCTCAATACCTTGGCTAATTCTATAACAGTGCGCGGCAATAAGTACTGATGTTGACCAGTTTCAATGGCACTAATGGCGCTTTGAGATATATTTGCATCTGCCCGTCTTGACACTCTGATTTGGCTTAAACCGAGTTTTACCCGGCAATCTCTCACGAACTGACCCAATTTAGTTTTTGAAGGTACGCCCAAAAGAATTTTAGCGTCCATACTCCTTCCTCCTATAAATATCCAAACTCAAACATACACCAAGAACTCAATCTCGTCAATTTCTAGAGCAACAGTCTTCCAGGTTTTTTTATTTTTATGTTAGAATTCAACCGATGTCCAAACTCAAGAAATTCTGGCGGTCTTTGGGGCCGGGTTTGATTACCGGGGCCTCGGATGATGAACCGTCGGCGATTGCCACCTACACTATTGCCGGAGCCAAGTTCGGTTATCAGATGCTCTGGGCGGCTTTGTTTTCTCTGCCCTTGATGATTGCCATTCAGGAGATGAGCGCTCGGATCGGCCGAGTCTCCAACCGGGGTCTCGCCGGCAACATGAGACGTTTCTATCCCCGTTGGCTGATGATTTTGGTGGCCGTACTGATTGTTGGCGTCAACACTATCAATATCGGCGCCGACATGTCCGGTATGTCTCAAGCCATGGCCATGATCACGCCCTTTCCCGACAAAATCACGGCCGTGATTATCACCCTAGTAATCCTTGCGGTCATCCTCTTTCTCCCCTACCAAAAGATATTTACAATTTTCAAATGGCTGGCTTTGAGTCTTTTTGCCTATATTCTGGCCACCTTCACCGTTCATCAAGACTGGCCGCGCGTCATAACGCAGACCCTCATCCCCCACTTGAGCTTTAGCAAAGAGTTTTTTGTGGTCCTAGTCGCATTTTTTGGCACCACTTTGTCGCCTTATTTGTACTTTTGGCAAGCCAACCAAGAGGTTGAGGAAAAAATCATAGAACAATGCAAACCTGGCCGCGTTTGCCGTCTGCGGCCGGCCACCGAGAGCGAGCTCAAAGATTTGAGACGGGATACAAGAGTCGGTATGACTTTTTCCAACTTAATTACATTTTTCATCATTGCTCTGACCGCCTCCACCCTTTTTAGAGCCGGACTGCACAATATTGAAACCCTTCAAGACGCCGCCCAAGCCCTCCAGCCCTTGGCCGGCCAGTACGCCTATCTGCTGTTTACCATCGGCGTAATCAGTTCAGGATTTTTGGCCATACCGGTTTTGGCCGGATCGGCCGCCTATGTCATCGCCGAAGTGTTTAACTGGTCAGAGGGCCTAAACAAAAGCTTCTCCAAAGCCAAAGGGTTCTACACGGTTTTGGCGGCTTCCACTTTTGTCGGTCTTTTGATCCCGTTGCTTGGTTTCCATCCCGTTAAAGCCCTATTTTACACCTCAATTCTTTACGGTATGATTTCACCAATCTTGATTCTGATGGTCATCCACATGGCCAACAACCCCAAGATCATGGGCAATCATATCAACAGCCGCGCCCTCAACGTCATCGGCTACATTACTTTCCTGATCATGACCTTTTTTTCAATCCTGATATTTTTTATTCTGTGAACGATCCAAACCAAAATGAGTCTGGCTATGGTCTCTTGCCTTATCCTACATATGCAGGATAAGGCAAGAGACCATTATCGGGAAATCAAAAATGCAAATCTATAACACTCTTAGCCGAACAAAAGAGAAATTCGTGCCGCGTCAAGACAAAGTCGTCAAGATGTTTGTCTGCGGGCCGACGGTTTATGATTACATTCACATTGGCAACGCCCGGACTTTTGTCGTTTTTGACGTGGTCGCTAAATATCTTCGCTACAAAGGTTATGACGTTGAGTACATTCAAAATATCACCGATATTGATGACAAAATAATTGAGCAGGCTAAAAAGAAAGCTGACCCCACTGCCGATACTGCCGACATTGCTAAAATTGCCTCGGCGCTAGCCAAAGAGTACTCGGCCTATTTCATGCTCGATATGTCAGCCCTCGGTGTGACCGCCGTCACCAAGTACGCTCCGGCCAGCCAGTACATCTCCCAGATTATCAATCAAGTCAAAAGACTAATTGATAAAGGTCATGCCTATCTAATTGAAAACGATGGCTACTACTTTGACCTCTCGACTTTCCCCGAGTACGGCAAACTGTCCGGCCGGACGACTGAAATGGCCGACGATGCCGTCTCTCGAGTTGACGAAAATCCAAATAAACGAAATCGGGGCGACTTTGCTTTGTGGAAGTTCTCAAAACCGGGTGAGCCATCATGGCAAGGCGTCCCCGTGCCCGATGTTGCGCCGGCCTTTGGCGCGAAGGGACAAGCGGATTGTGATATTGAGATATCACAATCCGCGACGAGTCAACCTCGGAACAACTTCGGCACTGGGAAAGCTAAAGCTGGGGATGAGCAAACTAATTTATCTGCCGACATTGCTCGCCCCCGTGCCGACATTGATTCCGGCCTTTGGCACGAAGGGACGGGGACCATGCCAAAGGCGGAGAGTGTCAAAGACACGGGCAACTTCGGCACTGGGACGCCCGGCTGGCACATTGAAGATACCGCCATAACCGAGACTCACTTCGGCCCCCAATACGATCTTCACGGCGGCGGCCAGGATTTAATCTTCCCGCATCATGAGGCCGAAATTACCCAGCAGGAATCAGCCTCTGGCCTCAAGCCTTTTGTTAAATACTGGATGCATGTTGGCTTTCTGGTCAACAAAGACCGAAAAATGTCGAAGTCCCTGGGCAATTTCGCTACCGCCCACGAACTCCTGGCTAAATACCGCTCGGAGGCGCTGCGTTTTTACCTGTTGAGCGGATACTGGCGATCCCCTCTCGATTTTTCAGAAAGCCTTCTGGACGCGGCCGAGGCTGCCACAATTAGGATCGGTGAGTTTATGCAAAGAATGAAAAACATAGCCGAAAGCAAAATCAAAGGCCCGGCTCATGATGACAAAATCGCTGCCCTTAAGACCGACTTTGAACAAGAAATGGATGATGATTTCAACGTCCCTCGAGCCCTGGCCGTCATTTTCGATTTTATCAAGAAACTCAACATCTCCGCCGACAAAGGTAAAATCAGTTCCGAGGGAGCCCAAAAAGCGGTCAGAACCATAAGCGACATTAATCGGGTCTTGAGTATCGTCCCGGCTAAGGGACCGGAAGTTCCAGCAAACATCATGGCCATGGTTCATGAGCGTGAAGCTCTCCGTCAAACTAACAATTTCGACCAGGCCGATAAAATCAGACAAAAAATCCTCGCCGCCGGCTGGCAAGTTGAAGACACAATTTACGGCCCACTCGTCAAGTTGAAGTAGCAGAGTTTGGTAAATAATGCCTTCTACCACCTGACCATACAACTTTACATGGCGCCCATGTAACGTGTTACATGGGCGCCATGTCGGGGGCATGTCGGGGGACGGCGAAGCCCACAGCTTATCAACCAAAAGATTCTGGCGCCGCTTGTTTTTAGGTATAATAGCGCCGTGGCAAAAGGTGATGGCATAACCGCTCTGGACCGACTTCCGCCCCAGAACATCGAGGCCGAAAAGAGCCTGATCGGCTCCCTGCTTCTGGACCAAGACGCCATCAATAAGGTGGCCGACTTTCTGCGGCCCGAGAATTTTTACAGCCGTTCCCACCAGATAATATTTGAAGGCGTCGTCAAGCTCTACGAGAAACGCGAACCAATTGATGTTTTAAGTTTATCAAACTGCTTGAGTGAGCGGGGTCATCTGGAGACGGTTGGCGGCGTTGGTTATCTCACTTCTCTGGTTAACGCCGTCCCCACTTCCGCTCACGCCGCCCACTATGGCAAAATCGTGGAGCGCAAGTCAGTGCTCCGAGATTTGATCAGCGCCGCTCATGACATCACCGGCTTGGGTTTCCAAGAAGATCAGGACCTGGACCTAATCCTTGACCAAGCCGAGCAAAAGTTGTTCGCGGTTTCTCAAAGATCAATCCAGCAAACCTTTCTGCCGATATCGGCGGCGCTGAATGAGGCCTTTGAACGGCTTGACATGCTCCATAAGGGCGACGGGCGCCTGCGGGGCGTACCCACGGGCTTTAACGATCTTGACAACCTGTTGGCCGGTCTCCAGAAATCAGATTTTATTATTTTGGGCGCCCGGCCCTCCCTTGGCAAAAGCACCTTGGCCCTTGACATTGCCCGCAATGTCGCCAAAACCACCGATCTGCCGGTGGGTATATTTTCCCTGGAGATGTCCAAAGATCAAGTCATTGACCGCTTAATCTCGGCCGAGGCCGGCATTAGTTTGTGGAAGCTGCGCACCGGCCGTTTGTCGTCGGAAGGCGACGGCAACGATTTTGAAAGAATTCAGGCGTCTCTTGATATTTTGTCGCGAGTGAACCTTTTCATAGACGACGCATCCAGCCCGACAGTGCTTCAGATTCGGGCCATGGCTCGGCTGCTTCAAGCCGAAAAAGGTTTGGGTTTGTTAATCGTTGACTATCTCCAATTGATCCAGCCAAACCGCATTTATGACAGCCCGGTTCAGCAAGTCACCGAAATATCGCGGAACCTCAAAGGTCTAGCCCGGGAATTAAACGTACCAGTTTTAGCCTGTTCCCAGCTTTCCCGGAGTTCCGAGAACCGACCCGACCAAAGGCCAAAACTTTCCGACCTTCGTGAAAGCGGATCTTTGGAGCAAGATTCGGATGTGGTTATGTTCATTTACCGCGAAGATCGGGTTAAAAAAGAAACCGACAAAAAAAATATCGCCGAGATCATGATTGCCAAGCACCGCAACGGCCCTACCGGCGGAATTGAGCTTTACTTTGACCAGGATCAGGTGTCGTTTAAGAATTTGGCCAAGAACTTCTAACCACTGCAAAATTACAAATCGGTACGAATATACGAATAAATCCCCATCCGTATATTCGTAGGGATTCGTACTTCGCAGTATAGTGTGAGTCAAAGGTTTCAAAAACTGACCGAACTTTTTTCCAAGCTGCCGGGTATCGGGCCGCGCCAGGCCGCCCGGTTGGTTTTAGCCATGTTTGATTGGCCTCATAACGAGCTTGAGGAATTGTCCAGAGCCATAACCGATTTGAAAAACGGCCCGCTTTTATGCCAACAATGTTTTAACTTCGCTGATAACGAAAAATGCCAGATTTGTGTCAACACCAAGCGCGACCAGACCCGAATCGCCGTGGTTGAGAAAGTTACCGATCTCCAGTCAATGGAGAAAACCGGCGCTTACAAAGGCGTCTATCACGTTCTAGGCGGCGCCATCAATCCCCCAAACGGCGTCCTGCCGGAGAAACTCAAAATCACGGAACTTGCCGCTCGGATCGCGAAACTTAAAAAGCTAACACCCGATATTGAGGTGATCCTGGCCACCAATCCCACCACTCACGGCGAAACCACGGCTCTTTATTTGGAAGAGGAACTTGCTCCCCACAAAATCAAAATTACCCGCCTGGCCCGGGGCCTGGCCGCCGGCAGCCGCCTGGAGTACGCCGACGAAATCACTTTGGCTAACGCCCTCAAACACCGCCAATAACCCATTACATGGCGCCCATGTAAACGCCGTTTACATGGGCGCCATGTAATACCCGCCGGTCAGACGGATATTTTAAGGATCTCGACCTTGGTGTAGCGTTGGCGATGGCCTTTTTTCTTTTTGTAGCGGGTCTTGCGCTTAAACCGGAAAACAATTTTTTTCTTGCCCCGGCTCTGCTCCAGCACCTTGGCTTGAACTTTCGCGCCGGCAACTTGCGGGCTGCCAATCTTCGCGCCCTCGGCCGTGCCGTTGCCCACCAACAAAACCTCTTCAAAATCAAACTCCCCCCCCACCGGGCACTCTCGCTTTTCAATCAGGATTTTATCTCCTTCCGAAACCAAATACTGCTTGCCCCCGGTTTTAATAACCGCGTAATTCATCCCGTTAGAGATTCCCGTTATAAGATAGCGTTTGCGATGGGCCCAAGCTATTTCTAACGGGATTCATAAAGCGAGGCTAACACGTCGTCAGCCCTTAATCAACAGATTTATTGAAATGTAATAAGAAACGGCCTTGAGGCCAAACAAGGCCCAGTTTGCCTGTTTGGACGTCATATTAATCCCAAAAAGTTTTTTGAGATAGGCGGCGACAAATGAGTTTTCAAAAGACTCGGTCATGGGATCCCAGGCCTTGCGATAGCGTTCTTCCCACCAGGTTAGCGGGCAACCGCCCAAGATAAGATTGAGGAGCAACGTGCCGGAAACGATTGATAAATGGTACGGGATGTACCAGCGGTTGCCAACTATGAAAAAAGCGCCGCCAATTAAAACAGCGACCCACCCGGCGTGGATTAAAAATAAACCATTGGCCAATACCTTGTGCCTTAATCGCTGCATCTTGTGAGATTATACAAAAAAACCAGTTGTTGAGCAACTGGTTCTCTTGGGTAAAGACTACCTATGGCTTGCAGGCGCGGCAGTTCTTGCCGTGATTGACAATTTCGTAAATCGCCGACAAACCGACCAAAATGTAAACTATCTTGGCAACCCCCTCGCCTAGTCTCATGACCAGATCCGTATCAAAAGCGCCAACCAGACCCCAATTCAACCCCCCAACGACTAGGAGTAAAAACGCTAACTTATGCAACTTCATATCCCCCACCTCCTTTCATGAAACCAAATTAGGCTGTGAGCTCCTACCCCATTGTATCACACAGACAATCCGGCAAGGAAAAGATATTAACAGCGGCAGCGCCATGGGGATTTGAACCCCAGTTCCGTGAATGAGAATCACGTGTCCTAGGCCGGGCTAGACGATGGCGCCATGAAATTAGATCACTATCATTTTACCACGATCGTGGTGAAATGATAGCGCGCGGCGGTTTTAGTTAATCTCTTCATAATTGATCTCATCAACTATTTTTTCCATCTCCATTGCCCGGGAACCCTTGACTAAAACTATGTCCCCCGCCTGTATCAGCGCTTTGACTTTTTCTTTGGCCTCATCGGCAGTGCTGAAACTCATGATCCGTTCAGCCGGCATTTGATTAGCGGCGGAATCGGCAATGAACTTGGCGGCGGCGCCGACGGTGATCAAAACATCAGCCCGCTCTCCCGCCAGATCGCCAATGGCGCGGTGGGCCTCAATTTGATATTTGCCAAGCTCGCGCATGTCGCCCAAGACCGCGATTTTTCTGACTTTCCCGCCAAGACCGCCAAGCCCGGCGAGGGCCTTGCCGAGTTCGCCCAAAGTGTCCAGGGCGGCATGAGCCGAAAGCGGCGAGGAATTATAGGTGTCATCTATGATAAACGTGTTTTTAATTCCTCTCACAGGTTGCATCCTCCGGCGCGGCAACTCAATATCATCCCCGGCCTCGGCAACATCAATCAAATTGAGGCCGAAATGAACCGCCGCCGCCGCCGCCGCCAGAATGCCGTAAATCTGGTTGGGGGCGATCAGATCGCTGACCCGCATGGGAACGAAACTTTCGCCATGATGAATCTTAAAAGATAATCCGCCAACACTTTCCCCGTCATCGCTGACAAAGAACGATACCCCGGAAGCCCAAATATCGGCCCGATTGGAAAAACCAAATGTCGTCACCCGAGTCTTGGTGGTGTTTTTCATATCAAGAACCGTCTGATCATCATAATTAAGTATCGCCCGGCCGGCGGCGGGCAGACAGCTGATAAGTCGTGATTTCTCACGAGCCACTTCTTGGGGGCTGGCATAAAACTCAACATGGACCGGGGTCTCCCCCACCGCCGTGACCACGCCCACCGAGGGCTTAACAATGTCAGTCAGATATTTGATATCGCCGGCCCTATCCGCGGCCAGCTCTAAAACTAAAATCTTGGGATATTTTGCGGCCGGCCAGCCGAAAGCGACCCAAAAAGCCCGGCATAGGTTCGCCAGTTTATCAAGCCAAGCGGCGCTGAAATCAACCCCCAAGACGGCGCTCGGCACGCCGAATTCGTTGTTGAGATTTTCGGCGTTCTTGCGCGCCCAAAACCGCCGACTTAAAACGGCATAAATCGCTTCTTTGGCGGTTGACTTGCCCACCGACCCGGTAATGCCAACAACCACCGGCTTATAACGATCAACAACTCGCGCGGCCAAAACCTTCAAAATGATTTTAAGCAGTTTACGGGTCATATTAACACGCCTACATGGCGCCCATGTAATTACATGGGCGCCATGTAGGCCTCGGTTGGTTATTGCCTCGTCGGCGGGATATTGAAGTATCGTATCAGAAATCGGGCGATATCGCCAAAAACCGGCGACAAACTATCGGCGGCGAATTTGATGCCTTTGGGCCGATCCATTTTGATCAAAATCGCGAAGCGCGGATTGTAAGCCGGGGCAAAACCGACAAAATTATGGACGAACTGATCATTAGCCAGATAGCCGCCGGTCGGAGCCGGTATTTGGGCCGTGCCGGTCTTGCCGGCCACGTCGTAACCCTTAATCCTGGCTTTATCAAAGCCGACATCCACCACCCCGACCAGCATCGCCTGCATTCGTCGGGCCGTCTCTTCTCCCACCGGCGAACCGATGATTTTGGGCTGAATTTCAACTTTACTGCCGTCGGGTCGGACAATTTCTTTGACCAAATGGGGCCACATCAGTTTGCCGCCGTTGGCGATGGCCGAGTAGCCGTTAATCAACTGCAGGGGCGTGACCGCGATGCCCTGGCCGAAAGAAGCGGTGGCAAAGTTAATCTTCCGGCCGCTGTAAAGATTGGAAATGTTGCCGGACACTTCTCCGCTTAAATCAACCGCCGTTTTTTGGCCAAAACCAAAGCCCACGACGTAGTTCAAAAAGGCATCATCGCCGGCGCGTTGTTGGGCAAACATGGCGCCGGTGTTCAGCGATTTTTCCAGCACCTGCCGCATAGTTTGCGCCCCGTGAGCCCGCTCGTCAAAATTCTTGATTTCATAACCGGCGATTTCTATCCGGCCGGTGTCATTATAAGTGGTATCAGCCCTAACCGCTCCGGTATCCACGGCCGCGGCCATGGTAATCGGCTTAAAAGACGAACCGGGTTCATAAATTTTCTGATAAGCCGGGTTGATGAAGTCCTCCAAGTCATAGTCAAAGTAGCGGTTGGGGTCGAAACTCGGCGAAGAAACCATGGCCAGGATCTCGCCGCTTTTGGGGTCTTGAACAATAATCGTGCCTGAAGGCGAGCTCCATTTTTTGAGCACTTGCTCGAGCGAGGATTCGGCCAGGGCTTGGATATTTTTATCTATGGTCAAGACCAAATCGCTGCCTTCCGTCTTAAGGGATGAGCTCAACGCGTTGAGTTCAACGCGCGGTTCAACCTCGGCATTGGGACGCCAAAACTTAAGGAATCTCAAAAAATCAACGTAGGTTTTGTTGCCAAAAATCTCCTGGGACTTTTCAACTCCGCTTAAGATATCGTCATAGTAAGCTTCAATGCCGTATTGACCGACTCTCTGTTTAGCGTCATAGCCGACGAAACCCAGAACCTGACCGGCCGACGCCCCCAATGAATAGAAGCGGTCTATTTGGGTGGAGGTTCCAATGCCTTTGATCTTCAAACTTTTGATTTTATCCGTCTGATCTTCAGTCAGACCGGCGGCCAGGACTTGGTATGATTTGTCTTTCTGGCCAAGTTTGATTTCCAGAGCGGCCGGATCCTGGTTCAAAATCGCGGCCAGTTGGCCGCTGATTTGGGCCGGGGGCTGGTCAATGATTTTGTTATTGGAAAAAAGGTAAATCGAGGAGCGGTTGGCGGCCGCCAGTTTCCGGCCGCGAGGTCCCGAGTCCATCGAGGGGCCGCCGCTCGCCGAGAGATCCGAAAAATAGATACTGCCCCGCCCGGAAAGTAAAGCCGTTGGACTCTCGTACTGGGACTTAGCCGTTTTAACAAAAGCCTCGTGACGGACAAAAGTCAAATTAAAAAGCCGGTATGTCACCAGCCCCGCTATCATAAAAACCCCGAGAACGAAAAAATTTACCCGCCACGTTTCTGTTGAGCTCATTTCAAAAACAACTACCTTGGATAACCATATTTTTGAAAATCGTTCAGCCCAATGAAATCTATTTCTTTGGCTTCAACCAAACCCAGGTTTTTGGCGGATAACAGCAACGACCCGATACTGAACTGATTCTCAACCGCCGCCCCCTCAAGTTCCAATTCAACATTGGTCTTGCTTAACCGTTGCCGCAAAACTTCAAGCGAGTATTTTTCAGAAACCAGATAGTTGGCCAAAGACACAAAGGTTAGCGCTAGAATCACCGAGGTCAGAGCCAAACCCAGATTCCAGCCTAAAAGACCGGGGGAAAGTTTAACCGTTAAATCAGCGCTATCAATTGAACTGCCGACATTGCTCGCCCCCGTGCCGACATTGATTCCGGCCTTTGGCACGAAGGGACGGAAGGACAGGAGAGACGAGCTGCCAGAAGACAAGCTCAACCTTGACACGGGAACGAATTGTTTTTTGTGGGCTAATCGTGAATAGACCGTCAACTGTTTGGGTCGAGGCGTTTCATCCCAACCCCTTCAATAACAATTGTTCTTTTGTAACGGTTTACCTTAATCACTTTTCTTGGCAGACGGCTGCTAAAGCTCGGCAGAGCAATGTCGGC
>CAYILQ010000003.1:5082-30830 GCA_964364345.1 uncultured Candidatus Saccharibacteria bacterium | reverse complement strand
TGGCCGCCAGCCCGAAAGCGAGGACGGCGCGGCATCCCCCCTTGAACCCTCCCTGCCGCGCCGTCCGAGCCAAAGCGTAGCCCCGCCACCCCGCGCGGTGAGCGCGGAGCCGAGCAGAAAATTGCCTTTACATTTTTTGGTTTTTCCGCGCGGCCAATTTTCCTTAAAAGGAAAAGGCAATTTTTCTGCGAGGCACAGACTGTCCGAGAACTGCCATTTTGACCACCCTACCCTCAAAATATCCTGGATATTTTGAGGGTAAATACCCGAAAAAGTGAGTTTTCGGACAGTCTGGGCGGCGGGGCGGAGCGATTGGCTTCGTTCAGCAATTCTTGCTAAAATAGGTTCGAGCTTTGTTGTAAATATACTCCAGAGTAAATCAAAGGACCTCATAATGAGGTCTTTTGATTTATCTCTCGGGTACGGGTAGAGGAAGCAAACTGCTTTGCTTCCGTGGGGAATCGAACGCCGGAACGATGCCGAGCCAGCAGGCGAGGCAGTGAGGCGGTGCCCAGGCCGAGTTCCGCGACGGCGGAACGAGAGCCGAGGGCGATTCCCCCTACCCGCTCCAGAGTGAAGGGTGATTGATTATAACCAAAGCCCCCGCATTGCCGGGGCTTTGGCATAGTATCATTGCGGATCCGCAATAGTACAAAGATTACAAAACCGATTCCTTCAAGACCTTGCTGGGGGTGAAACGGACTTTCTTGGAAGCTTTAATCTGGATGGACTCACCGGTTCTGGGGTTGCGGCCCATTCTGGCTGGTCGATCGGCGACTTTGAAAATCCCCAAGCCGGAAACGTTTAATTTGTTGCCTTTTTTCAAAACATCGGTCACGCCGGCGACAAAAGTATCAACAAACTCACCGGCCTGCTTTTTGGGCACGTTCATCTTTTCGGCGACCCACTGGATAAATTGTGTCTTTTTGACTGACTCCATAATCCACCCCCCTTCGCGTCCCAGTGCCGATATTGCCTTGCCTTCTGGCCTCTCCGCCTTTGGCACGGTCCCTAATCACTTTTCTTGGCTGACGGCGGCGAAAGCTCGGCAGAGCAATGTCGGCAGATTAATTGACTGTGCTACTTTACTGCTTAAACCTTTCCCAGTGCCGATATTGCCTTGCCTTCTGGCCTCTCCGCCTTTGGCACGGTCCCTAATCACTTTTCTTGGCTGACGGCGGCGAAAGCTCGGCAGAGCAATGTCGGCAGATTAATTGACTGTGCTACTTTACTGCTTAAACCTTTCCCAGTGCCGAAGTTGCTCTTGTCTTTGACACTCTCCGCCTTTGGCATGGTCCCTTCGTCCCTTCGTGCCAGAAGGCAAGTTCAATATCGGCACGGGGACGCTCCGCCTTTGGCATGGTCCCTAATCACTTTTCTTGGCAGACAGTTGAAAAAACTCGGCAGAGCAATATCGGCACTAAATTGATTTACTTTGTTTCCTACCTCCCTACCTCGCGTATTCAATCGCTCTCGTTTCCCTAATCACATTAACTTTTATTTCTCCCGGGTATTTCATTTCGGACTCAATTTTTCGGGCAATGTCGCGGGCCAATTTCAGCGCTGACAGATCGTCAATTTTGGTCGGGGTCACGAAGATCCGCAGCTCCCGGCCGGCCTGGATGGCGTAAGATTTCTCCACGCCCTCAAAAGAATTGGCGATTCGTTCCAGATCCTCCAAACGTTTCAGATAAATTTCAACCGTGTCGCGGCGGGCCCCCGGCCGGGCGGCCGAGATGGCGTCGGCGGCTTGGACGATGCGGGATTCCAGGGTGGAGTAAGGATACTCCTCGTGATGCGACTCCATGGCCCGAATCACCTGTTCATCAATAGCGAATTTCTGCAAAAGTTTTCGGCCGATCTCCACGTGGGTGCCTTGGACCTCGTGATCCACGGCCTTGCCGATATCGTGGAATAAAGCGCCCTTTTTGGCCGTCATTACGTCCGCGCCCAGCTCAACCGCCAGCATTCCGCTCACATGAGCCATTTCAATTGAATGCAGTAAAACGTTTTGGCCAAAGCTGGTCCGAAACGCCAGCCGACCCAAAAGGTAAATCAATTTAGGGTCAACGGCGCCCACCCCGACTTCAAACAACGCCGCCTCTCCGGCTTGTCTGATTTTATCATTGATTTCAATCTTGGCTTTCTCAACCATTTCTTCAATCCTGGCCGGATGGATCCGGCCATCAGCAATCAATTTTTCCAGAGCCAGCTTGGCAACCTGACGTCTAACGGGATCAAATCCTGATATTACTAGGGTTTCTGGGGTATCGTCAATGATTATATCCACACCGGTCAATCTTTCAATGGTCTTGATATTCCGGCCTTCTTTACCGATTATCTTACCTTTTAGCTCGTCCGATGGCAAACTGACCACCGTGGTGGTGGCGTCGGCGATGTGGGAACCGGCGTAGCGCTGGATGGCCATTGTCAAAATCTCACTGGCTTTGCGATCAAGTTCCTCTTGGTTGGCCTCGCCAAACCGGCGCAGAGCTTGATACAGATCATCCTGATATTCCTGTTCAACTTTTTTGAACAGAACCTCTCGGGCCTGATCCGGCTTGAGGCCGGCGATCTTCTCAAGCTCGGCAATCTGGGCCCGCAGTTGCCGTTCAAGCTCCAGCTCGCGCTTTTCCACGTTGGCAATTTCAGCGGTTAATTGGTTTTTACTTTGCTCTAGCGCTTTGCCTCGGCTGTCAATCTCTTCCTCTTTTTTAACCAGTATGCCTTCAATTCTGACCAGCTGCCGATGCCGGGTTTGCTCCTCCCTCTTGGCTTCCTCCAGAACCTTCAGGCCCCGGTCTTTGGCCTCTAAAACCAACTCCTGGGCTTTGTTTTTGGCTTCGGCCAGGAGGTTCTCGGCCTTGGACCTGGCCGAGCTGACTTTTTTACTGGTGAGAAAAAGACTTAAAAGATAGCCGATGACCCCGCCGGCCAAAAGCGCCAAAATCCCCCCAATGATAATCAGGGTGTTTCTGTCCAAAACCATGTTTTAGAAGCAGAGAAACCATGCTAACGCAATCACCAATCACCAATCACCAATTACCAATTACCAATTACCAGTTTGGGTGGTGGTTGCAATTAAGGTTAGTTGCTTTATTACAAATTAAGACCAACTTGATTATATGAGAAAAATTTTGTGGCGTCAAACAAAATTTTTTGATAAGATAAAAAGATGGCAGAAATTAAAAAACCGATAGTTTTGGCGATTTTGGACGGCTGGGGTTTTAGCGCCAAGACCGTCGGCAATCCAATCAAGCAAGCCCGGACGCCGGTCCTTGACCGGATCAATGCCGAATATCCGATGGTGCTCCTTCAGGCATCGGGTCTTGCCGTGGGCATGGCTTGGGGCGAGTCGGGCAACAGCGAGGTCGGCCATCTTAACATCGGGGCCGGGCGGATCATTGAGCAATACTACTCCCGGATCAATCTGGCTATCGCCGACAAAAGTTTTTTCACAAACCCCGCTCTGGCCGGCGCTTTCAGCCACGCCAGACAAAATGGATCGCGGGTCCATCTGATTGGCCTTTTGACCTCGGGCACGGTTCACGCCGCTTTTGGGCATATCGCCGCCCTGATTGAAATGGCCGTCCAGAATCAGCAAGCCGAAACCTACCTTCATCTTTTCACCGACGGCCGCGACTCCGGTCTTCAGGAAGGGATTAATATTTTGGCCAAGCTTAATGCCGAAATTGCCAAACACGGCTGCGGCAAGATCGCCACTATCGTTGGCCGCGACTTTGCCATGGACCGCGATAACAATTGGGAGCGAACCCAGAAAACCTACGACTTGATTGTCAGGGCTGGCGGTGAAAAGAGTAATAATTTGACGGCCACGATTGGCAATTATTATCAGCAAGGCATCAACGACTCGGCCTTGCCGCCTTCAGTGAATGAGGGGGCGGGCTATGCCGGACTAGCCGACAACGACGCGCTGATATTTTTCAACTTCCGCGAGGACAGCATGCGCCAGCTGTCGAGGGCTTTTACCGAAAATGAGTTCCCCTTTTTTGACCGAGCCGATCTTAAAAACCTCTACTTGGCCGCGATGACCAGATATCTTGAGGCAAAGGCCGAAGACAAATACGAGGTCAAGGCGGCTTTCGCGCCGCCCGAAGTCAAAAACGGGCTGGCTGAAATTTTGAGCTTGAACGGCAAATCCCAGATGCACATGGCCGAATCCGAAAAATACGCCCATGTCACTTATTTTTTCAACGGCCTGAAAAACGCCGCCTTTCCCGGTGAAACCGACGTTTTCATAGACTCGATTAAAGATATTGAGCAGAACCCGGCCCTGGGCAGCGCCGAGATTGCCGCCAAAGTCGGGTCGGCGCTGGATCAAGACTTATATGATTTTATCATCTTTAACCTCGCCAACGCCGATCTCCTGGCCCACACCGGTAATTTTGACGCCGTCGTCAAAGGCATTGAAGCGGTTGACGCCGCTCTCGGTCAAATTCAATCAAAGGCGCTGGAAAAAGACGGTGTTCTCCTGGTCACCGCCGATCACGGCAATGCTGAATCATTGATTTACAAAACCGGCGGCGAAGCCGAAACCAAGCATGATGACAGTCCGGTTTTTTTCTATCTCGTCGGCCGGCAATACCAAACTCCCAAAACCGAGCATGAAATCGAAGAGGAGGCCAAATCAATTGACGGCATCTTGCCCGACATCGCCCCGACTATTTTGCAGTTATTGGGTCTCCCCCAACCCCCGGAGATGACCGGCCAGAGCTTGTTGCCGTCATTAGGTTCCGAATCCCGCGGCTGAAGAATCCCCTGTTTACAAAAATCTCATATGAGATTTTTGTAAACAGGTCCTATGTTTAGCTCTAGGTTCCCGGTTTCGCATTCCAATCACCAACTACTAATTACTCCTCCGCCGAGCACGGCCTCGCCGCGGTAAAACACGGCTGACTGGCCGGGCGTAATCGCCCGGACCGGTTTGGCAAACTTAATCAGCAGGCTCCTTGGGGAGCCGTTTTTTATAACCAGAGCTGGCACGGTTTGAGCGCGGTATCTGATCTTCACTTCAGCTCTCAACGGCAGTTCCGGTTCCCCACTAACCCAGCTCACTTTCGCAACCATTGCTTTGTCATCTGACAACTCTCCGCTGTTAACTGAATCGGCAACGTAGATAATATTCTTCCCAATATCTTTGGCCACAACATAGTATGGCCCGCCGCCGTCAGTGATATTCAGACCATGGCGTTGGCCGATGGTGTAGTAATAGACGCCGTCATGCCGACCGATAGCTTTGTCACCGGCTAAAAGCCTGATTTCCCCCGTCTTTGGCCGGATGTAGCTTTTCAAAAAATCCTTCATATCCAGCGGGCCAACGAAACATACTCCCTGGCTGTCCTTTTTGTCATGATTGGGCAGGCCAAATTTTTTAGCCAACCGTCTGACTTCGGGTTTGGTATAATCACCAATCGGAAACAGGCAATATTTCAACTGCTTCTGCGTTAGAGTCCATAAGAAATAGGACTGATCCTTGTTCCGATCTTTGGCTTTCAGCAACTTAACCGTTTCAGCCACTATCAAATTACCACGATCGTAGTAAAATGATAGTGATTTTTTTTCTGCTCGCTTATTGCTTATTAGCTTAACGCTTACAGCTTGCATTCGGGCGTAGTGGCCGGTGGCGATATAATCGGCCCCTTCGGCCAAAGCCCTCTCCAAAAATAAACCAAACTTGATTTCTTTATTGCACATGACATCTGGGTTCGGTGTGGTTCCTTTGCGGTAAGAATCAATCATATATTTAGCCACCTTCCGGCCGTACTCTTTTGAGAAATCCCAAGTTTTGAAAGGAATGCCCAAGATTGAAGCCACTCTCATGGCGTCAAGCCGATCCTGTTGCCAATTGCAATAAACCGCGCCATTTTCCGGCTGCCAGGGTTTAAAAAATACTCCGACGACCCTAAATCCTTGCTTCTGCAAAAGCGCCGCCGCCACGGAACTATCCACTCCTCCCGACATTGCCACGAAGACTTTTGGCCTGTTTTTAAGCAAGTTCTTCATATGGTCCATATTAGGGTAAACGCCGCTCGGCGCGGGACTTTGCTTCATTATTGGATTCCTATTGCTCCGTCTCCACCAAACAAAATGGCGATATTTGCGGCGAGCAAGATCAAATCAAACTCCCAGCCGGTTTTATCCATTGCCGCAAACGGAACATGCCATTTCATCATCTTCATACCAATCGCGCCGACCATCACAATCGCCAAAAGCAGGGCGGCAAGTTGGGTGTAAAGGCCGACAATCAAACCGATTGAAGCGACAAACTCAACCAATCCCAGCATAAGAATCATACCCGCCGGCATTCCTACCATCTGGGCCATGCTTTTCGCGTTCTTTAATTTCGGCAGGGCGTGGTAGATAAAAATGATTGCCACCGCCAGCCGCAAAACCAGAAGTCCAATGTCGTTATATTGCGTTAATTGTTCAAACATAGTCTATAGTTTATTAATTATTTTTTTATTTTTCGACCTCTATCATTTTACCATAAATTTTACCATATATTTATTTCAAGAAACAAAAAACGGGCAAGGTGCCCGCTTCAACAACGGTGTGCAAGCTCGGCAGAGCAATGTCGGCAGATAAATTGGTTATGCTACTTTAACGCTTAAATTTTACTCAATCCTGAAACCGATATCACAGCTGGTGAGCGGCTTTCCGCCTTGATCAATAACGTAGGTGTTGTAAAAACCAGATTGATATTGAGAACCGCTTATGAGGGTGTGATCATAATACGAGTAGTTGCCGTTGGTGTCGGTTCTTATTGAGGAACCGATTACGGTAGTTGGGCCGTTGTTTTGAAGGCGCACCAGGACTCGCGCGCCGAAGCCGGAAAGTCTAACATTGACATCCGAATACTGACCGATCTGACGCGAACCCTTGTTGTCAATCAGCCGCGGCGGGTCCCAGACCATACCGCAAGCCGGCTCTGCGGCAATACCGCCGCCACCGCCGCTGTTCCCCGGCTGGCTGACCGCCGGCGTTGCCGTCGGTGGTGGTGTTGATCGTCGAGCGCCACCCTGTTGTCTGATCGAAGCTGTTGGTGTCGGTATCGGCGTTGATCGTCGAGCACCGCCAGCGCCGAGGCGGACTTTATAGCATTGTTGGCGGGCCCACTCGCGGGCGGCGGCCACAAATGAGGCCCGGCCCCGGCGACTAGCCGCTTCGCGCATAGTTTGCTTCAAGGCATTGCAAGTCCCGGCATCAGCCGCCTCCGACAAACTTAAATTAAAAAACGGCCGGTTATCCTCAAGGGCCGTCCCCAGTAAGTCAATGGCCGCTTCATCGCCAACATCTTTAGCCAATGCCTGGAAAGCATCGTCAATAGCGCCTTCAATCGCTTGCTGTTTTTGCCAGCCAACCACAATGCCAAAAACAATCGCCATCGCCAAAAGGATCAGGACGGTTTTCAAATATGATTTGGCAAAAGCTCTTGCCACAACAAAATTATAACTCACGGCCCCGAGGGACACCAAGAAGATATCAACACCCAGCCAAAAAGGTGTCCCCGGCCAAAAAGGTGTCAGGAACCTTTTCCGGCGTTTCCCCGGGAAAAGGTTCCTGACACCTTTTAATCTTTTAATCATCAAAGATGTTGAGCCCGCTGACCGAGCGGAATTTTTTGACGTAACCCAAGGTTTCGGTTCTGAAGATCCTTTTGGTTTTGGGCAGATCAAACTGTTGGCCGACCCAGGCCAGACCGAACTTGTTGACTGACCGAATTACCCGACTGGGGCCGCCGTTATAGGCCGCGGCCAGCATTTCCTCGGTAATGCCCAGCTGGCGGATGACATCGCGGCGCTGAATTTTGTTTTCAATCTCGGCCCGATGGCTGTCAAAAAACAAGACCATGGCTTTGACGGCGTTAACGTGGTCGGCCATGCCCAGGGTGTAGTCTTTAATCAGCTTAGCCCGAGGATATTGCGCCGCGATTCTCGTATAAGTTGGCTTGATAAACTGGGCCAGTCCGGAGGCGCCGGCCGGCGAGCCGGTATAGCGGTAAGCCGATTTATGGTTAGCGCCGATGATCACCAGCACCCGCTCGGTAAGCTCCCGACCTTGATCGAAAGTAACCTCAAAGGCGTCGGGATCAATGTGCTCAACCAGAATAATGTTTTTGATGAATTCCCGGCTGATGCCGGAGGTGACAGGATTCGTGGACTCGCCCCCCGCCGCTTTGTTAGACAAAGCGGCGGGGGGTTTGCTCCGCGACAAGACCTTGTCGGTTTCAAGCTGGCCAAAGGCCGCTTCAACTTGATCATTAATATATTGCTTACCGGCCGCGATCAACTCCGCCGTATGAAGTCCCCCGGAATAAGGCGCGTAGATTATCTCGGTGTAAGGGTTTTTTGATTTCTCGGGCAGGCCGGTCAATTGTTTGCTTTGGAGCAGATATTTATTGGCCACCACGACCAGATTTGGATCGTTGATCTCGTATAAAGTGTTAAAACTGTTCCACCAGCGCGGTTGGATGTTGAGCGTTTCCGCGGTCTCGCTCGGTTCTAAATTAACCACGCCGGTCTTGCGATAATTCTTAATCTCTTCCTCCCTGACCCAAACTCTTTTTTCAAAGACCGCGCCGACGCGCCTGTCCAGAATCGCCAAGGCGATTTGTTTTCTGACCAGCTCGTTGGTTTTAACTTTCCTGCCGCTTCGGTAAGAAATAATTTTTAGCTCATAATCCAACGGCCGCGAGTTTTTAAGCAAGGTCACTCCTTCGCCAATCTTGGCTGCCATCGAAAACAGGGCCGGTGTTGGCGTCGGCGCCAATGGCGACGGCCGATTGTAAACATCAAAAGTGTCGGCGGAGACAAATCCCAATCCAACTAAGGCACAAGCTAAAACGACTATTAAATACTTTGGACTCATAGAAATTCAACTTGAGAAATCAGCGAGCTACAAATTCTGTTCAATCGCCGCCGCCTTGGCAAGCACCGCCTTGGCGTAATAATTGCAAATTCTGCTTCCGCAATTGGACTTGCCGCTTAGATAGGTTTTGGCGGCGGCGGTTTCGGCGGACTTGGTCTTAGCCGTAGCCCCGCCTTTGGCAAGCTTGGCCGCCGAAGCCATGAACGCATCCTCAACATTCCAGGGACTGGGCGGCGCATGCCCCGTCAGACGGGTCACCTCTTCTTCATAGGCCAGCCAGGTTGACGGCAAAAACTGGGCCGGCCCTAAAGCCCCGCCGCAACCGTAGTTCGGCTCGCGCGATACTTTGACAGTATCCGGATTCAAACTCAATTTGTTGACAATCTCCAGAAACGCCGCCTTTTCGGTTTCGGCCCGGGTCGGTTTGCCGAGTTTCAGGTAGCACTGGTACATATCGCTTAGCCAATTGCCGGTGCCGACGTTGCGGCCCAAGCCGGATTCAACTTCAAGAATTCCCAGAAGAAATGCCGGCCTGATGCCCACCCGGATTGCGGCCAACTGGCCGAACTTCACCGCTTCCTCCACCGTGACTCCATTTTGTTCCAGGTAGAAAACTTGCTCGCGGATTTTTTCAATGTCGCTTTGCGAGCGCTTCACTAATTCCTGATAACGAGTTTCCAGACCCTTGGTTTCCTTGAGCAGTCTGTCTTTGGCGATTTTGTCGGTATCCAGGTTTCTTTTTTGGGCTTGCTGGAATGCCCGCAACTTTTCCAATTCTTCCCGCTTTTCCTCAAGCTCGGCCTGTTTTTCTTCAAGCTCGGCTTTCAGGGTTTTGACGGCGACAATCGTTGACCGGGCCCGGTTTTGGGTGTCCTGAACGTTTTTGAGATTGCTGAAGAACGCGGAAAGTCGGGAGTTTTTGAAAAGCAAAGCGGTCAAATCTTCCTGATCAGCTTGGTCCAGAATTCTCAAGTACTTGGCCAGGGCAACCTTTTGGAGTTCCAGTTTCTGCCGAGCGGCGCGGATCTGCTCCTGGGTACCGCTGATTTCGGCGCGTGTTTGCTCCACGGCCAATCCCAAACTTTTGATCTCAAGCTGGATCCGACTTATTTGGGCGTTGAGCCGGGCGATTTCGCCCGACAAAGTCTTGGCCTGGCCGCCGGCAGTCTCGATCTGGCGCTGATATTCATCAATTTGTTTTTGAATTTCTTCAATCTGGCGGTTGCGGGCTTCAATCTCTTCTTGAACGCCGGCCGCCGCGTTCCCCGCCAAAATTTTCCATTCAAAACCTAGGCGGGCAAGAAAAACAGGCGCTACCCAGAGAGCGCCGATGATTAAAAGCCATAACCAAATTTTTCCCAAAATATTCAAACTTAATCTCTAAATAAGGTCTGCCGAATAATGCCTTCTAGCGCCGTCAAAATTGCGTGGATTTGTCTTATCCTGCATATGCAGGATAAGACAACACGGAGCGCACTGCGAGCCAGATCCACAATTTTGACGGAACGAAGAATCCTCGCTGACCAGGCGAAGGTTCCAACGAAGTTGGAATCGCCTCAGGGATTCAATCTTACTGGTAGGCATTACATGGCGCCCATGTAAACATGTGTTTACATGGGCGCCATGTAAGTGGCGATAGAAGGCGTTATTCGGCAGACCTTAACTTGGCTAGGGAGTAACAATAATCTGACCCTTGACAGCCGAGACGTTGGGATCCAGATGATCGTGGAAGGGACAAGTCTTGGCTTCGGTAAAGGCGCGCGAGTACGACTCGCCGGTGTTCAATCCGCGTCTGGCGTCAAAGCCCGGACAAATATTGTGGGTCGGATGGATGCCGGTAACCGGCCAATGGGGTTTTGAGTCCCGATTGACGAAGGTTACGGTATCGCCGGCTTTTATTGTCAAAACATCGGCGCTCAATGAACCGCCGCTTAAAAAGGAAATAGTAAAAGTTTGCGGGATCCGCGCCGTTCCTGGAGTCAAAACGGCCGTTACTTCCGGCGTCGGCCGGGGCGCGGGGCTGGCGGTTGGCGATCCGTCAAGCGTCGGGGCCGTGGTTTGCTGCTTGCTAAAATAAAATACCGCTCCAATCACAACCACCACGATAAAGACGATTGAAACTGATTTTCCAGTCACGTTTCAATGATAGCACAAGGTAAACGACCATGCTATCCTCTAGATATGGCGTCAGGCCAAAATATCTTCAAATCCCTAACTAAAAAGGCCATTTTCAAAGGTTCGGCGGTGTTGACAACAACCACTGTTTTGAGCTACGCCTTAGGCCTTTTGCGGGATCGTCTGTTTGCCCAAACATTCGGCGCCACACGGGTCCTTGACGCTTACAACGCCGCCTTTACTCTACCGGATTTAATCTTAAACATTTTCGTGGCCGGCGCTTTGACGGCCGCTTTCGTGCCGATATTTACCGACCTAACCGAGGAGAACAAACGTCAGGAGACTAACATTTTTGTAAACTCGGTTCTTAACAGTTCCCTAATCGCGGTGTTGGTCAGCGGGCTTCTGGTCTTCGCCTTCGCGCCTCAATTAAGCCGCTACATTGTCCCGGGGTTTGACGAGCAAAGCCGCAAGATTTTCGTTGATCTGACCCGGCTGCTTTTACTTTCCCCGATCATTTTCTCAATCAGCAACACTTTGGGCGGCATTGCCTTGACGCGGGAAAGATTTTTTTGGTTCGGGATCTCGGCGCCGCTCTACAATCTCGGCATAATTTTGGGCACGGTAATTCTGGCCGCCAAATACGGCATCTATGGCGTCGCTGTCGGCACCATTATTGGCGCCCTTCTCCACTTATTGCCCCGGCTCATCGGCCTGGGATTTTCATTTCGTTACCGGCCAATGATAAATTTCAACCAGGAGTTTAAAAAATACGTCCGGCTGATGCTGCCCAAGGCCGCGGGCCATCCGGTTGAACAGCTGACGTTTCTGGGTTTTACCATTATTGCCTCCGCCATCGGCGCCGGTTCAATCGCCATCTTAAATTTCGCCCGCAACTTCCAAAGTATGCCGGTCAACGCCATCGGAGTTGCTTTTTCTCTAGCCGCTTTCCCGCTGCTCGCCAAGGCCATTTCGGTCAATGACAAAACGACTTTCAATCGGGAATTTACTTTCACTTTGAAATCAATCGCGCTTCTGGCCACACTGGCCGCTCTCATTATCTATCTTATCCGCCGCCCCTTAATCGCCATATTTCTTGGCGGCGGCGCTTTTGACCAAAACGCGGTTGATCTCACCGCGGCCGCGTTGGGCATATTCGCTCTTTCAATCCCCACCGAGAGCGCCAGTCACCTATTGGCCCGAGGATTCTACGCCTTTAAGGACAGTTTGACTCCGGTAATAATCAGTTTGATATCACTAGCCGTAGCCGTCACTGGCGGTTATGTTTTTTCGGCAACCCTGGGCGTTAAGGGATTGGCATTAGGTTTCGTTTTGGGAAGTTTGCTGAAGACCGCGAGTCTGATGATCCTATTGACAAGGAAATCCAGATTATTGCAAAATTAGTAAAGACGCGCCAGAATATAGAAAAATCGTAACTTAAAAAGGGGGCTAAAGTGATAATCTTAAATGATTTGGTCGACGAAGTGGAAAGATTGCTGCGAGATGGTTATGAATTCAATGACGCTCGCCGAGAAGTTCTGAAAAGACACGGCATCACTCTAAATCGGAATTACTACTTTTCAAAACTTGGCCGGATGTACAAAACCCGCGGCCGCAAAAGAAAGGCGGATGTGGCCAAGACGATCAGGAATAAACAGCCAGCAGTCCGGCAACGGTCTGTTAACAACACCGATGCGAGCTTCACTGGCCTATCGCTGGAGGAGACTAGACAGAAATTAGCCAATTCCGATTTTTGATCTTTAGAGAACAATGCCTTCTCGCCCTAACCGGCGGGATTTTTCTTTTTGGCCGCGGTTGTAGCCGCCGATCTTGCCATCGGAGCGGATCACGCGATGGCATGGAACTTTGGAATTATAGTTTTGGCTCAAGATATTCCCCACCGCCCGCCAGGCTCTCGGCCGCCCCGACTGCCGGGCCACTTTTTTGTAGGTCAAGGTCTCCCCTTTTGGGATTTGAGAGACAATTTGCAAAACTTTTTCTTTGAATCTCTTGTGCGACAAATAAACCGGTTAACCAGCACTATCATTTTACCCGGGGTAGATCGCAATTAGGCGCCGGATAATCAGATCGTCTGGCGAGCTCAAAAAGTCGCCGGGGAAGTCAAACCAAACCCGCTTGAATGTTTTTAAGTCAATTTTATTTATCGCGGCCAATTCCGGATCCTGGAGGTAAATATACTTTTTATTAATGTCCGCCACCACCGAATAATGGCCTTCATCGCGGGAGAACCAGTCAACAATCACCGGAATTTCCCTTCTTAAAACGTACTTTCTGATGTCGTCCAAACTTGCAAAGTCTTTAATCGCCCCCCTAAAGCCGAGCTGTCGAGCAGCCTTGACGAGGCTCTCGGCGCCAACGCCGGTTGACGGCCGGTGACCCGCCAATTTTGCCAATTCCTTCTCGCTTTTCTTGACGCCGTAAAAATCCAAAACCATTTTCAAGGCCGCCGGACCGCAATAAGTTGCTCTCTGCTTAAAAGGTTTAATGTCAAGCATCTCTTGGTTTTTCTTGCTTCTTGTAGAAATCAGGGTCAATAGTGCGTTCGAAGCAGACTCGACCCGGGCCGTGATCCCAGTTATTTCGGTAGGGCTCCCCATATGGTTCGACTGATACAGGTTTGCTGAATCTAGAACCCTCTTGGGTGGGCCTGCTGTCAGCTTTGAAAACAGCGCAGAGTTCAAAAGTCAACGGTCCTTTAGGGTTATACTCGTAGGGCGCTTGGGTCTGGGGATCGGCGGGTGGGGCAAACCCCGAGATATCATTTTTTAAATCAGCGAGCTCAAGTGGCAACCGACCTTTGTTACTCCAATAATTAACAATCTCACTTTGAAGAATCCCTAGATCGCTTACCCGGCGTTCGTCAAAACGGCGATCCCGCTGAACGGCCGGTGAACCCACGATGAAAAAACCAGCCCCAATAGAAATGATAACGACCAAAGAAACCACCCCAGCGATGACTTTCGTTTTTCGCCAATCACGCCAATTATCTGACCCCTTTTTCAAATCCCAAAAGTAATATCCAAAAACAGCCAGGGCCACTGCCAAAACCGCCAGAGTTTTTAAGAAGAACCGGGTTGTCAATTCGCCGCTGTAAAAATTGAAAATTAAAACGACTAGATCAATGATGATGGTGACCGCGGCCAGGAACATGGTGAAATAAACCAGCCACTTCCTGACTTTGAGTTCTCTTTTCTCGGGATTTGCCAGGTATTCTTTGCGCAAAAACCGAAACAAGAAAACAAAAACCGGGAAAACCACGATCAAGGCCGAACTTGACCAGCGGATCTGATTTAAAAGACAGCTGTAACAGAAATCGAGAGGATCGGGGAAGGTAACGTCAACGTAGGCAAAAACAAGAGCTAGAAAACTGACCACACTGGCATACAGGGTGGCCGTAACTAAAAGATATGTGAAGACATCACGCGGTGTGCTCTTAATTTGAGTTTCCATAATATAGTCTCAAAATATTAGCACAAACTATCCTAAAGAGAAAGGGCAGGAGACGAATCCGTAGGCATTTTGGCCGTGAGCCGAGCCAGAGTCCAGCGGAGGCAACATGTTGAAGACGAACTGGATTGGAGGGGGAAGTTTAACTTGAGGAGTCCTCGATAACCCTGCGGACATAACCTGCATATGCAGGATAAGTACGCAGGGTGGGAGACAGGAGTGAACAACAAAACTTGTAGCCAATATCGGGCTCGATCTAGGAGGCTCTTAGACCTTGCAGGTTTTACAGGCAGCGTTAAATCGTCGAGACGAAATAAAGAGGGAGATTAATAAGAGAATGAGAGCTGCTGAAGTAATAAGATCCTTATGGTTAACCAGGAACAAGACCGAGTTGGCGCCAAGAAACCCAAACAAGGCGCTAACGCACAGCGAACAAGTAGCCGTGCCAAAGACCGAAGCTAGGACGCCCGAAGTAGTGCCAACGCCCCCGGCCACTACATTCTTGGCCAGGCCAATGGTTTCACGGTACTCTTTTTTTAATTTGAAAATATATATCTCGGTCGTCACGAACAGTGAGTTCAAAGCAGAGATAAACACCAGCAATATCCAGTCTCTGAACGAGAAGATCCTCGCTTGAAATCTCAAATCATTGCCCGGAATCGCCTGAACCTGAATCTGGAGCAAAATAAAAAACAACAGTCCAAAAATTGCGGCGAAATACATCAGATATCTTTTATCGCCCAATACGGTAGTTATAGCCTTGCCCATAATTTGGTAGAGGTGCTCACCTAGAGTCCCCTATCGGCCCGAGCGGAAGTCCTTGAAGCCAGAATCGGGAATATTTCTTTCCGGGCCGGCGATGTTGCGATAGCTATCGGCGAAGGTTCTGATTCTCTTTTCGTCAACACTGTCCAGCTTCAACAGCCGTTGCCAAGCCGCCACCACTATTGGCGAATCATTCTTGACTCGAGGTGTCATAATAAACCTTGAACCGTAGCTTTTAGCGATAGCGACTAGCTGTTCGATTTGATCTGGCGCCAAGTTGTCGGGCCGATAAGAAATCCAAATGTGGCTGTGCTCAAGATTATGAATCAACTGCTCATCGGGCAGTTCTTTGTCGTAGATCCCGGTTTGGGCCGGTTGGTCATAATGCCAGCCGCCGGTGGGCGGGTTGGAGTTGTATTCCGGATGCGACGCGCCCGGGGGAATATGCTCCCGCGACTGGGCTTCAAAAAACTCGCCCGGTGCTTCGACCGGCTTATTAAGCCCCCTCAACAACCAAAACCCGCCGCCAACAACAATCACAATCACCGCCAACCATTTCAAAAACTTGCCGGCTCTTTTTTTTGTTAGCTGGACTCTTGCCTCCTTCTCCTTCTCTTCTTTTTTAGCAAAGTATTCGTTGCTCATGACGCTTTGGCATTTAGGAATTTTAATATTCGGGCCTTGGCGCGCTTCCACCACAGCCACTTATCGCCGAAAACAATATCAATGCCGACGAGCAATAATATCGCCCCGGGCGTGAAAGGGGTCAGCAAAATAACGAGCCCGATAAGAATTAAGGCGATGCCCCAAGTTTTTTTAGCCATTGATTTTTCTGCTTATTTCCTCAAGCCGATGGGAGATTTTTTGCAATTCCCCTTTAATTTCCTGAAGGATCATTTCCCCCGCCTTAATTTCGGCCTCGGTTTTCTCGGTTAGCTTTTTCTCTTGCTTCAGGCCGCTGATCAAAATCTGGTCGCCGATGAAAAACGACACAAAAAGCCCGATGGCCAAAAGCACAACCACGCTGATTACCAGTGAAACCGGCCCGGTCAAAAACGGGAATCGGTCGGCCGTCAGCCAGACGCCGCGCCAGAAAAGGACGATGGCCACGCCGCCGATTAAAGTATAAAGCACCGGCCGCCGGCTTAGGCCATAGCGCATCTTGTCCTCAATTTTGTCGAAAAGCCTGATGATACCCATGACTAGCTCATAATTACGCCCAGTGAGCAGATAGAGATGGTTTCAAAACCCATTTCGTAACGAAATTCCTGATTTTTGAACGAGACAAGGAAGATGAGTAAAATGCCCGGAAACGTAGCAGTAGCTACGGTGCAAAGGCGAAGTTTCTTGGGGGCGGTGCGAAGCCCGCCCCTAGAATCTCCTCAGGACATTTTACGAAATCTGACGCCGTCGCAGTCAAAAATCAGGAATTGCAGTAGAAATGGGGTTTTGAAACCATCTCATAGTTAGGTCACTATCATTATAATACGATCGTGGTAATTTGATAGTGCCGTATCCCTAGAAACTCGAACCCCCTGCTAATCCCTCGGCCAGCATCATAATATCATAACCAAACCGCTCCTTGATAGGGGCGGTTTGGGTTTTAGCTATTTGCCCTGCGATTACTACTTGAAGAATCTTGTCACGGCCCTAAAGATATTGCCGAAGAAGGCCTTAACCGTCGGCCGACAGGCGCTGGCGCCGACGTTCCAATTGTAACCCGAATCGGCGCAGTTCATGATCGTGTTCGCCATCGCGAACGTGTGGATAGCTGAACTTCGAACTGCTCCCAGGTGAACCGCCATCTGATGCTGGAAGAAGCTGGAAGGCGGCGGTGACGAGGTTGGACTTGGCGCCGGGGTTGGGAACACACAACTTGAACCATTCCAGGTGCCGCCAGACGAAGCGCAGGCCGCGGCTGGATCTTGAGTTGGCACTGGCGTTGGCGCCGGTGTCGCGGAAATCACACAAACCGTGCCATCCCAGTACTGGCCCGAGGGGCAAGTAGGCGGCGGCAAGTATGTTGCCGTTGAAGTTACACAGGCGGTACCGTTCCAATACTGACCTGAAGGACAGCTCGGCGGTGGAGTGTAAGTTGCGGTAGTGCTTGATTTACAGGTGTTGGTTGCACTATCCCACCATTGACCGGATGGACAGGAGGGGTACGAGGTATATGAGGGGTAGGGAGTATATGTAGTCTGATAACTAGAGCATGATCCAAAGCTCGATACACTGCTTGAACCAAATGACCCACATTTAGTCGAATCACTATCTGACATGCAGTAGCTGCCCATATTGTGGGAACCGGTGGGACATGAACTGCCTGGCGGGGGCGAATAGGTCGCGCCTGTTGGATAAGGTGAGTAAGTGCCCTGATAAGCCGTGCAAGAGTTGGGACCCCAACCGGAAGGACTGGATCCGTAAGCTCCGCATTTTGAAGAATCGGAGTCTGACATGCAGTAACTTCCCATATTGTGGGAACCGGTCAGACATGAGCCGCTTGGCGGCGGAGAATAAGTCCCCCCAGTCGGATACGGCGTGTAGGTCCCCTGGTAAGTCGAGCAGGAACCAAAGCTACTGACACTGGTAGAATTCAGGGATCCGCATTTGGTAGTATCGGCGTCAGACATACAGTAGCCGCCAGCGTTGTTAACATACATAATATGCGAACCGCTTGGACAAGAACCGCCGCTAGTAGGTGAAGATGTCGGATAAGGCGAATAAGTTGGTCCACCGGGGCCGGAACAGCCAGAGGTAGCGACCGTATCCCCTTCTTTGGCCGATTTGCTCATCGGACCATCACAGTAAATCGTCCGGCCGGAGGGATCTGAATACATCCAATGGCAACCGGCGCCCAGGAGGTTAATCAATGATTGGGAACAAGAACTACCGCCAGTCGGGACCGGACCGGAAGTCACGCAAGCTCTCCCATCCCAGTACTGACCAGAGGGACATGGTTGAGGCGATTGATACCCTCCACAAGTTGTCGGCGCCCCAGCATAAGTGACGCACTTGGTGCCATCAGTGTTTGACATACAGTAACCATACATGTCGTGGTAATCTCCAAGGGTCGCGCAGGGATTACCACCTGGTGACGGGTAAGGACTGTAAGTGCCAGGAGTGTAGGTGGGATAGCTTTGGCAAGCCGCGGTGGTGTAATTTGACTCGCTGCCAGCGTTGCCATAAGCGGCGCACCGGGAAGTATCATTATTTAACATACAGTAACTACCCATGTTGTGAGCAAAAGAGGAAGGACACTGACCACCGCCGGGATATGGCGTGTAATAGGGTTTACAACTTTGAGTGGCCGCGTCCCAAGCCGTGGGCGGCGGACAGTATTGACCTTGGCCCCCCGGCGGCGGGGTTTGACCAACGGGAATACATTCGTACTCCGGACAACCATTTGGGGTCACGAAGTCACGGCGGTAAGCGCCAGTCGGACACTCAACAAAGGGTCTGGCCGGACAAATTTGCGGGACCGGCCGCGGCTGTCCACAGACCTCTCTGGCTCTTACATAATCACCCGATTGGATCGCGGCAAAACATTCCGGACTGCCGGGATAGCCGCCCGGACCGGGATAACCTCCAGGCCCCTGGTAGCCGCCAGGCCCAGAAAAACCCGGAACCAGTCCCGGCGGGTAACCGCCCTGCCCTGGCGGGTAAAACCCGGGATACGGACCCTGGCCCGGGAAACCGCCCTGAAAACCGGGAGGCGGCGGGCCCTGCGGTCCCTGCTGAAGAGTGTAGTTAAACTCTTGAAACTTCTGAACGGCCTCCCGACCCTTAAAACCACTAATCCCCTGCTTGGCGCCAAAGGCGATACATTCCGGCCCGTGACTAGAGTCAGAACAATAGGCCTGACATTCGGTTTCTGAACGGCAGCCGCCGGGGCCGGAGAAACCAGCTTGATTGAATTCACCCCTCCTCCGATCCAAATCATCTCCCCGGCTCACATGGCCTTTAATTTCGTCAATAATTCTGTCAGCTTCAGCCGACTTGCCGCGCAAACCCTCAATCTTGGCCAAAGCTCGCTTGCTGCCCTCCAAACATTTCTGGCCAATTGATTGATCGGCAATACCCCGTTCACATTCTCTGGGATTAAAGCCGATCTCTTGGCGCATGATATTTTCAATTTGGCCAAACACTTCAAAATCACCGCGCTGGTCGTCAGGGATGAATTGCTGACAGGCGCTGGAGTTTCTGGCGCACTCGTCAAAATCGGGTATCCCGCCTTGGGTCTTGATCTTGGCCGCCATCTTGACGGCAAATTCAGCTTCTTGGGGTTTGACAAAACCCTGATTGACCATGAAGTCCATTCCCTTCTTCACCGCCGCTTCGTCACCGGCTTTCATGCTATCCTCAAGATAATCGCCAATGTCCTCAAGCTTGGTCAAAGTCCGGCCGTCCAGGGTTGTAAAGACAACATTTTCAGCTTTTTTGAAGTAGTACTCCCGAGCCTGGCCAACTTGTTGATAGGCCCGTTCCAGTTCTTTGACTCCTTCGGGTCCAAAGAACCTTTGGGCGATCTGCCGACATTCCGGCGGAATGGCCGCCGCCCCTTGAGCGCGAGATTCGGCGCTTGGATTCAAACAGAAGTTACCGCAAGCTTCAAGAGTCTTGCCGGTACCACAGATTACCGTACCGCCGGTTAAGCCCTCTCTAAGAGATGCCAGCTTATCAATATCGCCAAACTCTCCTCCGACTGTTTGCTTCAGTCCTTCGGGCACGACATTTTGGACCCGGGGATCTTTGGCCAGTCGAGCGCAGGCCCGGAGAAGTTCAATCGGGGCCGTGTCCGGTTCCATCTTGCGGCAATTATCAAAACTAACCCCAATTTCTTTAGCCGCGTCAATTACCGCTTGCTTGTTCTTGACGATGGCTGGAGTCAAATCCAGTTGAGCGGCAATGGTCGGGGTCTTAACCGCGATTTTTTGGGCAAGGGTGTTGGCCACGCCGATTAAACACTCGGTGGTCTGACAGGCCGCAAGTTGCTGGGCTACCGCCCCTTTGACTTCGTTGACGAAGGCGTCAACCTGTTTAAGTTCACTTTCCTGGTACAGACTATTTTTCTTACCCACTTCAGCGCAGACAGTGAAGTTCTTCTCATCATCGCAAAATGCCGCGGCTTGGTCATGAGTGGCTATTGTCTGCCCACTCGCCGCGCTCAAGTCTTTGAGGGCGGTGTCAATTTGCTCTTGAGTCACCCCCGGCGGCAACTCGGCGGCGCCAGCGACACTAAAAACGGCCAAGGTCATTAAAACCCCGGCCGTCGCAGTTGCTAAAGGAATTAAATTTTTACGGTTATGGAAGGTCATCTTTTAAAAACTTAACCCCTTACTTGAAGGGATTAACAATACTTTTAGCCTTTTCAAAAGGGTTAGCTTCGACCTTCTCTAGGGGGTTGACCGCCTGGAAAGGATTGGCCGCTTTGGCCGCGTCATCAGCCGCTTTTTGGGCCGCCTGCTCCTGGATTTTTTTGATAGCGGTCTCGGCCCGCTTATAGCCGCGACTGTCGCCGTACCAAAAACCCGCGACCGCGCCCAGAACCACGGCGCCCACTAGCCACACAATGACTGGCTTGTTTTCCATTTCTTGAGATTGACCCCGCTATCAGCCGCAAGCAACAATGTGCTGCTTATAATTTCAATTGATAACCGGCGATAACCAGAATCAGACAAAAAGAAATTATAAAAAAACCGGCCTCTAGGATTTATTATACCCCATCAGCCCACAATCAAAACACAACTTATCAACACCCCCAAAATTTCGGAGTCGGGCAAACGAAAATAAAAAACAGGCACCTGCCTACTTTCTTCTGGCCGCCTTTTCCATGTATTTTTTAAACTCCTGGATAATATCATCTCGCATAAACTTGCCCAGCTCTTTTTCATTTTTCTGCATCTCCTTTCGCCAGTCAATTACCGCCTCTCTGGCTATTGCTGATTTCACTTTTTCCAAAACTTTTCTCAAAGCGTCAATGTTCCCCAGCAGCTCCTCTCGGTTTTCAGCTCCCAGCATCTGCGATAAAACGGCTTCCATGGCCAGGCCGGCCATTTTTTACTCAAGCTGTTTCTGCTTAAATTTCACCGCCTGGCCCAGACGATACTTTTTGGGCTCAAGTTCTGGCTCAACAAACATTTCTGGAGTTCTCTGCTCTTCTTGACCAACTTTCTCAACCAGTTGACCAATGGTCGCCAGCCGCTCGGCAAAATCAGCCAGCCAAGCATGGTTCTTCTCCACGGTGCTTACCGCCGCGGCCTGACCTTCGGCCAAAACTTGCCTCAATAAATTCCAATCCTCTTGAGCCAAACGGCTCATCTCCCGAATTTTTTCCCTTGTTAGAAATTTCTCCAGCCTCCGGCGGGTATAATGATCAAGAGATTTTAACATCTCCGGCTTGGCCTTGAGTTGGGTCAATAATTCGCGATCTTCTTCCTCAAGTTCCTCGGCCTCCTCGGCCATTGTCTCTCCTTCGCCGACAAAACGAGATGGCCGGCCTTTGCCTCTTTTAGCCGCCGCTTCCCTTCGGCGCAGGGCCCCAATTAATTTTTCTTTGAGCCGTCTTTTTTCGGCCCATCTTTCTTCACGCTCTTTTTCAGACTCCTTGATAATGACGTCAAAAATATCGCTTTCCCGTTCCCGGTAAAATAAATCCCCCGCGTCTCTTGAGCCCTCCTCACCCTCGGCCTCCAAAAGAATGTCCCTGGTTTTCTCGATAATCGCCTGATAAACTTCGGATTCAATTTTCCCCTGGGCCTTCAATTCCATCACGGCCTCGCCCGGGGCGGCTGATCTTTCGGCCAGGATCAGGACGTTCATCTTATCAAGCAAATGCTGAATCGCCTCTCTGGGATTCCTTGATTTGAGAACGGCTTCAACCTCCGGATTGTCTAGATCCCAATCATCTTCCAAGGCCGCCAATTGAAATGCTTCCAAAGCATCTTCTTGCTTTAAGGCGTGTTCCAAAGCCAAAATTCGTTGATCCCAGGGCCCGATTTCATCTTTCAAGGCCCGGCTGAACGCTTCGGAATCCTCCGGGTCTTCACTTGCCCAACTCCGGAACTCTAAAGGCAAGGGTCCGCCCTCGCCCGCGCCGGCCATTTCTTCCTCCTTTTTTTCAATTTCTCTCATGCGAACTTCATCTTCTTCCGTTTCCGGAATTTTTCGGTAAGCCCCGCTCCTCAAGTCTTTTAGGGCCTCTTTCAAAAGCCCGATGACGTCTTCGGGTCTGACGCTATAAGGGCCTTCTATCCCGACTGGCGCCTTTGGCTCCGGCATTTTTTCCTTATTGGGTTTCTCCATGGATTTACTTAAAAATCAAATTCACCGCTCTCACCACTGCCCTCACCGCTTAAATTTTGTTCCATAATCTCTAAAGTCTTCGCCTTTCCCCACAACCAACCCAGTTCTTTTTCCAATCGTTTCCTTTCTCGACGAGGCAAATTTTGCTCGCTAAGAAGTTCTTGCTCTCGCTCCAAGATTTGACCGGCAAGGGCTTTATTTGCCAAAGCTATGGCTTTTTCGGCTTTATTTTTATAATCCTCCTCTCCTTTGCCGCCAACGACTTCAAGGGCTGATTTGGCTTCAAGGCTGACTCTTTCTTTTTTAAGCTGGTCAATCAGTCCGTAAGTCGACATAATTTCTTGAATTATTGACTTGGCCACCGCAAAGGGTTTTTCGCCGGAAGCGGCCAAAATATAGGATAGTTTTTCCTCTTTTTCTTTGATATCAGCGTCAAGGGCGGCGATTATTTTCTCTTTGCTGGCCAGCTGGGCGAACACTTCAAGATCAATTGACTCAACTATTCTGACCAATTCGTTAAATTCCAACTGCTCGGCCAGTTCCCGGGAAGACTCGCTGATCCGAGCGCTTTCTTCGGCCTGGCCCTTTCGCAAAATTCGACTCAAGAAAGCGGCAACGTTTTTGATCAGCTCATAAGCTTGACGGCTTTCGGCTTTGGTCAAGTTGGCCTGTTCTTTTTGATACCACTCCAGGTAACGGTAAAAAACAACTTTGTAGTTGGCTAAAACGCCCATCGGTCGGCTTTGGGGGCCTTGGCCGTGACGCAGCCGCTGGAGTTTGAATCCTTTTTGAGAAATCGCCTGATACATCAAATAGACAGCGCCCAGCAATTCGGCCTGGTCCGGGCCGTTGGGCAAAATCAAACTAATGAATTCAAGATTTCGAGCCAGATTTAATTTTTTCTTGCCCTTTTTCCTTTCAGCTTCGGTCAGAATAGTTGAACCCACTCCTTCTTTCAAACTTCTTAAGTCTTCGGCCGACAGTAAATTGATCTTGTCGCGAAGTTCGTTAAGGCGCCGATCAAAATCGGCCGGCCGCTTTTCTTGAGCTTGAGCATGGAGTTTTCTCATCTCCCTCGCTTCTTTTAGGACTTCGCCATACGAAACCCCGGCCGGAGCTTCTTCCTTTTCAACTTCAACTCCAATCTCAACCGGTTTCTCTTCTGGCAGGGGCGGTTTTTCGGTCTCGGCCGGGGCCGCCGGCTTTTCCCCCGCTTCAGCGTCCAAATTCAACAAAGCCACCCCAAAAACCTCCCAAGTTTCTTCCGATATTCGGCCGGACTCTTTTAATTCATTAAGAATCTCCACTCTTTGGCTAAAGTCGGCTGCATCGGCGATTCCAGATAAAACCAAAGCCCCCTCTTCATAAAATTCCCCTGATATTTTATCATCAATGAGCGCCAGCTGAAGACTTTCAAGCGGATCTTCCGACTTAAGAATATCAAAAATTACCGCCGCTAAATCTTCTGATGGCAGTTTCTCCGGCTTGGACGGTTCTCGCTCACCCCCTCCTAGTTTTTCAGATTTACTTACCAAGTTTCAGATTATTAGTTTTAAGAATAGCAAATAGTTATCCTCGCGTAAAGACAACGATTTAGATAATTAGACACATCTCTGGCTCTCTGGACATCGCATGTCCAGAGAATCTCTGGACATGCGATGTCCAGAGATAGTAAAATTGGAAGGTGGAATTTTTTCATACCCTTAACAGAGGGGTGGATAAAAGAAATATTTTTCTTGGAGACAAGGATTATCTTAGATTTGTCCACGATCTGTATGAGTTTAACGATCAAGACTGGGTTTTGGATGTCGGCTACCGATCTGATAAACCTCCCACTCCGGCAAGGAGAAGAAAACTCCTGGTTGATATTCATTGCTTCTGTTTAATGAAAAACCACTATCATCTGCTATTGAGCCCAAGAATAGAGAATGGCGTTTCCAGGTTTATGAAAAAACTCAATATGGGCTACGCGAAATATTTCAACAACAAATACAAAAGAACCGGCGCTTTGTTTGAGGGTAGATATAAATCAGTTCCGATAACTAGCCAGTCCCATTTCATCCATATTCCCTATTATATCCATCTTAATCCCCTCGATTATATTAATCCGGAGTGGCGCAACAGGATAGTTAAAAATCCAAAAACCGCAGTCGAATTCCTCGAAAATTATCGCTGGAGCAGTCTACTCGATTACATCGGCAAAAATAATTTTCCGTCGGTAACTTCAAGAGATTTTTTATTGAAATTTTGGGGAGGGACAAAAAATTACAAAACTGAAATTATTAATTGGGTTAGAGATATGAATCTGGATAATATGAAAAACCTAATGCTGGAATGATTACCCAATCTCTGCTCTGAACATGTGTATCTCTGGACTGGACCTCTGGTGGGTCTCTGGACATCTCTGGACATGCATCTCTGGACATGCGATGTCCAGAGATAGATGTTCAGAGATACACTGGACATCTCTGGACATCGCATGTCCAGAGATACAAGTCTTCGATTATTCAAACTAATCACACTAATCACTAGGATAACAAATCAAGATATTAACAACAAGGGCAAGGCTAAAATAATTGTTATCTCGGCTCAAGCGCGGAAGTCCTACCAAAAGCAAAACCCCCGAAGCGAGACAGCTCACAATGAGCTGAATCGCTTTGGGGGTCCCCCGCTTTTAGCCGGGGTAGTAGAAAGAACAAGATGAACCGCGCGCCGCGGTCGGATAGAGCGGTCGGTGAAGACCACGGCGCGCGGGTGGGGCTAGAGAGGGCGAGGGCGCAATTTTCGCCACTTCTCTAGTGCTGAGGCCAACGTTACCTTCCCAGCACGAAGCTGGGAAGCTAACGTTTTGGCCACCAGTTTCTCGTCGGTGGCCTCGAGGAGCTCGGCGAGCTCCTCGGCCTCGTTCGCGGGGGCCGGGGCGGCGGGGGCGCCCTTTTTCTTCGGCGCGGCCGGAGCCGCGGGCCGGGAGGGGGAAGGGCGGTGGGTGCGGGCCGGTGGAGGGGCCGGGGCCGGCGGGGCAGGAGGCAGGGCCTCCTCCTCACCCCCTAGGAGTCCCGACAGCTCGTCGGGCTCCTCCTCCTCCTCCGCGGCGATCTCCTCAAGGACATCGTCGGGCTCCTCCTCCTCGAGGATGGAGGCGGGGGGGGGGGGGGGGGCGCCCCCCCCCCGCCCCCCCCGCCACCCCCCCCCCCCCCCGCCCGGGGGGC
>CAYILQ010000003.1:0-5072 GCA_964364345.1 uncultured Candidatus Saccharibacteria bacterium | reverse complement strand
GGGGCTCCTCCTCCTCGTGGTTGGTGGGGGCGGCGGCCGCGGCCGCCGAGGAGACGGGCCGCCTACCCAGGCGGGGGCGACCCTGGGACTCGTAATGCGCCCATTCCCAGGCCACTTGGCCTGGGGTTTCCCCCTCGCCAGCGATCTCGTCAAGGTCCGCCGACAGCGAACCTTGACTCCGCCCAATTCCCAGTTCCTTGAGTTGTTCGGGCCCCAAGGCCCGAAAAACCCCCAAAGCCGCCAGCTTGGAGAAGGGGTATTTAACCCCTACTCCAAACTCTCGATTCACCCCAGCCATCACCGCGAGGGTGATGGCCGTCCGCCGGCGTGACGCCGGGGACTGGTCTTTGCAAAAAACTTGAACAACTTGTTCTGGGTCCGGCCCCCCACGGGCCGCCCCAGTCATTACCACCCTCCGACAGAAAACATCCTGCCGGACCTCCGACAGGAGGTCGCGGGCCCGCTCGCGGGCCCCGCGGACTTTCCCCCTGGCTTGCGCCAGGGCCTCCTGGAACTGGCGCCACAAAGCGGCGCCAGCCCGCTTTCGCCTCTCCTCATCAGACATGGGGAGAGGTTTTTTCACAACAACCATAGAAAACCTCACCTTTGGAGGGGGCCAAGGCAACCTGGACTACCCAGTTTGCCCCAGCCCCCGTTTTCAAAAAACAATCGTAATGTTTCTGCATCTAAGGACGAAATCCCTAGCTTTTCGTCCCCAAATGCAGAAACACGGGGAAAGGCGGGCCGGCCGGACGCATCGTTATAACCTCCTTTGAAACGATGCGCCCGGCCGGTGGAGGCAGAGAGCTGAAGCGAACTGTTTACAGCTTAGCACAAAGCCAGACCCTTGTCAAATCAGGTAGCTTATGCTAACCTAAACCCAGTTTTTCGTAAAACCCTGAAAACCACAGCTAGAGTCCGACTTTTGGCACAGAACCCGCCCATGCGATATTGGCTCGATTCTGTCTCAAAAAACGAACTTTAACAAAAAGGAGAAAAATGGAGAATGTGTTGCTAAGCTACCTTGGCGGTAGCTCTCTTTCGCCTCATGACGGCCTGGGTCCGGCGGCGACGGTGCTCCAAATTGGAGACTACCTGATCGGCGTGGACTATGGCCTTGAGTTCATACCAAATGGCTACGGCTATCCCAAACACCAAACTCTAAACGGTCACAAGATAAACAAACTTATTCTGACTCACTCTCATGCTGACCATGTCGGCTCTTTGTTTATCGGCGAAGACTTGGGAGTTTTTGAAGATGACATGAAAATTCTGGCCAGTCCCCAAACCCATGCCATCACCTCCATTGTCCTTGATCAGAGCTGGAGCCGTTTCGGCCAAAATGTAGTTCTTGACCAAACTTTAAGGCAAGTGGCCAAAGATTATTACAGTCTAAATAAAATTGAAGCCAGACAAAGAGTCCTGCCTTTGGGTGAAGTTGAACTGGCCCCGGGCATCAAGGCCTTTGTCGGCTACGCCGGTCATATCCGCGGCGCTTTGTACATAATCATCCGGACGCCCAAAGGCAAGAACATCTGCTTTCTTGGCGATCACGCCTGGCATAAGCAGGATACAGTAGAGGCCTCGGAATTTCCCGACGACGTGCCCAACGAGTGGCTGCCCGACATTATGGCTCAAATTGACCTGACCAATCCCTCACTGACTTCATTGGATTATAATTTGGTGATGTCAAACTTTGCCGACCACGTTAAGAAATGCCTTGATAAGAAAAAGGTTGTCGTCGTCCTGGCCTTCATGAACGGCCGAGCCCAGAATGCGGCTTTAGGCCTAAGAAGGCACGGTGTTGAGCCGGTATATTGCGACGGCGGCGGTGTTAAAGTCTTTGAAATTCTGAAGGCGGCCAAATGGTCGCCCAAAGATAAGGACTTCTCGCTCAAGGGCATTAAAATGATCACCGGCGGCATAGCCCAAAGACAAGAGCTTTACGCTCGGGGCGGCCCTCTGGTCATTGTCACCCCTTCAGGTATGGGCGATGGCGGCCCGGTCATTGACTGGTTCAAGATGGGTTTGGAGAACCCCAATTTTGAGTTCGTCGGCGTCTCTTGGACGGCGCCCGGCAGCAGTATGACCAAGCTGACCGAAAAAGCCCGCCGGCGCGACAGCCAAAAAAGAGCAGTCTATCTTAAAATTACCGATGACCGCTTTCCGGAAAATCAGGACTGGGACTTGCCAGAAAAAAATTATTATAAAATTCTTTGCGGCGTCAGCCGTTTCCACTTAAGCGGCCATGGCGGCTTGGGCGAGCAAAAACTGGCTCTTGAAAAAATTGTAAAACGCCGCGGCCGGCCCCTTGACTTAATCGTCACCACCCACGGCACCCAGCCATCTAAAAGATTGTGCCGCAGCATTCTGGGCCATCTGACTCAAGGCCTGATTGCCGGCAATGTCGGCACCCAAATTCCTCTATAAATACAACCAAAGCCAAAAATCGAAAAGCGCTCCCAGAGAGCGCTATTTTCTTTAGACAAATAACGATTAAGAACTAAAAAAATCAAAATAGACTTGGAGGGCGCTTACCGAATTTTTGGTCAGTTCCTGTTCTTCAATCAGCCGCTTCAGAACCGCCTCCGTCGCCAGATAGATATTGGTTACCCGCTCCTCGGCCTTAATCAAACTTGGCCGGGCGTTCCTAATTTCTGACTCGGGCAGTTCAACAAAAACCACCGCGCCCATTTCGCCGGTTTCGGCTCCGGCCAAAGTAAAATCATCAAGGGCGACCGGCCCGTAGGGTTCTATGCTAATTCCGAACCCGACCGACCAACCGGTCTCATCCAGGAATTCCCGGCCGGCGGCTTCAAGAATCGTTTCCCCCGGCTCAATTCCGCCGCCGGGCAAGCCTTTATGAGTTTTTCTTTGAACTTTCTGAATCATTACCTTGGGCGGATTGGTCTGGAATCGAGCAATCACGAAGACGCTGACAATGCGGCTGGCGGCTATGACGCCAGGCCTGGGTTTGATTTGGACTCGGGGCCCTTCAGCCGCTTCAAAGGTTATGAGCCGATCAAGATCGGTCGCTGGGGCTTCAAAGCCCAAGGACTTGACCCGATTTTTTTCAGGCGGTTTGCTTCTTAGGACCCTTAAAAAACGATCCAGGCAATCATGGCTTGTCCCCTCATTGAGTCTGGGAATCAGAGACTTCCGGCCTCGCTTTTTCGACCGGCGTCGTTTTTCGCGGGCTGGGATGAAGAATCTATGTTCTTTGATTTCGGGCATAAGGTCCTGGAGTTGGCGTTTGATTTTACCCAGTTCTCGCTTCAGCCAGAGGTCTCCGGCGGCTAAATTCTGACCCGTACTTTTTTCCTCAATCATTTCATCAAACAAATCAGCCATCATTTCTCCTTTCTATCCGTTAAGCCGGATAAATTTCTTTAAGCTGAAGATATCTCTTAGTCTGGCCGTGAATCTCCAGACCATCAAAAAACAGCTTTTGGCCGGCCGCCAAGCCGGCAAAACGATCGTCAGTGATAATATCTCGCCAATGAATGACGGCTTTATGACCTTTAACGATCCGGGCCAGGCCCAAACCGCTGGCCAAACAAAAGAATTCGACGACGGCTTCATGCTTTTCAATCTTTTCAGTCTTGTCGGAAGGCACCGTCAGGATTTGATCGGCTGGCGGTAATTGCCGGGCATTAACCATTTGAGCCAGGAACCGCTGTAAACTCGGCCATCTCTGAAAACCGGGATATTCCCAGTCAGGGATATAGATCCGGCCGGCGCGGTTGTACATTTTCCCCTGATACAATTTCTGGACCGTCAGGAAAAAACCGGCTTCATCATCAGCGCCCACTCGGGTAACAATAGCCAGCTCCCACATTTGGAAAACATTCTTGATAGCCGCCACCAAACGGATATTGTTATTATTGTGTTTGGTGGAAAGCGCCACATAGCCATCGCTGGTACTTTTTCTAGTGGCAGTGTTTACGATTATCCGAGAAAACAGACCGGCGTTTTTTTCTTCCGACTGATCAGGCAGGGTCTTAAGGAAACGTCCGCCCTCATATACTTTTACCCGAGCCGGTTTTATATTTAGACTTCGGGGAATCCGCAGGGCCAGCAGGAACTCGACGCCCATAAAGGCGGGGAAGGAAGTCAAGAAGCCGTCGGCTTCCGGCGCAATTCGCTCCCATCCCTTGCGCTCGGCTGTTCTGATGCCCGCAGCGAATTTAATTCCGGCTTTATTAAGAACTCGCCTGTTTTCAGTCATCAATTTGGCGATATTATTCATACCGCACTCCTTTCTGAATTTTAATTCTATATTTTCAAAAAACTTGCCAAACGGTTGAAAATACTATATAAAATTGGGGTTATTTTGTCAAATCCCGCGCGATTTGACAGACCATTTCGTTTCGTGTATAATTAGGGCAGACATTAGATTTCCTTAACAACAACGGGCCCCCGCGGGCCCACAGGAGGTAGTATGGATTTCACGATTTTTTTGGTCGCCGCCGGGCTCGCGTTGCTCGGTGGCCTCCTAGCTGCCTTCCTCATCCGAGGGCAGCAAAACCAGGCCCCGGGCCCCCCACCGGGACCGCAAACCCCGGGCACCGGCCAGTTGACTGGCCGGGGCCCCATTGTTAACTATTGGGGTGGGCAGCCGCCCACCCCAGAGCCGGCCCCCACCGGCGATAGTTACGTTTTCTACGGGGCCGGCGGTGGCCCCGAAGGCCGACCGCGGCCCCGACGGGAGGCGGCCCCAGCCCCGGTCGCAGAGCTCCCGCTCTGCGAAGAATGCGGTCGCCGGCGGGTTTCCGACCCCCGGCACCGAGTATGCCGGGTATGCTGGGAGGGACCCCGGCAGCCGGAACCCGTGCCCGCCGCGCGGCCCCGCCGCCCCGCCGCCCCCCGGCGGCCAGCGACACCAGGCGGCGAAAATGAGATCGACCGCCTGATCGAAGGCGAAGGAGGTGGCCAATGAATAACCGCCTCCTTTCGATAGTTGCGGTTTTAGGCCTTATCCTAGGATCGTTCCTAGGATATATGGCATTTTACGGCTGGGGGCTGGCGGACGCCCGCCGGGGAGGTATCACACCCCCCCCCCCCCCCCCCCC
>CAYILQ010000002.1:0-36209 GCA_964364345.1 uncultured Candidatus Saccharibacteria bacterium | reverse complement strand
GCTGCAGAAAAGTTGAGTAAGCGGCGTTGGGCTTGGAGTTGGGCTAGGCGTGGGAGTGGGGGTGGGCGTAGGAGTCGGTGTCGGAGTTGGGGTTGGTGTAGGGGTCGGGGTAGGAGTCGGAGTTGGCGAAATGACGGTAATTGTCTTCTGGCAGGTTTGGCCAAACCATTCAATGGACTCTTCAAGCATCTTCCAATCAAAAGCATAAGTGCCGGCAGTTGCCGGAGCAGTAGCGGCAAAACTAAAAACGGCTGTCTGACCTGGGTTGACCGGCGAATAAGGCAACTCTACTCGGCTAACTACCCATCGAGTATTGTCTTGGGGACTTTGGGAACCAAGGCGATGAGGAGTGGAGTCTCTCGTCCAGACTTTAGTGCCGCTATTGTACATAGTCACCGAGGCGTTAAAGCTCTGACCCGTGACTACGGTTGACGGTGAATTGATGCCAAGACAAAGAGTATCGTTGACTATTGGGATAGGTGTAGGCGTAGGTGTGGGCGTTGGCGTAGGAGTTGGAGGAGTGGGCGTCGGTGTTGGGGCCAAAATAACAAAACTTGGATAACAATAAGTTAAATACCGCCCGTAGTTATCATAAATTTCGGTCTTGTAGCTGCCAGCGGTGTATTGAGACGCTTCAATAAGAGTTGAATCGTATTTGTGAAAACCGCCGGATTGGTCAACGGCCAAAGTGACCGAGCGGGCGCGGCTGTCATCGAGATTAGTGTTGCGCATCACCACCGAGCTCGAAGGGGTGAAATTCCAAAGGTCAATCCAGACATTTGAGTACTCCCCTACACGCCGCGCTCCGGCGCCATTCGAATATGTCGGATAAGACCAAGTTAGACTGCAAAGTGGCGTTGGCGTTGGGGCAGGTGTTTGAGTAGGCGTCGGGGTCGGAGTGGGAGTAGGTGTAGGAGTTGGTGTCGGCGTTGGCTGACTCACTACCTGGACTTTGAAACGGAGAAAAACGCTGTATTGAAAACAGGCCAGCATATCGCCGAGGTAATAATTTGTATCGGCGATGTTAAGACCGCTTCTGATTAAATTGCCGTTCCAATCGTAAAGCTCGCCGCTTGCGGCAATTGGTACCAACTTGTCATTGGGTCCGGTGTGAATGGCAATGCTGCCGTTGACGGTATTGGTGTTTGAACCCCAAAAGGTCGTCGCAATTGAATGTTCGGCTTGATAGGCGGAATCAACTGTTGTGTAAGCTTGGACATTGCGGGCCGTGGTTTGAGCCGGGTCGAGATTTTCGGCGGCGCCGTTGTGAACATAGATTCTGACATAGAGTTCGTCGCCGGCTCCGGCGCTGACGCCGTCCAGCCAGTCATTCATGTCCTGGGAATAGCTGCCCTCATTGATCACTCGGGCGTCAATGGGCGGATAATCCTTGCAGGGCTCGCCGGTGAAGGTGATTGGGAAGGGGTTAACCGTTGCCGTCGTCGGCGCTCCGGAACACTCAACAGCGCCGGCAGTCATGTCGCCGAAATTAACCAAAAAAGGCAAAACCGCCAGCACTGCCGCCCCGGCGATAACAGATTTCACTCCAATCTTCAAATTAAGCTTGGAAATGACCCGAGAAACAAGGTTTTTCATGTTTGAATATTATATATCCATATCCGTGTTTTGTCAAACTGAATCTCGGCAGAGATATCAATCAAATTTCTTTAACGAGTACTTGAGGGTGTGAGGGGTTACGAATCCCGCGCTATCATTTTACCACGATCGTGGTAAAATAATAGTACTATCAGATTCTCACGATCGTGGTAAAATGATAGTGACGTTTTTCCGAGAACTCATAATCGAGAACCCATAATAGCGAGGGTTTATAATAAAACGGGTGCCGAGTTTCCGCAACTCAACACCCGTAAGTCTAACTCTAACCGCGGAAAAATCACTGGGGCGGATTTGGCGGAGTCCATGTTTTGCTGGGCTGTGTCGGCGGCGCCGGCTTTCGATCCTTGACCAGCCCTATGGCCGCACCCGCGCTGATAAGACCTCCCAGAGTTATCACCCACCAACCGTTCCGGCTCCACCAGCCGGGTTTTCTCTCCTCATGATACGGCGGCGGACGCGGAAAGATTATGAGAATCCGATTGTCTTGAGAAACAGTCGGGGCTGAACCTGCTGGGCCTGGCGGCCCTTGAGGACCGGCAGGGCCCGGTGAGCCCGGCTCGCCTTTCTCACCCCGGAGACCGGCTGGACCTTGAGGCCCGGGCACCATCCGCGTCTCGGGAGCTTCAATTTTGATAGCGCCATCAATTACCTTATTGGCACATCTGATCACAACCAGGATTTCCTTTTCCGGCTTGTTATCGTTCCGAACATCGAGAACAACGATTTCACCCGAGTTAAGAATAACTTTTACTGGTTCACCAGAACCGCCAATCATTGTAACTGGCGTTGGTTCTTCAACAATCCCAAAATCTTGGCCCTGTTGCAACCAGCGAGATAGGAATCCCCTATCACTTTGAGGGTTATTACGGATTACCAGATCCGAATCAATACTGGTGATATCCTTAACCGGTCTAACGATTTGGAGTTTGAACTCACGCCAGTAATAATCCGGCGATGGCAGGTCAGTAAACCTAAAAACACGATGAGGATCGGCAGTTTTTTGTTGGCCCACCACATACGAAGGCCAAAGAATGGAAAAAATCAAAATCCTCGCCAAAACTTTCTGCATCAGGACCTCCCATGACTAATTTTCTAAGAACAAAAACTGCCCAAAGATATCATTGGGCCATTAAAAAGTCAAACTTGGCGGAAGGGGTGGGATTTGAACCCACGAGGGATTACTCCCACACGCTCTCCAAGCGTGCGCCTTAAACCACTCGGCCACCCTTCCAATGCGAACTGAAATTATGATAGCTTTTTCGGCTGATTATTTCAATCCCGTTAGAGGCAGTCAGAGCTTGTTTTGCGCTGATGTCTGATAATTCAAACTATCGTCACTTTGGATGGCTGGGTGATAATCAACGGAAGTGTTTTCTCCAGAAAACACTTCCTGCCTCTAGATGACAACCAAGTTAAATTTTCATCCCCCGCAAAATTTTAATCCGCTCATCAATTGGGGGGTGAGTCATAAATAGTTTTGTGAACCAACTGTGACTGGCCTTGCCTTTGAAAGGGTTGGCTAAGAAGAGATGGGCCGTGGCGGTGTGGGCGTGGGGCATGGGCGATTGATCACGGGCAATTTTTTCCAGGGCGTTGGCCAGGCCGTCGGGGTAGCGGGTCAAAAGAGCCCCCGAGGCGTCAGCCAGGAATTCCCGTTTGCGCGAAACGGCAAGTTGAATCAGCATCGCCGCCAGTGGAGCAAGGATTGCGGCGATCAGCGCTAAGACTGTCACAATGGCGTTGCCGCGGTTGTCATCCCGGCTGCCGCCCCAAAAAGTCATCCGCAAGAACCAATCGGCCATGATCGAGATCAGGCCGGCCAGAACGACCACAATTGTTGAAACCAAAATGTCGCGGTTGCCGATGTGAGACAGCTCGTGGGCTAAAACTCCTTCAAGTTCTTCATTCTGAAGCTTGGCCAGAGCGCCGCTGGTCACGGCCACGGCGGCGTGTTTGGGATCGCGGCCGGTGGCAAAGGCGTTGATTTGGCCTGATTCAATTAAATATATCCGCGGCAAAGGGAGTCCCGCGGTGATGGCCAGGTTCTCAATAATTCGGTAAAGATAGGGGTTCTGTTCGCGCTTAATCGGCTTGGCCCCCGAGATGGCTAGGGCAATCTTGTCCGACTGCCAGTAGGCGACCAGATTTATAAAGATGCTCAAGACCACAAAGCCATAAAGCACTCTCGGCTCGCCTAGATAAAGACTAAAAAGCCAGCCCAAGGCGATGACCAAGATTAAAGACATGGTTATCAGCAACCAGGTCTTGCGGATATTTGAGTCTTTGTGGGTGTAGAGGTTGGTCAGGTTTGGCCAGTGGGAATTGGCAGCGTTGTCTTTGAAGGCCCTCATTTCTGTGTGATTGCATGGTTTGCGAGCAGTATAATGCAGTGCGGCAGCACACTGCGAGCAAAATCCACAGAAATGAGGGAGCCAATTTCCTCGCTGGGGAAATTGACGTCCTGAAAAGATAATGCTGCCAATTCCCTCCTAAAAACTCACCTTGACCGGCTCACGTTCAACTAGCGAGACTAATTCGAAGAAGGTCTCTTTCTTAAAGCTGAACATTGAGGCAAAGATATTGGTCGGAAACTGCTCAACTTTGTTGTTGAGCTCCAAAACATTAGTATTGAAGAATCGTCGGGCGGCCTGGATTTTGTTTTCAGTGTCGGCGAGTTCATCCTGGAGCTTGGCAAAATTTTCCGAAGCTCGCAGGGTCGGATAGGCTTCGGCCAGAGCAAACAAACTCTTGAGAGCGCCAGTCAACATATTTTCGGCTTGGCCGTGCTCGGCCACAGTTTGGGCACTCATGGCTGCCGCTCGAGCTTGGATCACTTTTTCAAAAGTCCCCTTCTCATGAGCGGCATAACCCTTGACCGTTTCCATCAGATTCGGAATCAAATCATACCGTCGCTTGAGTTGGACGTCTATATCCGACCAGGCCTCCTTGACCCGATTTCTCGCCCTGACCAAAGAATTAAAAACCCCAATCAACCAGAGGATAGCAATTGCAGCTGCGATTGTGAAAATTAAAGAATTTGACATGAATCATTTATATATGACTCGCTTCTCAAGCAAAGCGATTCTTTTTCTTAGCAAACGTATTTCTTTTTCGGCGGCCACGCCCCCACCCTGAAGTTCAAGGAGGTGAAACTGGAGTTCCTCGACTTTGTTCTCTATCGCGTCCAGACGATCCCCAAGGTGTTCAAACTTTGCATCGACCTGGTCAAATCTCTTATCCACATGCTCAAAACCCCCGGCCACAGCCGCTGCTAACTTCTCGAGTGTTATTTTACCGTTCGATTTTCCCATGAGTTTAATGATAGCAGATTGGAAATAACAAGACCAGAGGTAAGGACGCTGAAAAAAAGAAGCCCCTCGACGCTTGCGTCGCGGGGTAAAGTATAAAAAGAACGTATGAGTGCAGGCCCTGTACTGACAGGGTACATCACCTTGCTTCTAAAAGTAATTTTTGCTACAGTGTTGTTAACATGACCCAATCACTGCAAGCAACCACAAAAGAAGTAACTTTCTCTAAAGTCCTGAAGTCAATTTTGGAAGAACTTCGTTTATTAAGAGAGGAAATCAAACTTCTGCTCCCCCAAGAAGATTTGAATGGTTACTCTAACCCAAAACAAATAAAACAGGCCTATCAGAAAGCCATAAGAAAATACCCACCGACTTATGGAAATATTTAGAACCGATGATTTTGATAGGGTTTTCAAAAAACTTCCCAAAGAAATCCAGCGTCTCTATCAAGTTCAAGAAAGAAGATTCAAAGATAACCGGCACGATTCACGTTTACACATAAAGAAAATCCGCACCCTTCCTTTTGCTTTATCTTTCAGAATTACTCGCAACTACCGAGTTTTATTTTATTTCCAAAATCGAGAAAAAGCTATCTTCTTCTACATTGACCATGGAAAAGACGTTTATAGACGTTAATATTCTGGCATCGCCGGCGGCGTGCCTTTTTCTTTCTCCTCCGGCAATTCGGTTACTATTGCCTCGGTCGTCAGAATCAGCGAGGCCACCGAGGCGGCGTTGACCAGGGCGATTTTGACAACCTTGAGCGGATCAATAATGCCGGTCTTGATCATGTCAACATACTCGCCGGAGTTGGCGTCAAAACCCATGCCCGATTCAAGTTTGACGACTTTCTGAATAACCTCATTTGAATCCCGGCCGGCATTTTCGGCAATCGTGCGCAGGGGTTTCTCCAAAATCGCCTTGATAATCGCAACGCCTTTGGCCTCATCGCCGAATTCCGAAACACCGACGGCCTTGGGCGTCAATTCTTTGGCCGCTTCAAACAGAGCGATCCCGCCGCCGGCGACAATCCCCTCCTCCAAGGCCGCCCGAGTGGCTGAAACGGCGTCTTCAATTCTAAACTTTTTCTCTTTGAGTTCGGTTTCAGTAACGGCGCCGGCTTTAACCACGGCCACGCCGCCGGAAAGTTTGGCCAATCGTTCCTGAAGTTTTTCGCGATCAAACTCCGACTTGGTTTTTTCAAGCTGACCCTTGATCTGGGCGATTTTTTTATCAATATCCAGTTTCTTGCCCTTGCCGCCGATAATGATGGTATCGTCTTTGGTGGCCACCACTCGGTGAGCTCGGCCAAGCATGGCCAGTTCCACGCTCTCTAGTTTCATTCCCTTCTCTTCGGCAATCACCGCGCCGCCGGTGACAGCCGCGATATCATCAAGCATTTCTTTCTTGCGATCGCCAAAGCCCGGCGCTTTGATAGCCAGAGCGTTGAAGTTGCCGCGCAGTTTGTTGACCACCAGCGTGGCTAGGGCGTCGCCTTCAACATCCTCGGCAACAATCACCAAATCGCGCTTGCCGGCTTTGGAAAGTTTTTCAAGCAAGCCGATAATGTCGTGGATTGAGGAGATCTTGCGATCGGTTATTAAAATCAAGGGGTCGTCGTAAACCGCTTCCATCCGTTCGGGCTTGGTGATCATGTAGGGCGAGATGTAGCCGCGATCAAACTGCATGCCCTCAACGATCTCTTTTGACAAACCAAAGGTCTGCGACTCCTCCACCGTCACCACCCCGTCTTTGCCGACTTCTTTGAAGACATCGGCGATCAGCTTGCCGATCTCCGGATCGTTGGCGGCGATTGAAGCCACTTCTTTGATCCTTTCATAGCCGGCCACGGCTTTTTTCTTTTGATTCAAAAACTTAGTCACCCACTCCACGGCTTTGTCAATGCCGCGTTTGAGAAAAACCGGATTGGCGCCGGAGTTGACGGCGCTGAAACCCTCGGCCACGATGGCTTGAGCCAAAATGGTGGCCGTGGTGGTGCCGTCGCCGGCAACATCATTGGTTTTGGTGGCCACTTCTTTGACCAATTCGGCCCCCAGATTTTCAAATTTGTCCTTAAGCTCAATCTCTTTGGCCACGGTGACGCCGTCTTTGGTGATCGTCGGGGCGCCGTAGCCCTTATCCAAAACCACGTTGCGGCCCTTGGGGCCAAGGGTAACTTTGACCGCGTTAGCGATCTTATCCACCCCTCGCTTGAGGGCTTCCCGGGCCTGCTCTTTGTATTGGATTTGTTTAGGCATAGTGTGTTTTTCGTGTGTTATGTTACTCAATTATTGCCAGTATGTCCTCCTCTTTCGCTATCAGATATTCCTTATCGTCAACCTTAATTTCATTTGGCCCGTATTTGGTGAACAAAACTTTGTCGCCCTTTTTCACGCTCATCGGAATCCTTTTGTGACCATCTTCGTCAAATTTGCCCGGACCAACGGCAACAACCCTGCCCTTTTCCGGCCGTTCTTTATCAACGGTTTCGGGCAGAATTATGCCGCCCTTTTTCTTTTCTTCACGCAAGGGTTCAATCAGAACCCGATCGCCCAGGGGACGAATTTTCATAAAATAGTCCCAAACTACGAATTTATCCGAATACTCCGAATAATTCGTGATATTCGGATCAATTCGCGTATTGGCATTATGTTATTGGCATTCCCAACCCCAGAGTGCCAATAGTCATATATTAGCTAAGCCAAAAACATTGTCAACCCTTCAGACAACTATTTTCAATTCGGCAAGCTTCTGATCAAATCTTTCCAAGACCGAAGACTCCGGGGAATCAGGGTGAAAGGCCAGTTGTTCGTCAGAGTAAACGACATGGCCGGTTGGACTTTTGGTCAAAGGGTTAGCTTCGATCCGTTTTATTTGATATCTTCTGGCAATTTTTTCCAACCAATCCCCCAATTTTGTATTGAGGGTCGTTTTGCCAATCCCGGAAACCAGTCTCGCCAGTCGGTTGATTCTGATAAGTTTTTCCGGATCATTGCTAATCGCCCAATCTCCAATCACGAACTTACTAATCCAATTATTCTCCTCCCTAAATTTTTCAACGATCTTCCAATTTCTGATCAACACCGGCTTTAGATTGACATAATTCTGGGCGTTGTACATGCTTTCAAAAGGAATTCGCAGCGACTTATCGGTGATATAGTGGTTGAGGCAGATTTTGTCGGGGGCGATTTTGTCAAACGGCTTACGGCGGGCACCGATGACGGAAAGCCAGGCGGTAATCCAAAACCTGGTCAGCCAAATCCGGCCATGTTTGGTAACCACCAAAACGTCCAGGTCGCTTAACTCGTCGCAATTGTTGAGGGCTAGTGAGCCCGAAGCAAAAACCGCTTCAACGTAAGGAATAAACTTCAGCCACCAGATGGCTTGCCGGGCTTTGGCCCATTTTTTTCGGGAAATTTTTTCACGTTTAAGCCGCAGAGGTGCGAGGTAATCGCGACCAGGTAAGAAATAGTAACCCTGATTAAAATCGGCCAATTTTTCCAGGATCAACTGGTCAAGAATTTTTTTAATATCAGCAATGGTCACTATCAAATTACCACGATCGTGCCCGCCTAAGTTTTTGGATCCGTTTTCATGATCCGCGCCAGAGGCGCTAGGCCAAAAATTTTGGCGGGCGTGGTAAAATGATAGTGATCTTGGATCAAGTCTAATCAGGCACTTCAAAACCTCCTCGGCTTTGAGCGGAAAGTCCAAAACATCATAATAGGCCAAAGTTGCCAAAACGTTATCTCGCATATATATGAGATGGTCTCAATTTACTAATACATCAAATGTGGTAGCGTAACAATGATGATCGCGACCAGACCCAAAAAAATTCCCCAAAGCCCGGGGGTGTATTTTTTTAAGGACGCCAAGGGGAGAATACTTTACATTGGCAAGGCGACGAATCTTAAAAGCCGCTTAGGCTCGTACTTCGGCAAACAACAGAAAGACCCGCGAATCAACAAAATGCTCCAAGAGGCAGCTAGTGTTAACTGGCAAGAGACCGAATCGGAAATCGAGGCCTTTTTGACTGAAGCCGAAATGATCAAAGAAAATCAGCCAGCGTACAATATCGCCCTTCGTGATGACAAACGTTACTCGTATGTGGTTATAACCGATGACGCCTTCCCCAGAATTCACACCACCCACCAGATCGATCAGCTAATCCAGGAATCGGCAAGTCAGGTTTTCGGACCGTTTGTGGACAGCTCTGCCTTGCGGGCCACCCTGAAAATCCTCCGCCGGATATTCCCTTACTGCACTTGCCGGCGGCCCCACCATAATTACTGTTTGAATTATCACCTCGGCAATTGTCCGGGTTTTTGTTGTTTGAAAAATCCCACCATCACCGACGAACAGGATCAGGAATACAAAGAAAATATCAAGGCAATCAAGGAGCTCTTAGCCGGTAATCGCCGAGTTCTGGCGTCACAAATGGAAAAGGATATGAAACTGGCCGCCAACGAGGGAGATTTTGAGACGGCCATCGGCCTGCGCGACAAAGCCGAAAAATTAAGGAACGTTTTTGAAAACGCTAGAATCATCAAGGAAATTTCGAAGAAAACCGATGTCCTGGCTCAAATGGCCCGAGCGCTGGGGCTGTACGGGCCGCCGGAACGGATTGAGGGTTATGATATTTCAAACATCCAGGGTGAATTTGCCGCCGGGGCGATGGTAGTTTTCGCGGACGGCAACCCCGACCGAAACGAGTACCGAAAGTTTAAAATAAAAGTCAGCGGCGAGGCTAATGATACTTTGATGTTAAAAGAAGTCTTGGGGCGACGTCTCAACCATCTCGAATGGCAATATCCTGACCTGATTTTGATTGATGGCGGCAAGGGACAAATCAACGCCGCTCGGTTGGTTCTTAGCGCCAGGCGTTTGAGAATCCCGGTTATCAGTCTCACCAAAGACGAGCGCCACCTGGGCAAGCACATTTATAGCAACGCCAAGAAAAAGCCGCTGCCCCTTAAGCGATTGCCCGAGGGCGTCAAAAATCTGATTCTTCAAATTGATGGCGAAGCCCATCGCTTCGCCATTAGTTACTATCGAAAAATCCACAGACTGGTTGTGGCGCCTTAGAACTTCTGCTATAATTCTAAAAGTCAAGCAAAATGCGTCTTATTCTAAGGTTTTTATTAAATCTCCTAGGCCTCTGGCTGGCCAATAATCTGGCAGCGGGTTTTGCCGTCAACGGCGGTTGGAAGGGCTACGTGATTGCCGGCATTGTTTTGGTCCTGCTGAATCTTTTGGTTAAACCAGTCTTGAAGTTAGTAACCTTGCCTCTGCTTATCCTGTCTTTGGGCCTCTTCGGTTTAGTTATCAATGCTCTGATTTTGTGGCTGGCCAGTCAGTTTACCGGCTATATTGTGATTGATAATCTAGGGGCCCTTCTTTGGGCAACCGTTATTCTTACTGCCGTCAATATCTTGTCGTCAAGGTTTTAATTTTGACTATAATTCAAACAATTTTAGCCGTGTTTTTGATCGCCGCCATTCTTATCCAGCAGCGGGGTTCGGGGCTTTCGGGTATTTTTGGCGGCGAGAGCAGCGCTTACGCCACCCGCCGCGGCGCCGAAAAGTTTATTTTCATTGCCACGATTGCAATCGCCATTCTGTTTTTCGGAATTTCGTTGGCAAGAATTTTATTTTGAATTACGATCCCAACCAACTAGATAATTTTTTCATGCCAGCCAGGAAAGCAGCGCCCAAGCGCAAACGACAGTTGCGGCGAAAGGTGAAGTTGGAGATTAGAGCTTGGTTGGCGAGGTTTTTACCGACCAAAGATCAATTGCGCCACCTGCCCAAACTTTTATCAGTTCGGGAACGCTATTTGATTTTGGCGCTGGCGGCGGCGGCTTTAGTCGCTTTGACAACCATTCCCGTCGGCGCTTATTTCCATTTCACGATTCCCGGGCCCGATTTCGGGGGATCATTCGTTGAGGGCATGGTGGGCGCGCCCAAGACCATCAATCCCCTCCTGGCCCAAACCAGCGACGTTGATCGCGATCTTTCCAAGATCGTTTATGCCGGCTTGATGAAGTTCGACTCGGATGGCCGCCTAACCAATGACTTGGCCCAATCCTACGAAATTTCCAGCGACGGTCTAACCTACATTTTCAAATTGGGCGACGGACTCAAATGGCATGACGGCCGGCCGCTGACGGCCGCTGACGTTGTTTTTACGATCCTTACCGCCCAGAACTCCGACTACGGCAGTTTCCAGCGAATTAACTGGCAGGGAGTTGAAGTTGACCAAGTCAACGATCAAACCGTCAGTTTCAAGCTCAAAAACAAATACGCTCAATTCTTAAGCAACGCCACCCTGGGCATTTTGCCCAAACATCTTTGGGAAAACATCAAGCCGGCCAGCTTCGGCCTTTCCGAGTTAAACATTAAACCAATAGGGGCTGGGCCGTATAAGTTTTACAAGATCAGGCGGGGCGTGGAGGGCAATGTTTCAGCGATGGAGTTCAGAACTTTTGAAAACTACCATGAGGGCAAACCCTATATTTCAAAGATAACTTTTCAATTTTATTCCTCTGAAGACAAGATGGTCGGCGCTTTCAATCAAAACGAGATTGACGGCTTTAGCTTTATCTCGCCTCAAAAGAAAAACTCGGTCCGGTTCTTGGGCAAATTGAATATCAAAGACTTGAGACTGCCGCGTTATTTTGCCGTATTTTTCAATCAAAACCGCAGCAAATCCTTGTCCGACAAAAACGTCCGTCTGGCTCTTAACTACGCCACCGATAAAAAAGCAATCCTTGATAAAATTCTCGGCGGCAGCGGTTCGGCCGTTGACTCGCCGATGCTGCCGGGTATAATTGATGTAGCCAATCCTTCAGTTAGGTACGAGTTCAACCTCGAAAAAGCCAATCGTATTCTTGAAGACAACGGTTGGAAATACGCCGCGGAAACGCAGAACCAAGAAAGAGTCAGGGAAAAAGCGCCGCCGGGGCCGGCTAAAAAGAGCGCTGTCTCTAAAACTCAAGCGCCGCCGCCGGGGCCGACCAAACTTGAAATTCGGATTACCACCTCTAACTGGCCCGAACTGGTCTCGGTCGCCAACCAATTAAAAACCCAATGGCAAGCGGTCGGCGTCAAAGTATTTGTTGAGCCTCTGGCCTTGCCGGAACTTCAGCAAGCCATTAAAGATCGCGAGTATGAGGCCTTGCTTTTTGGCGAGGTGCTGGGTCTTGATCCCGACCCTTTCAGCTTTTGGCACTCGTCCCAAAAGAAAGACCCCGGTCTGAATTTGGCCCTTTATGACAACAAGGACGCCGACAAAATTTTGGAGGAGACTCGGCAAACTCTGGATCGGCCTACTCGCTTGGCTAAATACGCCGATTTTCAAAGAATCGTTGTAAGCGACGCGCCGGTGGTATTTCTTTACAGCCCCGATTATCTTTACGCTCAACCGACAAAGATAAAAGCCAACGGCGCCAAGATCATCGCCGTGCCGTCTGACCGCTTTGACACCATACACAAGTGGTTTATTGAGACAAAGAGAACGTTCAGAAAGTAATTTTTCAATTTTTAATTTTCAATTTCCAATCAATTTCCAACGACCCAATGACCATTAACTTTCCCAGGCAGCTAGCCGAAGGGGCTAAAGCGGCCAAAAATGTCAAGGTTTCCGGTGATTTTAGCCGGGTAATTTTCTGCGGCCTGGGCGGTTCGGCGATTCCGGGAGAGATAATCTCAACGCTCTGGCTTGACGGCTTCAATTGTTACATCCAGCGGGGTTTTGGTCTCCCCCATTGGGCCGGTCGTGAGCACCTGATCATTTGCACTTCCTGGTCGGGCAATACCGAAGAGACAATTTCATCTTTTAAGGCGGCCCAAGAATTGGGAATCCCCACAGCAGCTATAACTAAGGGTGGTGAGTTGGCCAAGACTGCCCGAGAACATGACGCACTTTTAATCAAACTACCTGACGATCCAGTACCACCAAGACTCGGAGTTGGCTATATGCTGGCCTCTTTGTTGACACTGCTTAACAATTCTGCTATCATTGATTTCAAGCTGCCAACCAATATCCAGACCAAACCTGTTGTTGGCCCTAGGTTCTCCAGTCGGATCGGTTTCAAAACACCTCTGATTTACTCGTCCTACCAATGGCGTTATCTGGCCAAGTTCTGGAAGACTAATTTTAATGAGGATTGCAAGATTCATTCGTTCTCAAACTACTTTCCCGAAGCGGCCCACAATGAATTGGCCGGCTTCGCCGTCCCGGCGCCGAGCGTCCCGGCGCCGACATTGACCGTCCCGCTGCCGAAATTGAACTTGGCTTTGCCAGCAAGTCCCTTTTGTCCTTCCGTCCCTTCGTGCCAAAGGCAAGCTCAATTTCGGCACGAGGGCGAGCAAGGTCGGCAGTTCATTGGCAATGCCGTTGGAACACTTAAACCTTTTCCGATAATCCTAGCCGACCCTGACGAAGACAAAGCCGACAAAGACATACTGGAAAAGTTCGCCTCGTTTCTGGCGGCTATGGGTATTGATCACGAAGTCATCAAACTGACGGGCGGCGGCAGACTTGAAAAAATTCTTGGCAACTACAACCTGGCGGTCTCGACTTCCTTTGATTTAGCTCGCCATTTAGGGGTTGATCCTCTTGACGCATCCGCCATAGAAACCTTTAAGAAATCGCGGTCTTAAGGCCGATGTGGTGAAATTGGCAAACACGCACGCTTCAGGAGCGTGTGCCGCAAGGCTTGAGGGTTCAACTCCCTCCATCGGCACCAGTTATTTCGGCTCGCTTGCCTCCCGCCCGATTGGGTCAGTGAAAGTTACCAAAGAATTTTAATTGCCGCCAAAGAAAAACTTGAAATTGACCTCCTGACTTCATAAGTGCTAAAATACGAGTACATGGAACAAGAAAAAATTGTTAAAGAAGTGCAAAAAATAACCAAGGAATATTTGCCCTCCGACTATCAAATTATGCTTTTTGGTTCGTGGGCCAAGGGTACCGCGTCAAAGACTTCTGACATTGACATCGGTATTCTGGGCAAGGAAAAGGTGCCGGATAATTTAATGTTCAAGATCCGACAAGAAGTGGAGCAAATTCCCACTCTTCGAAAAATTGATGTTGTAGATCTCAATTTGGTGGGCGAAAAATTCAGGCATGCCGCTCTTGAGCACGCCAAACCATTATAAACTCTATGACCGACCAAGAGTTATTAGAATCATTTGAAAACTCCCTGGAAAGATTCCGGGAGGTTTTAGCTAAGGAAAAAAGCGTGGAAAATCGCGACGCTTCGATAAAAAGATTCGAGTTCACTTTTGAGCTGGCTTGGAAAAATATTCAAAAATCACTTAGAGTCCAAGGGATTGTTTGCCGCTCGCCCAAAGAGTGTTTTCAGGAAGGTTTCAAGTTTGAGTTAATGCAGGACAATGAGAAGTGGCTAAAAATGATTGATGATCGAAATTTAACTGTTCATACTTACAATGAGGAGCTGGCCGAAGAAATTTCTAAACGCTTTCGCGATTACTTGGAACTTTTTGAGCAACTGATGAAAAATTTGAAAAAGACCAGCTAACGTAAAAACCGTAAAAAGATTCCGATAGCATCCGCATACTCGTAGGAATTCGTACTTCGTAGTGACTAATGGATAACATTCTCAAAGAACTCAAAACTCATTTAGCTTCAATCAACGCTCCCGATAACGGCCGCGGCGATGACCGTGGCCAGGGACCAACTCCGCGGCGCCCCGGGGGGGGGGGGGGGGCGGGCGGACCGGGGAGCCCCGGCGGCCGGCGCCGGGCGCCGCGCTACAAAGACGGCCGGGAAAGGCCAAGAACCCGGCGCCTTTTACCGGTCAACACCCGCCCGATCAAAGAGGGCAACGGCGAAGCCGATAACACCCTGAAGATTATCGCCCTTGGGGGCCTGGGCGAAGTCGGCCGCAATATGTGTTTGATTGAGTACAAAAATGACATTATCGTCATTGACGTTGGCTTTGGTTTTCCGGAAGAAGACATGCTGGGCATTGATTACGTCTTGCCCAACCCCAGCTATCTTGACGGTAAACAAAACCGAATTCGGGCTATAATCTTGACTCACGGCCATATGGACCATGTCGGCGGTGTGCCCTATCTCATTAACCGCTTGGGCAACCCCCCAATCTACACCATGAACATGACCCGGGGTATAGTGCTTAAGCGTCATCAGGAGTTCCCCCACTTGCCGGAACTGGATATCAATTTGGTCCAGGACGGAGACAAGGTCCAATTTGGCGAGATTGAGATTGAATTCTTCCATGTCAATCACAATATACCCGACGACACGGCTTTGATTATCACCACTCCGGCCGGCCGAATTGTCCATACGGCTGATTTCAAGCTTGACCCGACACCCCTTAATGAGCCGCCGGCTGATCTGGAATTTATCAAAAGCATTGGCGACCGGGGTATCACCATGCTGATGTCGGACTCAACCGGCGCCGAAAAAGAAGGGGTTACGCCTTCGGAAAAAACCATCCAAGAAAACCTTGAGATAATTTTCAAAGAAGCCAAGGGCAGGATTATCACGGCTACTTTTTCCTCGTTGATGAACCGAATCCAGCAGTTGATATATCTTTCCGAAAATTACAACCGCAAAGTGGCTTTTGACGGCTTCAGTCTCAAAAGCAATGTTGAATTCGCCAAAGAATCCGGCCACCTCCACATCAAAAAGGGCACTCAAATCGCCATTGATCAAATTGATGATTACCCCGATCGCAATGTCACTGTCATCGGCACCGGCGCTCAAGGCGAGGAACGGGCGGTTTTGATGCGGATCGCCTCGGGCGAGCACCGCCAGATTAGACTTAGAAAAAGCGATTCAATTGTGTTTTCATCCTCGGTTATTCCGGGCAACGAGCGAACGGTCCAGCGTCTCAAGGATCTGCTTTACCGCATGGGGGCCAGAGTTTATCATTCTGGTCTGATGGACATCCACGCTTCGGGCCATGCTCACCAGGAAGAGTTGCGTAAGATGATTAGTCTAATTAGACCGAAATTTTTAATGCCGATTCACGGCTATTACTCAATGATGGTCAGTCATGGTCTTCTGGGTCAGGCCGAGGGCATTCCCGAAGAAAATGTCATTGTCGCCGATAACGGTTCGGTTATTCATATTGACGATCCCGATCCCGTCAATCGAACAGCCGGCGCTTGGTGGTTTGACAAAAAAACCGTGCCCTCGGACAACGTCATGGTGGATGGTTTGGGCATTGGCGATATCGGCAATGTGGTCTTGCGCGACCGCCAAGTCCTGGCCGAAGATGGCATGTTCGTGTTAATCACTCTGGTGGATCCCCGAACCGGCAAGGTTCGGGGCAGTCCGGATATTATTTCCCGGGGCTTCGTTTATCTTAAAGAAAACAAAGAGCTTTTGGCTCAAGTTCGCCGAAAGATCAAATTTCTGATTGAGAAAAGAGCCACTCACCCGATCAACCCGGCCGATCTCAAAGAGATCCTGCGCGAGGAGATCGGCATGTTCCTGTTTCAAAGAACCGAACGCCGCCCGATGGTCTTGCCAGTGGTGATTGAGGTCTAAATGGCAATTACATGGGCGCCTTGTTCGTGTACAAGGCGCCCATGTAAGATTGCAAGCCGGGGGTCTCCCCTTTTTTCGTCTCTACGTATCTGTTATTCTGGATTTATGCGTAAAGTCTTCTCGGGGATCCGGCCGTCGGGGAAATTGCATTTGGGGAATTACCTCGGAGCGATTAAGAATTGGATTGCTTTGCAGGATGACCCTCAAACTGAACAAGCGATTTTTGCCGTGGTTGATTATCACGGGATTACCACGCCGTTTGATCCTAAAACCTACTACCAGCAAGTGGCAGATACCGTTTTGGACTTTCTCGCCGCCGGAGTCAATCCGGAAAAATCCCTGCTTATTCGCCAGTCAAGAATCTCCGAGCATACTGAACTGGCTTGGATTTTTAATACCATCACGCCAGTCAGCTGGCTCGATCGCCTGCCAACTTACAAAGAGCAGTTAGCAAAATCACCCAAATACAATCACATGGGACTTTTGGATTATCCGGTACTGATGGCGGCTGATATTTTGATTTACAAGTCAAACCTGGTACCGGTTGGCCAAGACCAACTGCCGCACATTGATTTGACTAATGAAATCGGCAAAAAATTCAATCACATGTTCGGGGAGGTCTTCCCGAGCGTAAAGGCCTACGTCACCGAGGGGGCGAAAATAATGTCACTGCAAGAGCCGACGGCTAAGATGTCCAAAACCGGAGACGAAGGCATTGCCCTTTCTGACTCACCCGACGAAATCAGAAACAAAATTAAAAAAGCCGTCACCGATTCCGGCAGCGAGATTAAGTTTGACGAAAACGCGAAACCGGCAATCTCTAACTTGCTCGCCATCTATTCGCTGTTGAGTAATAAGCCGACCCCAGAGATTGAAGGTCAATATGGCGGCAAGACTTACGTTGAGTTCAAAAACGATCTGGCCGAGGTGATTGCTGATTTCCTCAAACCGTTTCAGGAAAAGCATCGCCAGTTTGCCGGTGATTTGGGGTTAGTCGAAAGGATATTGACGGAAAGCGAGGAAAAAGCTAAAAAAATAGCTAAGGCGAATCTGAAAGAAATCAAGCAAAAAATCGGCATTGACTAAAACAGAGCGGTTTTTATTAACCCTGAAACTTCTGATATCTTTTGCTCTAACAGTTCTTGGGATTTTGCTTCAACCACAAGCCGCAGCACCGGCTCGGTGTTTGAGGGCCGGATGTTAAACCACCAATCCGGGTATTCAATGGTCAAGCCGTCCAAGTCATCAAATTCCCCGTCGCTGAATTTTTGTTTTAGTAACTCGAACAAATCCCACACTATCATTTTACCACGATCGTAGTGAAATGATAGTGGTCTATTTGGAGGCTCCGAGCCGGAGTCCGGCCGATTCGGTAAATCCGCGATCTCAAAATTAATCTCGCCGGAGTTATACCAAGTTTGGAACGGTTTAACTAATTCCACGATCGACATTTTGCTTCGGGCCAATATTTTGAGAAGTCTCAACATCGCCAAAAGCGGCAGCTCGTGGTAATTGGCTTCTTTGAAATAAACGTGGCCGGAAAGTTCACCGCCGATATCCGCTTGGCGTTTAATCATCTCACCCCTAACGAAAACCCGACCCACCCGGGACCGAAAGCCTTTGACCCCCCACTCGCCAAACTTCTGGGTCACCCCTTTGGAAAATCGCGAATCGTAAACCACCTTCGGTTTAGACAAAAACTTAACGGCATCCTTGGCCAAAAGACCTACGAGGTGATCGGAACGGACGGGATCGCCATTTTCATTGATGACGGCTAACCGGTCAGCATCACCGTCAAACAGAAAACGGATATCGCCATTGTCGTCAACCGATAAGCCACAGATTTTGGCCAGAAGCCCTGCTTCCTCCATTGCTACCCCTGACCCCGAAATCTTTACTTTTAAATCCCTTAATTCTCCAGGCCTCGATTTCGCTTTGGCAGCAACGAATTTTACATACTTCTCGAGCAAATTCTTACGGTCTGGCTTGATCAGGTCGCCTTGTTTTCTGAATTTATCAAACTGATTCTTTTCAACCAACTCCTTTATAATCCCCAGGCCCGAATCAAGACCAAGAGGATTGCCGCCCCTGCCAAAAATCTTGAACCCGGCGTATTGAGGGGGGTTATGAGAAGCTGTAACCATTGCCCCACCGGCAACCCCAAGCTGGCCGAAAACAAAATTAAAAAAAGGTGTCGTCGCTAGGCCAAGGTAAATTACCTTGCTACCGCCTGCCATCACACCATTCATCAGCGACTGGGCGAGGGCAATTGAAGAATCGCGATCATCGTGAGCCACCAGGATCTTTGGACCCTTGAGATAGCTGACTAACGCCGTTCCAAGACCAACCGCAAAATCACAATCAAGATCTTTATCATAAACCCCCCTAACATCATAGGCTCTGAAAATTTCTGGATTGAATCGCATGTTGTTGTTATAGTGATTTTACCATGCTCTCAATCGGAATCGTAGGCCTGCCAAACGTTGGCAAGTCAACTCTGTTTCAGGCCCTAACCAAAAAACAGGTGGATATTTCCAACTATCCCTTCACTACCATTGACCCGAATGTCGGGGTGGTGGCCGTGCCGGATGAGCGGCTGGAGTTATTGGCCAAAATGTCGCATTCGGCCAAAATCATCCCCACGGCGATTGAGTTCATTGACATCGCCGGACTGGTAAAGGGGGCGGCGCAGGGCGAGGGCTTGGGCAACAAGTTTTTAGCCCACATCCGCGAAGTTAACGCTATTGCCGAAGTGGTCAGAGTTTTTGAAGACGAAAGCATCATCCACGTCCACAAAAGAATTAACCCGACTGATGATATCGCAATAATTAAAACCGAACTGGAACTGGCTGATTTAGAAACCAAGGAAAAAAGAGAAACTAAAAAAGGAGAGTGCGACTTGCCCCCGCTTGATTTACTAACAGGCAAAAAAATAATTTACATTTTCAACGTGTCAGAAAAACAACTGAAAGAAAAATGGACTCCGGAAAATCTTGAAAACCCTGCCGAAAATAATGATTATGTTGTTCTCTCGGCGCCTTTTGAGCTGCTGCTTTCGGAAGCCGCGCTCGAGGAGCAGAAAATATATTTGGCAGAAGTAGGGTTAAATGAAAGCGGCTTGGATTCTCTGATTAAGAAATGCTACGACGCCTTGGGTTTGATAACTTTTTTGACCACCGGCGAAGACGAAACTCGAGCTTGGACAACAAAAAGAGGGACTCTCATCCCCCAAGCCGCTCGAGTGATTCACACCGATTTTGAAAAGCGCTTCATCCGCGCCGAGGTCATCCAGTGGCGCGATCTGCTTCAGACCGGCAGTTGGTCCGCCGCCCGCCAGCAAGGCAAACTCCACCTCGTCGGCCGCGATTACATTGCCCAAGACGGCGATGTAGTCGAAATAAAAATCTAGATCTTGTTCTCCGAGCCGAAAAGTTTGAGTTTTTGGCTGATTAATTCCTTCATCGCTTCAAGAGATGGGGTCAGGAATTTGTAGGGCGTAGTTTGTCCCGGCTCTTTTTCCAACTCTTCGTGCAATTTATCGTGATAAACCAGCCGGAGCTCGGTGTTGATGTGGATATTGGCGATACCGTTAGCTATCGCTTCTCCAACTTCGGCAGCCGGCAGGCCCGAGGCGCCGTGGAGTACTAAGGCAACATTTGGCACAGCTGCCGCGATCGCTTTGAGGGCGTTGGCATCGAGATGTTCCTCTTGTTGGGTAACGATGCCATGGATATTGCCGAAAACAATCGCCAGTCGGCCGACGCCGGTACGACTGACAAAATCTGAAGCCTCCTGGGGCTGGGTGTAATCGCTGGGGCTGATCTCAACTTTTTCCTGAACTTGCGACTCCCCTCTTAAATAGCCAAGTTCGCCTTCAACGGCAATCTCGGCATTGATCGAGCTAGCATAATCAACGACTTTCTTTGTCAAAGCAATGTTTTCCGCCAGCGGCAATCTAGAGGCATCAATCAAAACCGTGTCATAACCAGCGTCAATAGCCATCTTGCAAGATTCAAAACTCTTGTGATGGTCGGCGTTGAGCCAAACGGCATGGCCCTCTTCTTGATAGGACCGCGCCAAAGCCACCGCTTGATCGTAACCGATAAACTTGGCCTCGCCCTCCGAAGTCCCCGCCATCACCGGCGACTTGAGCTCCGCCGCCGTTTCCACAATCGCTTTTAACTGATCGGCCGTGGAAAAATTAAAATGGCCAATCGCCCATCGATTAGCTTTAGCATCTTGGAAGTATTCGGCCAAGGTTCTCATAGTTTGATAAAACCAGAAATAATATTTTCTTCAACTAGTTTCTCTAGCTTATCACGTCCCAGATATTCAATGAAAATCTTATTCCACAGAGCTTCCTGCTGATGGTATAGATATTTGATCTCGCCTTTTTTGACCAAAGACATCACTAGATCTATCAGATCAAAACTGACAAGCTGTTCGCCGCCCGAGCTTGACGGGAAAAAGTCTCCGACAAAATCTAAGTCCTGCCCTTCCTTTGTCCAGACTTCGGAGGGCAGGGCAATTTTTCTCAAATCATTCCGGGCTTTGTACCAATGCTCGGCTTCGGGATTGACGTGAGGTTCAAGCAAACGAAAATCATCCGGGTCATCTTTGGCCAGGTATCTTTGAACAATCCTGAAAGAAACAGTTTGTAGTGAGTAGTTTGTAGTGAGTAGTTTGTTTTCTGGGACGTCACCCCGAAGGAGCGATTTTAACTTGTCGCTGAAATTTGGTTCAGTCGAGAACTTCCGGAACAGTTTTGAGTAAAACGGCACTTCGTTGAGATAATGAAGGAGCAGAGTAAACATCCTTAACGTCTCGCCGGGGGTATCTATTTTAATTGGGGTCACGAAAATGACACCCAATTCTTTGAGATGGCTGACATTGTGGTATTTCTTCTCAAGGAATTTTTCAGCCACGGCCAGCCAGATGGTTTCCAGAACTTTGAGCTCGACTTCCCGCTCCTCGAAATCACTGGGCGTTAGATCATTGTAGGCCCCATCAAAAAATTTATGCATCCACTGGCCGCTCTGGCCAAAACGCAGCGAACTAAAGACCGAGGCAAAACCCCGCTTTTCAACTAATTCGGCCACGGTTCTATGGCCAAAGTAGTCAAGAAGATTTTGAGGCGGAAATTTTTCAAGCATCTGGATGGCCCGATCTTTTTTAATGAAAAACCCCTTCTGGGGTTGGTTAAGGGTAAGAGCGGTTTCACAGAGCTTGCCGCAGACCACGGACATTTTTGATAAATCCGGTTTGTCCAAATAGTTGTACAGGTGCTCGTCAAAATTTTCAAGCTGGCCGATTAGGGCTTGATAAACAGTTTCAGCGTCGCGGTTTTGCGAGCCGATACCCAGTTCACTAAACGAATGCTTGATCAGCATATCATTTTGTTCAGCAATCCCCTCCACCACCCCAGTTTTGCCTGTTACTTTTTCCAGCTTTTTCTCCAAATCCAAAACCACCTCCGGTTTAGTCCTCAACATCTTAGCCAATTTATCATGGGCAGCGGACATATGTTTAAAATTGGGTGAGCTAACCCCTCTTCGAACGACCTCGCAGGCAAGCTTAATGGGGTTACCGAGGATTAGGATTTGTCCAAAATTTGGGGTCTAGCCTCGGCCGGAGGCCGATACTTAAAATGTGGCGAGGGGGTATGCCGGAGCGAAGCGGAGCCCAAATTTTGGTCCGCCGACTGGCGGAATAAATCCTAATCCGAATAAGCCCATTAACGCAGCCGGGAACTAAGGGTCAGCTCATCCTAACTTCTACCAATGGCCACGGGCCCCAATCACCTTTTTTCAAAATCCCGGCTTTGGCGCCAAATTGGGTCACCACCGAGGAGGCGTTGGCTGTGGCAAATTGGATTGATTTTGCTATCGCAGCTTCCCGCTCCCGGCTTCCAGCCTCCAGCCCTGAACTCCTAATATACTCGGCGACAAACCCGGAACCGAAAGCGTCGCCGGCGCCGGTGCGTTCAACAATCGGTGAATCGGGCACACCGGCGCTGTACTCACTCTGACCGTCTCTCACTCTAACCCCATTGTGGCCATCGCTAACAATTACGATCTCCTTGACCGCTGCCTGCAGTTTGTCCAGAATCATCTTTTGGTCGCCGGCTTCAACTCCGGTGAGCTGGCTCCCCTCTTCCTTATTCGTAATATAAACATCAATATTTTTCAAAATCGGCGCTAGGCGGTCCCAACCGTGTGCCAGCTCTTTACCGCCGGGGTTAAAAGCAATTTTTATTTTGTTTTTGACGGCGTGCCCAACCAGGGCTTCAAGCAAGTCGTAATGGCCGCCCAGAGAATCAAGGTAGAACCATTTGGCCCGGAGTTTATCAAAGGCAACTTTTTTAATATCGAAATGCTGACCCTCGCCTTTGTAACTCAAAATGGTTCTCTCGGCCGAGGGGTTGACCAAAATCACCGAGTAAGCCGTGAAATCATCGCGGTGTTTCTGGAAAAATTTGGTCTCAATCCCCTCGTGGGCCAATTCAATCAGTATTTCTTTGCCAACGATGTCATCGCCGATTACTCCCAGACAGGCGGTCTTAAAACCCTGGCGGGCAAAAGTCACTGCCGTGTTAGTCCCGCCGCCACCGGTGGCAAAAACTATGTCCTTAACCTCAATTTTTGTCCCCAAAGGAAAACATTGCTCAACGCCCGTGAGCGAATCGGCGTGCTTTCTAATTTCCAACCCCTCGGCCATCAAAAAAACATCGCGGGTCGCCGAGCCTATGGTGATAACGTCATACAAAGTAAGCGGTAGGCAATAAGCTAACAGGCAATAAGAGCAAGGCTTCCTGGCGCTTATAGCCCACAGCTTATTGCTTATTGCTTATTGCTAGTTTCAAATTCTCAATTGCTTTAGCTACATCGTGGTTTTGAAAAATATAACTCCCCACCACCAGCCCGCTGACTCCAGCCTCAATCAATCGGGGCGCGGTCTCGGGGGTAACGCCGCCATCAACTTCAATTGGCTTATCGGGGTAGAAATAGTGAAAATCGGAAATTTTATCCAAGACTGATTCCACAAATTTACCTCCATAAAAACCGGGTTCCACAGTCATGAAATGAACAAAATCTATTTGGTCAATAAATGGTTCAATCTTGGCCGCCAGTGTCGCCGGATTCAAAGCAATGCCCACCGAGCGCTCCGCTTCTTTTACCGCGTCAATAATCATTTGGGGGGTTTGGGTGTATTCAATGTGAAAGACAAACTTGTCGGCTTGGGTCTCCAGCCAGCGATGGATATGATTCTCCGGTTTGGAAACCATCAGATGAACACCGAGGGCAAGCCGGGTCTCAACGGTCTCAATTTCTTCGGGGCCGCTGATGGTGACATTGGGCACGGCAATACCATCGGCAATGTCAAGATGGACGCGCTCAACGTACGGCTCAACGATTATGATTTTACCAACTAGCTCTTCTCGGCTTTTGGCTAGTATTGCCGGAATGATTTCTGCCAAACAAGCAACTAGCGACTAGCCCTTAGCGACTAGTGTCAGTGGCTAGTCGCTAGCGGCTAGTGGCTATTTAACTAAATTGGGCGGGATTTTGCCTTCCAAAGCTTCAATAATGTTTTCGGCGGCGAGAACGGCCATCTTGTTTCTGGTTTCCGCGGTCGCCGAGGCGATGTGGGGGGTCAAGATTATGTTATCAAGCGTTTTTAGCTCGGGAGTAATCTCGGGCTCGTTTTCAAAAACATCAATGGCCGCGCCCTTGATCCAACCCTGCACCAAGGCTGCAGCCAGAGCCTTCTCATCAATTATCGGGCCGCGCGAAGTGTTTATCAAGTAAGCGGTCGGTCTCATCATCTTGAGCCTGGCCTCATTTATCAAGTGCCGGGTCGAATCCAACAACGGCGCGTGGATTGACACAAAATCGCCTTGAGGTAAAAGCTCATCAACACTGGCCGCGTAAATTGCTCCATATTCCCTCTCAAAGTCTGGATTGGGTTTGGGGTCAGTGTACATGACTTTCATGCCAAAGCCCTTGACAGCGTGGTGAGCCACTCGCGAGCCAATCCGGCCAAGACCAATTACACCCAAGGTCTTGCCTGAAACATCGGTACCCAAAAGCAGTTCTGGTCCCCAAGCTTTATATAATCCCGCGCGGCTGAACCGATCGGCTTCAGAAACCCGATGAGCAATGGCCAGCATTAAAGCAAAGGTGTGTTCGGCCACCGTATTAGTAAGCACTTCCGGCGTATTAGTCACCATGATCCTTCGTTGTTTAGCCGCCGCCAGATCAATATTGTCAAAACCGACCGCATAATTAGCGATAATTTTAAGTTGTGGTCCGGCAGCATCCATAATTTCGGCGTCAATTTCTTCAGTCAAGACCGAAAGCAAAGCACTGAAGGGCTTTCCTTCATTTCGAGCTTGCCCCAGAGCAGCCAACATCTCCTCCTTCGTCGCCGCCCGCTCTCTGGCTATCTCGTTTATGACAACATCAAACCCTTCGGCCTTAAGAATTTCAATTCCTCGATTTGGGATAGGTCTTGTTACAAAAACTTCAGCCATAAGATTTATTGAGGTGCGACCTCAACAAAACACAAACTATTCCAGCGTCAATGGTCTGACCGTATCGAAATCACGTGCTGTCCAAGAGGCAACAAAGTTTTCATAGTTTTCGCCTCCAAAGATTTCCATTAGCGGTTTAGGGTTAATTATATCATTGCGCTTAAATTTCGAAACATAGCTGGAATAACTTGACCACGGATAATCCTCTATGTATCGCAAGGATGATTTGGCGTTCCCTACTTTGCCCTCCCGCCATTCACCTTGATACAGATCAAGCGGGTTTAAGTGGATATATCGAGTAAGGTGTTTAAGGTACAGGTCGTTATCAACATGGATGGCTTTAAATTTATTTTCAAACAATCTACCGGTTCTCTGATGCTTAATATTAAAATAAATAGTATAGCCGGTGTTTAGTTTACGCATGAACTTGGTCACCCCATTTTCGGTTATTGGCCGCAAAAGCAGATGATAATGATTAGGCATTAAACAAAAGCAGATTACATCCACCAATTGATCTTCGGGGGAAGGAGTTTGGTCTTTTCTGTTAACCGTTGCTATCCAGCAAGGACTCTCGGAATTAAAAAATTTAAGCGCTTTGCAAAACCTCAAATAATCCCCCTGATCCAGGAAAATATTGCGCTTATCCACGCCACGATTATAGACATGGAAAAACTCTCCTTTGACAAACTTTACCTTTCTCATTTATTTGAGGTCGCACCTCAAGTCACCATGAGAGTACTCTCAAGTCAATCTCCAGTACCGCGGTTCTTTACGACGATCCGCTTAGTTCTGAAGAACCTTACCAGTTCCAAAAAAATAAAGACAATCAAAAATATGAAAGCGAAGACTCCCAAACCAACGGTAACCCTTTTCTCTAAAATAGGTACCGGGCAATCGTCAAAGCAGAAAATGTGAGGAGGCTGCAAAGAAACATAAAGTCCCGCAATCACGCCGAGAATAACGGAAACAATTAAATTAATCTTGTGACTAGTCATTTTTCAAATCCTCTATTTTACCAAGGCGCCTAATATGCCTCTCTTCGCCGCTAAACGGTGTCTCCAGCCAGAGTTTGATTATCTTTTGGGCCACGTCGTCATCAACGAAGGAAGCGCCCAGAGACAAGACATTGGCATCATTGTGTTCGCGAGACAGTTTAACAAGTTTTTGCAGAACGGAAAATTCGCTCTTCTGGGCCACATTAAGCCCCCCGCTGCCTAAGATAAGCCATTTAGACCACGACATCATCTTAAACTGAAACGGGGGCCCGTAAAAAACCGCCGCTCTGACACCTTTATACCGGTTCGCCACCATTGCCTCACCCTGTCCGGAACCGCCCAGAATGATCGCTTTTGAATTTTCCGGGTCTGCGGAAACTTTTTGGGCGACTCCATGAACAAAGTCCGGATAGTCGTCTTTTTCGTCATATTCAAAAGCGCCGCAGTCTTCAGACTGATAACCCCAATCTAAAAGCCACTTCTTGATTTTCTCCTTCAACTCGTATCCTCTGTGATCGGAGCCGAGATAAATCATATTTTTCATTTGTAGATTCGCATTATTCGTAAATTGGCATCGGCTTATTTGCACTTATTTGAGTCGGTTCAAGTAATTGACCGCTGACAGCACCGCGCAAGTCCCTTGGCCGGCGGCGATGACGATTTGCTTGTGGGGCACGTCGGTGACATCGCCGGCGGCGTAAAGACCAGGGATGTTGGTCTCACAGTTTTTGTTGACTATGATCTCGCCGAATTGATTCTTCTCTGTGCCTTCGGGCGCGACACCGCTGTTCGGCACCATGCCGATATGGACAAAGATGCCGTCAACTTTCAGCTCCTGCTCTTTGCCGTCCTTGTCAGTGTATTTTAAGCCATTCACAAACTCACTGCCAGTAATTCGCGTAGTCTTGGCGCTGTAGATTATTTCAACGTTTTTTTTCCGCGTTAGATTATCAATCAAAATCTGGTCGCCTTTGAATTGAGGGTTTTTGTTGACGACATAAACTTTGGAAGCAATGTCGGTACCCATTAGAGCCGACTCCAGCGCCGAGTTCCCGCCGCCGACGGTTGCTACAATTTTTCCAGCAAAAACAGGCAAATCACAAACGGAACAGTAACTCACCCCTTTGTTGCGGAACTCTTTCTCGCCCGGGATGTTAAGCTCCCGGGGATGAACGCCGGTGGCCAAGATTAAGGTCTTAGTTACATAATCACAGCGCCGGGCTGGCTGGGAGCCGTCGGGGAGCTTCTCAACTGCCATCTTTGGTTGGCCGTCTTTGGTCGCGGTTATGCAGAAAGTGCCGTCATCTTGACGGGTAATTTTCTCAACCCAAACTCCCTCTTCCGGCTCAACATGGTAAAACCTAAGGTGCTCCTTAAATTGTTGAGTCAAAGCTACACCGTCAGTTTGGGTAATGCCCGGCCAGTTGCCGATCTCGCCCGAAGTGGCCACTTCGCCGCCAAAATCCTTGGTAATGATCTTAAAATTCAAATTCCGCCGAGCAGCGTAAATGCCCGCGGCAGTCGCCGCCGCTGACCCTCCTATAATTATCAGATCGTATAGCATATAACCTTGGCTTATTATATCATATTTTTATGCGCAAACACTTGCCGGTTCTGATAATCCTGGCCGCGAGCGTCATTGTCCATTTCCTATTCTACGGCCATCCTAACGAGACGGTCTTTGACGAAGTCCATTTTGGCAAATTTATTTCCGGCTATTTTACGGGCGAGTATTTTTTCGACATTCACCCACCCTTAGGCAAGCTCTTAATTTCGGCCGTCGGCTATGTGAACGGCTTTCAGCCCGGTTTTAGTTTTGCCGAGATCGGCCAGAAATTTCCTGATAACGCCTATTTGTGGCTAAGACTTCTGCCGACAATCGCCGGTATCTTGCTGCCTTTGGTCATTTTCTATTTAGCGCTGGAGGTCGGTTTGTCTCGATTGGCGGCGTTTGCTGTCGGCGCTCTGGCGGTTTTGGAAAATTCGCTGCTGACCCAGTCGCGTTTTATCCTTTTAGATTCTTTTTTGCTGCTTTTCGGTTTCTCATCGCTTTTTTTCTACCTCAAGTATCGCCGGATAAACCGAACCTCTCTTTTAATTCTGACGGGGATTTTCGGCGCTTTGGCGGCGTCGGTCAAATGGACCGGAGCCGCTTTCTTGGCGATTCCGATTATTATGGAAGCGCTTAGGGTACTAAGAAGCAAGGAGCAAATCTGGGTCAATTTGCTCCTTGTTAAAAAATTTAATCTCCTGGTACTGCCTCTGGCGATATATTTTGCGATTTTTGCGATTCATCTTGGGCTCCTTAACAAATCCGGCCCGGGCGACGCTTTCATGACTATCGCTTTTCAAAAGAGCCTCAAGGGTAACCAAAACCAAGCCCACCCGGAGATTAAACCCTTAAATTTATTCGAAAAGTTCGTCGAGTTGAACCTCCAAATGTACAAATCAAACGCCACTTTGACAGCAACCCACCCTTACTCCAGCCATTGGTACAGCTGGCCGTTTATGGTCCGACCAATCTACTACTGGTACCAGGCTGACACAACCACCAGCGATCAGCTACCAGCTACCAGCTCTGGTTCTCGGATTTACTTTCTTGGTAATCCTGCTATTTGGTGGGCTTCTACCATAGCCGTTTTCTATTTGCTGATAAGCGTCCTCTTAAGGAAATTAAAGGCCGACGGTTCGTTGTGGCTTTTGGCCGGCGCGTATTTTTTCAATCTTTTACCCTTCATCGGCATCAAACGGGCCATGTTTCTGTACCACTACTTAACCGCCTTGATATTTGCGATCTTGATCCTGGTCTATTTGCTTGACAAATTACCGAAAAGAAAAACAGTTTTCGCCGCCCTGATTGTTGCCAGTTTGATTACCTTTATCTACTTCGCTCCCCTTTCTTACGGTTTGCCCCTAACTGACAAGGCCTATAACGCTAGGGTTTGGTTCCCCTCGTGGAGATAATCCACAGCCTCGGTTATTGACCAAAGTAATCACCAGAGCTAGTATATCACTCGTTGCCGCATAATAGTTGCTCGCAATCGCAAAACGAGTTCTTTTTTTTCGGGAGGTAACTGATGGGAAGGAAGAGGTTAAAGAAGAAGGGTGACATTAAAGGATTTATTGATTCTCTTTTTGCCGAGGCCAGAAGCCTTTTTGCTACAATCCAGTTGCGCCAACCCAACAACGGAAAGCGCATACGGTCAGCCAGACGGCTGTCAATAGTTGCCGGAGAATTGGCCGAGGCTTTTGAGGAATTAGGTCGCAAAAAAGAACAACCGAGTGTATAATGCGCAAGCCTAATTTCCCGTCAATGTTCCCAAGACCGCCTGGCGGCGGTTTTAATTTGAACCCAACTCATTGGATTTTTGAGATGGGTTCTTATAACTTAACATTTCTAACCGTGAGAAATAATGCCTCTGCCGCTGACCAATTGAGATTCCGCCAGAAAGCTTCAATGTAGGCCTTGCGGTCGGAGCCGAAGTCAATGAAATAGGCGTGTTCGTAAACGTCAAGGACGATGATGGGGAGGCAGCCCCAGACCCCGCCTTGATTGTGGGCGTCGCCGTTGTACTGCATCAGTCTTCCCCGCTTGGTGTCCCAAACCAGAAGCGACCAACCGCGCGAAGCCATGCCGCATTCAGAAAAATATCTCATGAAATTTTCAACCGAGCCCCATTTTTCAGAAATCGCTTTGCTCAATTCCGGGGCCTTTGAGTAAGCGCCGCCCTCGGTCCCTTCGCGCCCAAGGCCGGTATCAATATCAGGCACGGGGACGCCTAAGACATCAAAATACCACTCGTGAAGATAGACGCCGTTGACGGCAAAAGTCTCGGCGTCTTTTAAGGCCCGAAGTTCGCTGTAAGTCGCATTCCCGCCCGGGGCCGTACCGGCTATAATCTCGTCCCTTAGTTTTCCCAGCTTCTCCTCAATCTCATCAACCTTCTTTACATAGCCGACATAAAGCTTGTCGTGGTGGATCTCCAGAGTTTTTTCGGAAATACCGTTGAGTTTTTTGAATGGCAGAGGTTTAGAATCCATGTTTAGCCTATAGACCTCACACTATGAAATTGCACTCAATAAGACAACAAAAACAGCGATACGCTTGTTTTTCGCGGGAAAAATGTTCACCGTACCGCCGGGTACGGCTCACATTTTGCCACGCTCCAAAACTGCGCGTCTCATCTGTTTTTGTTGCTTCTAAACGCAATTTCATAGTGTGAGGTCTATAACCCCAACAACTGGTTAATCTTGGGCCGGTCAAAGCCAATCACAATTTTACCATCAATTATTATGACGGGCACCCCGAACTGGTGGGTTTTATCAAGCATTTCCTGGCGCCGGGCAACGTCAGCAGCCACATCGTATTCGGTGTACTGGATATTGTTTTTGGTAAAATACTCCTTGGCCATTTTGCAATAGGCGCAATAGGGAGTGGTATAGATTTCTACTTTTGGCATTGAGTTAATTATAGCACACCAGTCAAATCCAAGAAAATATGATATGATATTAGCGTGGGGTTTCTGGTCAAGTTTATCATTTTTTTCCTGATTGTGGCTATTGGCGGGGGCTTTTTGATTAACCAATTGCCCAGCTTCAAACAGAAAGTCATTGAGGTCATCAATCCCGCCGTCAAAGAAGCCAGGATTCTCGGTGAATTGAAAGAAAACCTGGCTCTGCTTGAATCGGCCATTGAGGAGGCCGGCTCGGCCAAAAATCAAACCGACGTTAAAAGCAAGATCAAAAACAGTCAGGGTTTAATCGCCAAATCAAAAGATCTGTTGAATCAGGTCGCTCAAGCAAACGATACTAGTGGGGCTGGGTTGGGTGGGATTGTTCGCTCAACCGTTGGCCGGATTATTGACGCTTTGATAGACAAAACTCCGTTCCCGGCCGATCATCTAACGCCCGCCCAGCAAAACCAGAACAGCTCACAAGCCACTGCCGCTGGCACTTGCCAACCAACCAGATAGCAGAAACACAAACCCCGCCGCGTTTGACGCGGCGGGGTTGGGTTAGTTGGCCGGCCAGATCAGGTTAGTACCTGTCCAAACCGCCGCCGTAGCCGCCTCGGCCGCCAAAGCCTCGGCCGCCGCCGCCGCGGTTAAAGCCGCCTTGACGAGGCGCTCTGGCCTCCATTGGTCGGGCTTCATTGACAGTGATGTTCCGGCCGCCAAAATCTTGGCCGTTCAACATCTCAATGGCTTTGTTGGCTTCCTCATCGGAAGACATTTCGACAAAGCCGAAGCCTCGGGAGCGGCCCGAGAACTTGTCTATGACCACCTGGGCAGATTCCACGTTCCCGGCTTGGGAGAAGTGCTGCCGCAACTGATCATCGGTGGCGCTGTAAGGCAAACCACCAACATATAACTTTTTACTCACGTTCGCTACCGCCAAACGTAAAGCTTAGAGTGCAAAACTCAAAAGATGATTCCTCTTTGCCTTGCCTTTTTCGCTTTTCGCTTCGCGCTTTTCACTTCTGTAGGGAAGACCTATTCTCCCGATCCCGCCATGGCGGGATCGTGGATCCTCGATCCCGCCCTGGCGGGGTCGGGGCAGATGCCAATGCTTAGGTTTCCCTACAGCCGGCTTATACCTAGGAGAACACACCTACGCTGCAGCCAGTATAGCAAACCAAAAATCACAAGTCAAACGGCCGCACCTTGGCCCGATTGATCTGACAGAAAATAAAAACCTGACAAACTGCGAGGTGGGCCAAAATATTTTAATTTTTAGACGCAGGACACGGAAAAAAAGTTTTCCCACCCAGCGGCTATTTCTTGCCTTCTTTGATCAACTCTGCAATACCAGCCGGCACTTCCTCGTAGCGGCTGAATTCCATGGTGTAAGAGCCGCGGCCTTCTGACAGTGACCGGATGGTGGTGGCGTAGCCAAACATTTCTGACAAGGGCACCTTGGCGTCAATAACTTTGAGATTCAATGGCGAACGGTCGCTGGTCTGTTCAATTCGGCCGCGTCGGCTATTAAGATCGCCCATGACTTCGCCCAAAAACTTCTCCGGCACAATCACCTCGACTTTCATAATCGGTTCAAGAATCACCGGCTTGGCCCGCTTGACCGCCTCCTGCAATGCCGCCGAAGCGGCGATTTTGAAGGCAATCTCCGACGAGTCAACCTCGTGGTAGGAACCATCATAAACTGCCACCGCCATGTCCACCAGGGGAAAGCCGGCGACCACGCCTTTGTCTATGGCTTCGCGCGCCCCCTTCTCTATCGCCGGAATAAACTCGTTGGGGATGACCCCGCTTTTGATCTCATCAATAAACTCAAAACCGCCGCCGCGCGGCTGGGGTTCAACCCGCAGCCAAACATGGCCGTACTGACCTCGGCCGCCGGATTGGCGGATGTACTTGCCCTCGGCTTGGGCCTCTTGTTTAATAGTCTCTTTATAGGCCACTTGGGGCCGGCCGACATTGGCGCCGACGTTGAATTCTCTTTTCATCCGCTCAACGATGATTTCCAGATGCAATTCGCCCATGCCCGAAATGATCATTTCGGCGGTTTCCTCATCGGTCTTGATTCTAAACGTCGGGTCTTCATCGGCCAGTTTCTTCAAAGCCAAACTCATCTTTTCCTGATCGGCTTTAGTCTTGGGCTCAATGCGCAATGATATTACCGGCTCGGGGAAAATTATCTTTTCCAAAATAATCGGGTTCTCCGGGTCGCACAAAGTATCGCCGGTTCTGGTGGCTTTGAGGCCGACAGCGGCGGCAATATTGCCGGCATAGACTTCTCCGATCTCTTCTCGGTCGTTAGCTCGCATGCGCAGGACTCGGCCGATTCGTTCCTGTTGACCGCTAACGCTGTTTAGAACATAAGAACCGGCGGCGAGCACGCCCGAATAAACCCGGAAGAATGCCAGCTGACCGACATAGGCATCAGTCGCGATTTTGAAAGCCAAAGCCGCGAAGGGTTCTTTTTCATCGGGCTGGCGGGTGATTTCCTGACCGGTTCTGGGTTCAGCCCCTTTGACTGCCGGCTTGTCAATCGGGGAAGGCAAGTATTCAATCACTCCGTCAAGAACAAATTGAACACCCTTGTTACGCAAAGCCGAACCGGTGAAAACCGGCACCAGTTTGTTGGCGATGGCGGCTTTTCTCAAAATCTCCCGCAAACGTTGGACGGGAATTTCTTTACCCTCCAAGTAGTCGTGCATTGCCTGGTCGTCGTGCTCAACAATTTTTTCAACCAGTTCATGGCGGGCAACTTCGGCAGCTTTCATCAGTTGGGCTGAAAGAATCGGCTGTTCCACCACCCTTTCGCCGTGATCGCCTTCAAAGACGTAATATTTCATTTCCAAAAGATTAACCACGCCTTTGAAATTGTCTTCCTCGCCATCGGGCAGTTGCATCCTGACGGCATAGGGGGTCAAGCGCTCAAGAATTGACCTGAAAGATCGTTCAAAGGAAGCGCCCAAACGATCAAGTTTGTTGATAAAACAAATCCGGGGCACGCCGTACTCGTCGGCGTAACGCCAGTTGGTTTCCGATTGGGGCTCCACCCCGGCCACTCCGTCAAAAACCACGACTGCTCCGTCAAGAACTCTTAGCGAACGTTTGACTTCGACCGTAAAATCGATGTGGCCGGGGGTGTCGATGATGTTTATTCGGTGCTCGGCGTCCCGCTGCCGAGGTTGAACCGCAACGCGTTGAGCAGCCGTCCCCGTGCCGATATTGCCTTGCCTTCTGGCCGCTCCGCCCCCGATATTGTCGGGGCGGGACTTCCGGGACGTGGCGTCAAAGACCGGTTTAATTTCGGCACCGGGACGAGCTGACGGTTGCGAAAGCTCGGCAGAAGCAACTTCGGCAGATGATTGATTTACTTGATAAGTAGGCCGCCAATAACAGGTAACCGCCGCGGCCGTAATGGTAATCCCCCGTTCCCGTTCCTGCTCCATCCAGTCGGTGATGGTCTCGCCCTCGTGGACCTCCCCAATCTTGTGAGAAACGCCGGTGTAAAACAAAACCCGCTCGGTGACGGTTGTCTTGCCAGCGTCAATGTGAGCGATGATGCCGATGTTTCGGATTTTCTCGATGGGATAATCCATTTTGTCCAAGAGCGAAGCGATTGGGTAACAAAATGAGATCCCCCACCACTTTTGCTCAAGAAAGTTATACTTAAAGTTTGATCAGGATAGTACCGTTAATTCCAGCTGCGCGGCGGGGGCGAACAGCCAGTTCCGCCGGAGGCGGAATTCCCTATTCGGGCCGCCTGCGCCGTCGGTTACCGGCAAAAGTGGTGGGGGATGAGCATTTGTTGCTGTACTCGACTCGCCTTGCTCGTCTGCGTCCAGACAAATACTCACCAGGCAAAATGAGCGAACGCTTTGTTGGCTTCGGCCATGCGGTGGGTATCTTGTTTCTTCTTGACCGCCGCGCCGGTATTGTTGAAGGCATTAATTAATTCTTCGGTAAGTTTCTGAACCATTGGTTTGCCTTTGACGCCGCGAGCGGCCTTGATTATCCAGCGCAAAGCCAGAGTGGTCCGACGACCACTTCTAACTTCAAACGGCACTTGGTAATTGGCGCCGCCGATCCGGCGCGATCTTAATTCCAGTTGGGGACCGGCGTTGTTGATCGCCGCCTCAAAAATCTCCAGAGCCGGCTTGCCTAATTTTTTCTCTGCTGTCTCCAGGGCGCCATAGACAATTTTTTCCGCCACGGTCTTTTTGCCCCTTTCCATCACCTTATTTATAAAACTGGCCACAAGCGGTGACTGGTATTTGCGGTCTGGTTCAACAAAAATTTTTCGTTTAATGGTACGCCTCATTAGTTAGTGGGCAATTTGTAGTGAGTAGCCTGCCCCGTTGCGAAGCTTTTCGGGGTGAGTAGTTAAGAACTACCAACTATCAACTAATTTCTCGGGGCCTTGGTTCCATACCTGCTTCGGCCTTGTTTTCGGTTCTCCACCCCAGTGGCGTCGAGCCGCCCGCGGACAATATGATATTGGACGCCCGGTAAATCTTTAACCCGGCCGCCCCTAATTGTCACCACCGAGTGCTCCTGCAAATTATGGCCGACACCGGGGATATAGGCGGTTACCTCCATGCCGTTGGTCAATCGAATTCTAGCGATCTTGCGCAAAGCCGAATTGGGTTTCTTGGGAGTGACGGTAGTTACCTTAACGGCCACTCCCCTTTTGAATGGCGCCGGGTAGTAAACGGGTTTGTTCTTGAGGGTGTTAAAACCAAACGCCAAAGCCGGCGATCGAGTTTTCGCCTTGGCTTTCTTCCTGGGGTTTTTCAGTAATTGACGAAAGGTCGGCATAATGTAATGCTAATCTACAAATGCGCGCGAATGCCACAAATAACACACGAAAAGCACACTACGAATGTGGCTATGCGAATTAAGACTCATTCGTGTGCGCTATTCGTTATGTGTAAGTAACTATTCGTAAATTTGTGCTCACTCTTGAGCACAAAAAATCGGCGTTAACCGCATTCTCTAAATTATCGGCGATCTTCAGCCCACTATAATCCTAAACAGTAAACTAATCAAGGGAAAGATTATCGGGAAGATGAAAAAAAGAAAAACTAGGAACAACATCATACCGTAGCGAACCACGAAAAATTTCAGGGCCGCGAACCGGGCCGGCAGAAAGGTCAGGAGCAGCCAGTGGCCGTCAAGCGGCGGAATCGGCATCAAGTTAAAGACCGCCAAGACTAGATTAAGGGTAACAATAAACCCCAGAAGTTCCGGCAGGGTCGTAGCCTGGAGACCGGTCGGCAGAAATCTTAACAAGAGCCCAAATAGCACCGCTAGGGTCAGATTGACGGCCGGACCGGCAAAAGCAACTTTGGCCGGGCCGTATTTGCGGTCGCGCAGATTCAGGGGGTTGTAGGGCACCGGCTTGGCATAGCCAAAGACAAAACCGCCGATCATCAAAGTAAATATCGGCAAAAGCACCGAGCCGAAAAGGTCCAAATGCTTAAAGGGGTTGAGAGTCAAGCGACCCAAATCTTTGGCCGTGGAATCGCCCAGACTTGCCGCCACCGCCCCATGGGAAACTTCGTGCAAAACCACCGAATACAAAACCACAACGATTTTGAACAACACCTCCATCTCTTGAAAATCTAGCACTTTGCGGCTATTATGTAAACAAACGGCAACATAATGCCAAAAATGCGGATTGATGTGATTGAGATGGTTCCAAAACCCCTTTCTGCTGCAATTCCTGATTTTTGACTGCGAC
>CAYILQ010000001.1:10440-40056 GCA_964364345.1 uncultured Candidatus Saccharibacteria bacterium | reverse complement strand
TGTTTTTTTCATAACTCTATTCTAACAGGTGGTCTGATTCAAATGGGGAATTAGGCCTTCTACAATTGGGGAGAGGAGATAAGACTGGAAGACTTCGCGGCTACCCCGTCACCGGCTGCGACTAATTCCCCCAATCAGCTCGATCAGTGGGGTTTTTTCATAAACTCAATTATAACCCCGGCTCGATTCTGCCAAGTGTAATTTTTTACGCGCTCAATGGCCCGGGCCGCCAGCGACCGGCCAAGCTCCGGGTCTCGTATTAACTCTGCCGCGCCCCCGGCCAGAGCCCGCGGGTCGTCAGGGTTAACCAGCACAGCGCAAGTTTCATCTAAAACCTCTGATATTGTTTTCAGTTTAGCGGCCGCGATCGGCCGGCCCGAGGCCATGTATTCAAAAAGTTTCAGCGGGGACATATACCGATCATAGTGCACCGTGCGCGGGAAGGGCATAACCAGGATATCAAACGCTTTCAAAAAAATGGGTATTGAATGACGCGCCTTGCGGCCGACAAACAATACCGTCTCCCCCGCCCCGACTTCGCGCGCTAACTTCTGATAATCGGCTATATCGCCGCTTGAACCGCCCACAATGACCAGCCTGACACTGTCAAACTCTTGCCGCAAAATCACAACCGCTTGGAAAAGAATCCATAACCCTTTATCCATGCCCATGGTTTTTAGCTGGCCGACATAGCCGAGTATTATTTTGTCCTCGGGCAGTCCAAGCTGACGACGAGCTTCAGCCCGGTTTAAATCAATGTTGAATTCATCCAAGTCAACGCCATCATGAGCCACCAGGACGTTACCGCTTTTGAAACCATGGTCCAGAAAAGCATTTTTTAAACCTTGAGAAATCGCCACCACTTTAATTCCGGCCCGTTTGAACCGCCGATAAAATATCTTTCTGGATCCGGAATATCTGTGAGCTTCAAATACCAAATTTCGCCTGACAAAGCTGACCAGAAATACGGGCAGTTCGTCCCGGGAGAGAATCATGTCAAAATCAGCCCGCCAGGCATAAAAAGACAGGCTAAAAGCGGAAATAAAATTTTTCAAAAAAACTGCCGGACGGTCCAACATTCCGGGCCAGTAAAAATCGAGGGCCGGTAAAACTTTGAAAACAAAATTCTTGCGAATATCATAATAGTCGTAGAAATTTTCCGTCACCAGCCGCCTGCGGCTGGGCGCTACCAGTGTTATCTGATGCCCCGCTAAAGCAAACGCTTCGCACATTTTAGCGATTTGATAACCATAAGCTTTCTCGGTGGGCATTCTCAAGTTGGCCAGATACAATATCTTCATACCTTTAGCTCGCGTAAAACAGCAGCCACCTCTCTCTTCCAGGACGGCACCCTATAACCGAATCTTTCCGCTCTACTCACGTTCAACCACATTTCTCTGGGTCGGTTGGCGATCCGCGCGACTTCGGTTTTGGCTACTGACAAATTGGTCAGCGGCGCGTCAAACTTAGGAAACTTTTTTACGATATATTGCCAGATCTCTGTCTTATTCGCGCGGTCGCGACTGCCCAGATGAAGCACCCCGGGCTTAAAATGATCAACTATTCTTATCAAGATTTCAGTCAGGGTTTTGGTGCTTAAGGGATTAATCACAACATCGGAAAAAAGTGTAAAGGGCTCATTCTTCCGGGCCCGCTCCACGAACCACTGGATAAAACTGGGGTGCGCCCCCGGCGGCCTAACTCCAATCGGATTGGACCTAATGATCAAGCTGGCTGGATAGCGGGCCACAATTTTTTCCGCCTGCAATTTGGTTTGGCCATAAAGATTAAGCGGCCGGGCCCGACTGCCCTCTTTATAATTTCCGGTCTTTCCGGAAAAAATCATAGGCGTTGAGATATAGATGAGCTTAGCGCCATAAGCGCTGGTCAGATCTCTAACGTTTTTCGTGCCAATAATATTGACCCGCCTGCATTGGGCCGGATTAAGTTCGCATTTATTCACCTCCGTGACCGCGGCGCAATGAATTACCACGTCAACTTTTTCAATTTGTTTTTGCAATGCCGCCACCGCTTTGGCGCTGCCAATATCGGCCGCAAATTTTTTAAATCCGTTCACCTGCTGACCGTTACCATGATAAAGCGCAATTATTTTATACTTTCTCCCCAACACTGCAATCAATTTCAAACCGAGCATGCCGCTGGCACCGGTAATTAAAACAGTTTTTCTTTGCTTAATCATAAATTTCTTAAGTAATCCTCAAGTCTTCGGGCCACCGATTGGTTACTAAAGCGTTCGATCATATATTGGCTGGCGTTTGCGCCTAATTGTCTTCTTAAGCCCTTGTCACCGGCCAGCTTCAGCATCGCCGCGGCAATGTCTTCGACACTGCCCGGCCGCACCAAAATTCCGGTTTGACCGTCAAGGACAGTTTCGGTCAGAGAACCAGTCCGACTGGTGATGACCGGGGTGCCGCAGGCCTGGGCTTGAAGCATCAAGAGGCCAAACTGCTCTTCCCAGCCTTGAAAAGGTTCCGAGGGATGGACGAACACATCCGCGGCGCCGTACATCGGCGCCAGTTGATCTACCGGCTGCCAAGGTAGAACGGTCGTAATATTTTCCAGCTGCAGGCGGCCGACAGTTTTTTTAACCTCGCTTTCCAGATCACCCATGCCGACTAAAACCAAATGAGCCGGCGGATAGTTTGGCGCGACGCGGGCAAAGGCCTCAATGGTTGGAATTACTCCCTTTCTTTTCGTAAAAGTAGCGGCAAACAAAAAAACAAATTTATTCTCCAGGCCATGTTTTCGCCGGAATTGGGAGCTGGTTCTTACTCCCGGATTAAACACCCCGCTATTTATGCCGGTCTGGGGAACAATGGCTGTTTTCAAACCAGGGTTATGCGGCAAGTACGGCACATGGATTTCATAAGCCCGGTTCATGCCAAACAAGCCGCCGGCGCTCAAACGAAAATTTTCTTTCAGCAGCCATTCGGTGACTTTCAATTTCAGTCCTTTCAGGCGCTGCCGATAGGGTACATTTTGCCACGTAAAAAAGATGTGTTTAAGGCCCAATCGGCGAGCCAAACGGGCATAAAGATAAGTTACCAGCAAGTTGGGCTCGTAGGAACTGAAAAGAACATCGCCGGCTTTTGCCTCGCGCTGTAAAATATCCCTCAAGCCCGGCATCCAACCCTTTAATAAACCCTTAATCAGCGGGTAACGCGAATGATAGAAAAAAGTGCGGGCAGTAAGAATCTTAAAACCAGGCCTTGGTTGGGCGTAAACTGTTTGTTTGGTACCCTTGGTAGATTTCCATTTTTTAGGAATAACAAAAACCAAATCCGATTTATTCTCAAAAAAATCGAACACCTGATAGGCGTGACTGTATATGTAAGTGTAGCTGGTAATAAAAATTTTCATATTGATACGAACGGCGGGCCCGCCGTTTATTTTTGAAGGAAGAAGCATACTTGAAAACCGAATAAGTTTGGCCAGAGATCGCGCAAGATTACCTTACCGTTGGAGGCTTTACAGGCCTTAATTTTAATGCCTAAAGCTCCGATCAAATACTGAAAATCTTTGACTGACCAAAAACGCAAATGTTCATAGGGTGCGAATTCCCACTGTTTGGGGAAATGACCCCCCAGAAGCTGCAGCCGGTATTTCCAATAGGCCACATTCGGGATTGAAAGCAACACGCCGCGCCGGGCAATGCCCAGGGCTTGTAAAATTATTTCTTCCGAATTAACCAGGTGTTCGATGAATTCAGACATGATGACGTAATCAAAACTGTCATCTTCGAACTGGGGCAAATCAACTTTAGCATTCAGTTTTATTACATCCAGGCCGCGGGCGCGGGCGATTTTTAGACCTTCTTCAGAAATATCACCGCCGCGGTAGCTAACGCGTTTGTCCCGCACCAGCATCTCGCCAAGGTAGCCATCGCCGCAGCCAATATCCAAAATGCTGGATCCCGGCACGATCCAGCTGGAAAAAATTTGATAGCGCGGCCGGATGCCGGACCGGCCGCGTGTTTGCCAATATTTTTCATAGAAGTCATCCATGTTTTAGATCCCGCTTGAAGATTTCAATTAAACCAGCTCCAATCAATATCGGCCGGGCGTTGTTCGTAAATTTATTATAAGCATTCTCGGCCAAACGTTGGCGCAGTGCCGCGTCATTTTTAAGCTCCAGAACGGCCTCGGCTAATGCCTGCTCGCTGGGCTTAATCATTTTTATATCGGCCTCATCAAATAATTCACGCAGCGCCGGGGTATCAGAAGATATAATCGGTTTCTTGCAGGCCGCATACTCATACACCTTGTTGGGAATCACCCGTTTGGCTTTATCTGTTTTGCCAAAAATACCAAGGCAGATATCAGCGGCTCCAATATAGCCGGGTAAATCTTCATAAGCCACCCGACGATCAATGAATTGGATGTTGGTCGGTGCCAGTTCACGCGCCAGTTTCACCATCGCCGCCAAGGTTTGGCCGCGCCCTAATATCTGAAATTCCACATTTTCGGCCTCGAGCAATTTAGCCGCATGGATAATTACCTCTACCCCTTGGAGCGGGATGAACGAACCGTGGAAAAAGATGCGCAGTTTCTCATTGGTTCGGCCGGGGCGCGGATAAAACACGGAGTCGTCAGTGCCCACCCAAAGGCGGCGAAATTTTTTCATCGGCAACTGGTAAAAATTGGCTGCGTACTCAATGTGCTGGCGGGTATCAAATAATACCACATCGGCCAAACGCATTGCCCAGCGATCCAATAACCGGTAACAATAAGCCCGGGGATGATGCGGACCCAGTATCCGCCGATCGTAAACGTTGGAATCATATAATGAGATAAAAGCGTCAAATACAATCGGTCGGGTGTGGTTAAGCCAGCGGGCTAAGGGCATAATCGTGTGACCCAAAAAACCGACCAACATAATATCATAGTCGGTTTTCAGTCGCCGGTATTTTAAAAAAAGCCCAATGTACTTTCTTAGGCCGGGTGAGTTATCTTGACACTCTATTACCTCTACTCCATTTTCGCGCAGACCTTTGAGCAGTACACGGTTGCGCGAATAATCGCGGTCGTAACTGCCAAAATACAATACCCGCATGGCAATGTTTACACTATCACAAAACCATGACATACTACAATAATTGGTTCGACTCCCATGATTCGCCCGAAGGTTGTGCTGGTAGCGACAATTGAACGAGCGCCCGCCTGTTTGGGTGCTTTGGAAGCCCTCGGTTTTGAGGCGCTCTTTTTCGAATTCAGAACCGGCTCGGTTTACAAAAGCCAGTTTGTCAAACGATTGATCCGCGCCCTGCCCACCCTAAAATTTATTAAAAGGAACACCGTCGCTAACATCAATAGAAGACTGCTGGACGAGGTTGACCGCTTCAAACCGCAGTATTTGATCGCCACTGTTGCTGAAAATATCTATCCGGAAACAATTCTCAAAATCCGGAGTCGGGGCGTAATCACGGCCAACTGGTTCACGGATCTCTTCACCCACTGGCATATCATTGAAGCCTTGGCGCCGGCTTACACGTTATTTTTCTCGTCGGACAGCGGCATTTTGGAAAAACTGCGTGAGTTAAAATTCAACAACTGTTTTTACCTGCCCGAAGCAACCTACACCTTGCCGAAGCAGCCACCGCTGGAAAATCGAAAAGACATTTATGATTTAACTTTCATCGGCAGCTTTAATCCGGAAATGTGGAAACATCGCGAACAGTTTTTAAGCGCGGTAAAAGAACATGGCCTGAACATCTGGGGGCCGGAAACTTGGAAAAAAAGCAGTTTAAGAGAGTTTTATCGCGGCCCGGCCCGGAACGAAACCATGCTTGAAATCTACCACCAGTCAAAAATCGCTTTTGATATTCCCTATGACGACGGCCGTTCCCAAGGCGTCGGCATGCGGCCGTTTGAAGTTATGTCCTGCGGCGCCTGTCTTTTTGTCTATGATGTCCGCCAAGACATGGCCAGAACTTTTGTGCCAGAACGTGAATATGTGCCTTTCTTGACCGACTCGGAACTTACGGCAAAAGTAAAACGTTATCTGACCAGCCATGATCAGCGATTAGCCATCGCCCGCACCGGCTACAAAACGCTTGCCGCCAAGCACACATTCAAAGAAAGAATCAAAACTATAATCGAAACGGCCGATAGCTTAACACCGTCAAAAACACCTTAAAATCCTTAAAATCCTTTGGCTAAGAAGAAACGAAACTCCTGCTGATTCGCCAGTCCTTTATTACCAAATCAGGAAAAATCGAAAGAATCCCGATACCAAATCAATAATCGGGTCAGACCGGTTTTAACATCGACTCTTGGTTTGTATTTCAGTTCCCGCTTAGCTTTATTAATATCAGGACAGCGCCGATTGGGTTCGTCACCGGGATATGTCGGCGGGTAGGGAATTTTTTCGACTCTGATTCCGTGGTGAAAGAGTCCGGCTACCAGATTGGCCAGCTCCAGCAGATTGATTTCATTCTTATCATTGCCGATATTGTAAATTTCGCCGCTTTTTTCTGAAACCAGCACTTTCAAAAACCCGACGATGGCGTCGCTGATGTAACAGTAGGTTCTGGTCTGGCGGCCGGTACCGTGAACCGGCAGTGATTCACCCTTCAGGGCACAGGTTAGAAAACGCGGCATCACCCGATAGTCATCGGGCCTCATGCCCGGCCCGAAGATATTGAACGGCCGGATGATCTTGATCGGCGTACCGTAGAGCCGATGATAAACCATGCATAAAGTCTCGCCCAGTCTTTTTGATTCATCGTAACAGGCGCGCGGGCCGATCGATGAAACGTTACCCCGATAGGTTTCGGCGGTGGGAATAAATTTTGGATTGGGATCGCCGTAAATTTCGCTCGAACTGAAAAAAACCATGCTCTTCACTCTTTTTTTATTGGCCAGTTCCAGAAGGTTCCGGGTGCCGGCCGTGGCTACTTCGATCGTTTCCAGGGGGTATTTCATATAATAATAGGGCGAGGCGATGCCGGCGGCGTGGATGATGTAGTCAAGCCTTGGCAAAATGTTAATTGGCCGGCGGATGTCGTGCTTCTTGAAGGTAAAGTGCTTATCGTTGTGGCCTCCTAAAATACCGCCGTGTTTTCCCTTGACCGACTGGATGCTGGTAATGTGGTTATCAATCGAAATAACCCGGCAGGGTTTTTTTAATAACCTTTCATTCAATCGCTGAAACACTCCCAAGAAATAACTGCCGAAAAAGCCGGCCCCTCCGGTTATGAGAATCGTTTTGCCCCCAAACGCTCCGGCCTCACTTTTCAAGGCGGCGGCAATTGCATTAATGTCTTGTTGAACTAGTGGATGGCGCATGTGGGGGTAGAAACTAGAAAATAGAAAGTAGAAAAATGCAGCAGAAGAATAGAAAGTGGGAAAAAGCAGAACAGAAGTAAAGGGCTGACCCTGCGGACTTAACTTTCATATGAGAGATACGTCCGCAGGGTCGTGAGACGGGAAACTCAACTCTTGCAGATCTTAAACAATCTTGGGTTTAGGCACGGGCACAATGAATTTTCCGCCCTGCTCCCGGAAACGGGCGTGATTTTTCATAATCGGTTCGGCAAAATTCCAGGCGATGATAAAAAGGTAATCAGGTTTTTGTTTATAAATTTCCTGGGGGTGGACGACCGGGATATGTTTGCCCGGCGTGAACAAACCCTGTTTTTGGGGACTGTCGTCAGCAATAAAATCCAGCGTCTCGGTGCCGATGGAGAAGAAATTAAGCAAAGTATTGCCCTTGCCGGGCGCGCCGTAACCGGCAATTCTTTTGCCCTGCGCTTTCAGCTTCGTAAGCATGGAGATCAGTTTGCCTTTGTTGGCCTGGACGCGGGCAGCGTAATTTTGATAGGTGGCAATGTCGTGCAGTTTGGTCTTGGTTTCTAAATCCAAAAACTTCTCGACGGCCGGCGTGACTGAGTGACGCATTCCTTTCTTCTGGGCAAAAACCCTGATTGATCCGCCGTGGGTTGGTACTTTGATTACATCAAAGATCTCCATGCCTAAGCGATCAAACAGCCCCCGCATGGGTCTGATCGCGAAATATGACAAATGTTCGTGATAAACCGTATCGAAAAGGTTTTTCTCAATAAAATCAACCAGATACGGCACTTCGATAATAAACACGCCCTCTGGTTTGGTCATCCGCTTAACCCCAGAAATCAGTTCATCCAAATCATCGATGTGGGCAAATACATTAGTGCCGGTAACCACCGCGGCCGGACCGCATTTCTTTAATGCCGTCTCGGCCACCTGACGATTAAAAAAATTAGTGAGGGTGGCAATGCCGTTCCGGCGAGCAATTTTAGCTACCGTGACGGCCGGTTCAATACACAGAACTCTGGCGCCCAATTTTTTAAAGGGTTTCAACAGAATGCCGTCATTACTGCCGATGTCAATGACTAATGCTTTCTTACTAAGGCCGAAACGCTGATGAACGTCGGCGGCCAAGTTCTCAAAGTGCTTTATAAAAACCGGGGAAGTCGAAGAAACATAGACGTAGTCTTTGAACATATGCTTGGGCGAGACAACGTCTCTCAATTGCAGCATGGTGCAATCGCGGCAAAAATGGACATCCAAAGGAAAAAGATATTCCGGCTGATAAATTCGTTCCGGCTTCAAAAAACCGTTGGCCAGCGGCGTTGGACCAAAAGAAAAAACTTTGGTTAACTTCTTTCCTTTGCAGCCACGGCAGGTTTCGTTCCGTTTAATGAGGCCAGCCATGTATTCAATAATATAGCTGGAAAAGGGGAAAAAATCAACCCCAAAACAAAAAGTCGGCCTGGTTAGGCCGAGGAGAAGATAGAGAGCGCGAATTTTTGCTCTCGGTAAATCATCACACAAAACTCTAAAAATAAGTTCGATGACTTCCTCTATAGTTCCGAACGGAGAGTCCTTCATACTCATCCTTTCCAAGTTGATGTAAATGAACCCTGTGTTAATCAGACAACTACAGTCCTGCCTGCCAAGTGCGGAAAGATCTGCCAATCAGAAGCTTTACCCAATTGATCATTGGAATAATGCCTTCTATGAGTTCGCCTTTCTGTACTAAGGTCTTCTTCCAAACTCCCGGGTTTTTCGGGTCTTCGGAATTTGCCGGGACAAAATCCAGTTGCTTACCACGCACAATTTTCATATCCGCCTCCATACCCCCATAAGACACATCTAACTTAAACAATTCCCTTGTACAACCGGGTGATATTGTTAATCAAGATTTCCAGACTGTGTGCTTTGGCTACGGCGGCCACCAGAAAATCGGAGATTTGATGTTTCTCCGCCGGCGACAGCGCATTCAAAGCCGTTATTTTTTCGACCAGGTCTCGCTGATTTTTATGCTCAAAGACGAGCCGATACGCATATTGACGGAAATATCTGCGAAAAGCCCAATTCGACGTAAGCACCAGTGCCCCGGCAGCCATTGCCTCAAGGACGGCCTTATCAATACCGCCCTTGGGAGCTAAATTAACCACTAAATCGGCGTCCTTGTAGATTTCCGGCATTTTTCGGTACGGCAGGCGGCCGGAGAATTCAATTTTGTCGGCAAGATTCTGCTTTGAAACCAACTGCTTCAATGATTCAAAATAGCCAAAATCATTTTTCATAACCGGGCGGCCAACAATTCTGATCTTAAAATCCAAACCTTGTTTTTTTAAGACACCGGCGGCCTGAATTAAAGTTTCGTAATCCTTGATCGGACTTATCCGGCCGACGCTTAAGATATTGAACGGTTTGGCCGATTCACCGACCCAACTTCTCGGCGCTCTGAAAAAATCAACATCAATGCCGTGGCCAAGTTCTAAAATTCTATTGTTTCTAAGATCCAAGCTCTCCTTAGAGGCGGTAACGACATTATCCGAGAGCAGGCTGGCCAATTTAAGCTTAAAAGTCAGATTGCGGTGGAGATACCATAGAATCAGCTTCTTACCAAAAATCCCAGCCACCGGCGCGGCGGCGATGGCGAAAATCGGCGACATGTGGGCAAACACGCCGGCCGATGTTGGTACATACTTAATCAATAAGTAGTACAGCTTAAAGAATTGAAACAATTTTGAACGGCCGACTTCTTTTCCCAGCGAATGAACCGAAACGTTGGCGGGCAGATGGTGCTTTCCTTGGGCGAGAGTAATTACCCGCACTCGGTCAAAATATTTCGCAAATTCACCAAGCCAGCCGATAAATGAGCCGAGCAAATCGTCATTTTCGTCAACTTTCTGGGTGATGATTATAATACTAGCCATAATCAAATGGTTTTGAACGCGTCCTTGAGAATATCAAATTGCTGCCGAAGACGCGCTTGATCCTGATGATATCTAAGCATCATTTCAATATTGCCCAATTTAAGGTAGGAGTAAGCAAGGACGACTTTGGCTGCTTCATCTGTGTTTTCTATCCCGATGTAATTTACAATAGCATCAATTGCTTCCTGAAATTTGCCGGCATTCGCCAAGGCCGCCGCCAGGAGCAGGACATTCCCCCGGCCGCCATAGGCGTCAGCTAAGGTCTTGGCAACCTCGGCCGCCGCTTCATAGTTCCCCTGCCCAAAGTAGATACGGCTAAGATTAACTAGGGTCTCTTGATGGCGCGGGCGCAATATCCGGGCCCGTTCAAGCAAATCTTGAGCTTCAGCCAACCTAGTTTCCTTAAACCTAATCCTAGCCAAGAGATTCAAGTTAGGAACATAATCGCTGAAGGTGTCATAAACTTCCCGACTAAGTTGAGCGGCAAAATCCTCACGGTCATTGTTGAAGTGGACTCTTGCCCAATTGGTTTTAGCTGCTAAACTGCGGGGTGATTTCCTAAACATATCTTCAAACAGAGAGAACTCGCTCGCCCAGACCCGATTCTGCATGAAAGCAACGAAGGAATAGGAAAAAAGCAGTAAACCGAAGATGGCATAAATTGGCCAGCGGAAATGACTCTCACTTGTTACGCGGTCAATAACTGCCGCTGCCAGCAGGACTATGCCCAACGAGGGCAGATACATCAATCTTTCGGCAAAAATCGTACCCGTCCTGATCGCCAGATTCGAAATTATAAAATAAGGGAGCAAGAACAAAAGCGGTCCCAGAATCAGATATGACTTTTTCTTCCAGCTAAGGTAGGTGAGATACAGCAGCCCGACCAGGATCAGCCATCCCGCGACTGCTGTCAGCGAGCTAAACGGATCGCCAGTTACGGGAATTTGATTGTATGAATAGTCGGCGGTCAAGTTAGTCGGCGCCAAAACTTTCGCCAGATAGAGAAATGCTAATTTGCCGCCGGTAACCACTCTGGCCGGAAAACCGGCGGAATTCAGAGGATTGAAAACAAATTCGACAGTCGGACTTAGAAAATATGCCTTCAAAACAGCATAACGGGCAGCCAGATAAATCGCGCCCGCGGCGCCCCAGGACCAGAGCCATTTGAAATCACGCCGATAAAAAACCGCCAAAATCATCAAAAGAACCGGCAGAAGCAGAGCGGTTTCCTTGCTAAACAAAGCCAGCATAAACAGCAAAGCGGAAAAAACGTAACTTTGTCTGAACCATAAGATGATCGCCGAGACTGAAAAAAGAAACATTAAAAGCTCTGTCCGGCCCACGATTGAAGTAATCGCCTCAACATGGATTGGCAAAACCAAAAACAGTAAGGCGGCCAAAAGGGCGATTCGGCGAGAACGGCTGAAAGCAACTATCAGCCAATAGACTAAAAAGGAATTGAGACCATGGAGTATGATATTTACAACATGAAAACCAAGGGGCGTTCGATCGATCGCGAAGTTGAAAGCATAGCTAATCATAGTCAAGGGCCGATAAAGACCCGCCTGGGGATAGGCTTCAAAATACGGCTGACTGAAGAATTTGAGAAAATCAGCCGGCTCCGAAAAGAGCGAGTGCGACAGGACAAGCTGATCATCATAGACAAAGTTTCCTATTAAACCATTACCAAAAACGACAAAACTTAGTCCCGTTAAAACTAAAAACATCAATGGATCAGTAAATTTTTCAATCATGAAGGGCTTTTAACCGATCAGCGTAATATTCAATTGCTCTCTTGTATTCAAATCTCTCTACGTATTCCAGCCCCCGGCGGCGCAGGTTTTCATATTTTTGACCGTCCGCCAACAGTTGACGGGCCCGGCCAGCGATATCTTGGCCATCCCAGCGGCAAGGGGCATCAATCACCTCTGCGGCCGCCAGATCCCGCGCCATTCCGACATCAGTTGTCAGAACGGGCACGCCGCAGGCCAGGGCTTCGAGCAGAACTCTCGGCCCGCCTTCGCTGTAGGAAGTAACTACCAGTAACTTGGCCTGGTTAATCAGAGCTGCGATCTCTCGGGCATCCCGGGCCCAACCCTGAAAAGTAACTTTATCTTCTAACTTTAACCTTTTGACTTTATGCCTTAAACTTTCTTTCCGCGGGCCATCGCCAACGATGAGATCCTTGCCGTTAAGTTCCGCCGCCGCTTCAAGAAAAATTTCAACCCCTTTATTTGCCGCAAGCCGACCTACAAAAATCAGATCATACTGCTTTGCCAAATCCATGGGCTTAAATATCTCGAGATCAATGTAAAATGACGGGATTAACAATATTTTTTTCCTAGGCACACCTGCTCTGACTAAGTAACCGGGGAGGTGATGCCAATTTACCACCCGGACGGCTCTGGCCTTTGCGGCATCAAATCTGATGCCTAGCCGAAAAAGTTTTTCATAGACCCATTCCTGAAGACCGGCTGGGCGGGGGTAACCGGGCACGTGATGTATTTCCAAAAGATAAGCCACTTTGATTTTATGCCACAAAAACCGGGCGCCGATACCGTTGTAAAAAGGCGCGTATTCGTGGACGGTCATCAGATTAAATTTTTGCTGGCGGTAAATTTCTCTCCCCTTCTTCAAAATCCAAAAGGGCTGAAAAATTAAAGGCCAAGGCGAAGGATGGAGGAAAACATTACCGAAGTAGTTGGTAGTTGGCAGTTGGCAGTTGGCAGTCGCGCTAGGCGGACATATTATGTCTACCCGGTCCCAGTATTTATGAAACTCCTCCAGGGTATTATAAAACGCGCCGCGCTTTCCCTCGGCTAAGGCTCTATCACCGGTTATCATCAGCAATTTATGCATAATTTACAATTCTTAATTTTCAGTTTTCAATCAATTTTCAACGGCTTAATTCTCAAACACTGAAAATTGAAAATTTGAAATTGAAAATTAACTGTTAAGTATTTTAATTGTTTCTTCTATCATCCTAACTACGTTAAAATGCTTGGCCGTTTTTTTGCCGTTTTCAATAAACCTTTCTTGCAGTTCTGGAGTTCTCCAAACAGTTTTAATGGCCTCAACCAAATTAAACTCGTCGTTGTACCTGACCATAAAACCGTTTACGCCCTGATTGATTATTTCTGGGTTGCCGCCGGCGGTAGTGGTGATAATCGGCACGCCGGCAGCCATGGCTTCCAGAATCTGATGGGAGAATCCTTCGTAGCCGCTGTTTAAGATGAAGATTTCCGCCGCGGCCAGATAAACCGCCAGTTCTTCTTTATCTTTCCGGCCGGCCAGATAAACTTTTTTATCCAGTTTCAAATTCCTGATCATGGCCTCAAGAATTTTCTTATCCGGCCCGTCGCCAATAATCACTAAACGAAAGAAACCGTTAATGGTTAGCAATTGGGGCATTAGTTTGATCAGCATGCGAAAACCCTTCCAGGGCACCAAACGGCCGGCTGAAAGAATAATATTGCCGGCAATGCCGATTTTTATTCTAGCCTCTTCCCGAGTAAGGTTTGACGACTTAAAATCAACGCCGTTATAAATCAGTCTGATTTTTTGAGGCGACACCCCCCAACCCTCAACAATTGAACTAAGATATTTGGAGGGCACAATTATCAGATCGGCTCTTTGGCAGACTCTGGCTTGAATTCTGTGGCGCAAATCGTTCAAGCCGGATTTTGAAACTTTCTGAAAGCCGCTTGCCATTAAATGAGTTTTACCTTTAAGAGCGGCCATTTCCCAGGCGTAATCCCCGGGAACTTTGACAATAAATTTTTTTCTAAACAGTCTGGCGGCGATTAATCCCGGCCAGCCGGCGCTGACTGCGTTAAGGGCATAGACGACATCGGCCCTTCGGGCCAAATTCAAAATCTTTAAAAAATAAATTAGATGTCGGAGGCCTTTGGGAACTTTCTTCCAAATTCTAACTACCTTGAAAGGCAAATTTTTATCCCCGGCCCAAGCCAAAACCGGCGAATAAGTAATCAGAATCACCTCCAATTTTTCAGATAATCTCTCGGCCACCAACCGGCCATAAGATGCCGGTCCCCCGATTTCGGGCCAGTATGCGCCGGCGGCGATAAGGATTTTGGGATTTACTTTGGACATGAGCAAAAAAGATTAAAACGCAGGATATGCCAGACCGCCGCCAGACCGTCAGGCCAGTTAATTTTTTTGCCCTCTTCATAGGTTCGCCCGCTGTAAGAAATGCCGACCTCGTAAACCCTAAACTTATGCCGAGCCACCTCGGCCGTCAACTCAACCTCAATGCCGAAGTGATCAGACCGCAAATGAGGCAAAATCTTCCGCAAGGCAACATTTGTGAAAACTTTATAGCAAGTTTCAACATCGGAAAGATTTAAGCCGGTGAAAACATTGGAAAGAAAAGTAACAAAGCGGTTGGCCAGAAAATGGCTGAAATAAAGCACCCGATGGGGCTGGCTCGAAAAAAAACGAGAACCAAAAACAACATCGGCTTTGTCATCCAGAATCGGCTTAATCAAGATTTGATAATCATCGGGGTCGTATTCCAAATCAGCATCTTGGACGATAACGATATCGCCCGTGGCTTGAGCAAAACCCCGCCGCAGGGCCGCGCCTTTGCCGAGGTTTTTCTCAAGCAAGATCACTTTGTGCCGACCCCGATAGTTTTTGGCGATTTCTCCGGTACCATCATTTGAACCGTCATCAACAATGATTATTTCCTTTTCTCCAATGGCCACTGCCTCAACCAAAGAAATTACCTTGGCCAAAGTTTTGACTTCATTGAAAACCGGAATCACGACGGTTAATTTTTTAAATTCCATTAAGGTAAAGGTTTTCGAAGCGGCGGGCGATGTTGTCCCAGTCATAACGTTGGGCCACCAAGGCCCGGGCGTTTTCAATAATCCTGGCCCTCAAACCGTTGCTGGTCAGAATCTCAATGACTTTTTGGGCAATGCTTTCGGGATCGCCGGCTTGGCAAAACAAACCCGTCTCGCCGTCGGTCAAAAAATCTGGGATGCCCCCGACCGGCGTGCCGATGATCGGCACCCCGCTGGCCATGGCTTCAAGAAAAGCGCTGCCTAGTCCTTCGGAGTAAGAGGGCCTAACAAAAATATCGGCAATTTTCAGGTAGTCATAGACGCTCTCGGGCGCCACGCCGTTCAGAAACAAAACTTCTTTGGCCAAACCCAGTTTTTGAGTCCGGGACGCTAAACTTTCTTGGAGCGGCCCCTGACCGACGACCATTAATTTGATCTCCGGCAGGTGCGGTTTCACCAAAGCCACGGCTTCTATTAAATCAGCCACGCCATTTTTAGGAACCAGGCGGGAAACGGTTATAATCACCCGATTATCTTCCTTGAACCCCAGCTTTTCTCTAAGACTCGGCTCTATTTTGACTTTTGATTTTTGATTTTTGGCTTTTGACTTTTTTAGGTCAACCCCGTTTGGGATCACCAGCGCTTTGGCTTTGCGGTTAATCAACCGGGCATAATCAACCAAATAGCTGCTGATGCCGGTTATGATGTCGGCTTTTTTCAAGATCAAACGGCGGAAGAATTTAATGGCGGGGTTTTGTTTCTCAAGCTGCTCGCCTTCCTGCAAGGTCAGAATAAACCTAACACCCGGCGAAAATAATTTTAAAAGCCAAGCCGCCCCGGCGCCCTGCGAGGCCTGATAGGCGTGCGCGGCCAGATATGAGCGCTTCTTCATAAGCCGCCTGGCTTTCAAAAAGCCAAGCGCCGGGAAAAAATATTTGTCATAACGCCAACCCAAACCCAGACGCCAGAGAGAAACATTGGCCGATTGCTCAAACTTTTTCAGACCCCGTTGGTGTCTGGGGGTGACAATATCAAAAAAAATATTCGGCAGGCGCCGGATTATGTTTTCTAGGGCCAGTTCCGAACCCCCGACAAACGGGCGGTAGGCCGTGGTAAAAACCATGATCCTTTTTGATAATTCCCGCATTTGTGATAGCATAATGCCATATTTTATGACCATCGGCAATACCCCAAAAAAGAGGCTTTTGTTTGTCGTTACCCAATCAGAATTAGGCGGCGCCCAAAGGTTTTTATATCTGCTTGCCACTCGTCTTGATAGAACAAAATATGAAGTGGCTGTCGCCGCGGGCTCGGGATTCAGAATCACAAATCACGAATCACGAATTATAAGTTATGAGCTGCTTGAACGGCTTGACCAAGACGGATTTAAAACAAAGCGGCTAAAACATTTGCGCCGGGAGATAAATCTCGTCTCTGACCTTAAATCGCTTTTTGAAATGAGGAGACTAATCCGGGAATTTAATCCCGACTGCCTTTTTCTTATGAGCTCCAAGGCCGGATTTATCGGCGCGTTTGTTTCCAAATTTCTGATTGGTGATTCAAAATTCAAGATTCTCTACCGCGTTGGCGGCTGGAGTTTTAACGATCCGCGGCCGTGGTGGAAACGGACGGCCTATCGCTGGCTTGAAAAACTAAGCGCGCCCTGGAAAGATTACATCATCGTCAATAACAAACATGACTATGATCAGGCAATTAAGTTCAGCATAAAACCAAAAAAGGAGGTGGTTTTGATTTATAACGGTATTGATCCCTACAAACTGGATTTTTTGGGAAAAGACGAGGCCAAGGTCAGGCTCTATGAAATGCTGCCGTTATCCCAAAAACACGCCAGCTTCTTGCATAAAGAATTAACTATCGGCACTATTGCCAATTTCTACCCCACTAAAGGGTTAGAATATCTGATCGATTCGTTTTCGATTCTAAACGCTAAACGCCACAGCGATTCCGCAACGGGGCGCAAGAAATCACGCGCCCATCGTTGTGGAACCTTCGACGAGGCAACGTTAAACGCTGTATTACTCATCATTGGTGACGGCCCCGAAAGAGAAAATCTAGAACTACAAATTAAAGACGCGGGGTTACAAAGTATGGTTTTCTTGACCGGTCAGATTCCTGACGCCCACAAGTACCTGCCGGCGTTTGACATTTTCGTCCTGCCCTCGGTTAAGGAGGGCTTCCCCTGGGCCCTGCTTGAGGCCATGGCCGCCAAACTGCCGGTGATTGCCACCGCCGTCGGGGCGGCGCCGGAAATCATTGAGGACGGCAAAAACGGTTTCCTTGTCAAACCGGGCGACCCTCAACAACTGGCAGCCAAAATTGGCGAGATCTTGGCCAATGACCATCTGCGTCAAGAATTAGGCATCCAAGCCCACCAGACAGCGCTTTTTAAGTACAACCTGACCAAAATGATTGAACAATTTGAGTCAATATTTTAATATTATCGTCTTGCGATGACGATAATATTGTGCTAGCTTACTCAATACATGCCTAATAGACCAACTGCCGGCGATAACCAGACGATTTTTCACGTATTAAATCGTGGGGTGGATAAGCGCACTATCTTCTTGAATAACAAAGATTATTTTCGTTTTATCCATGATTTATTTGAATTTAATGATTCGAGGCCGGTTATAAATACAAGCTATCGGTTTAAAACTGACTCTACCGTAATCGCAAAATCGCATATTGAAAGAGCGCCGAGGAATTTATTAGTTGAAATCATGGTGTTTTGCTTGATGCCTAATCACTATCATCTAATGCTAAGAGCGCTACAAGACGGGGGTATAACCCGATTCATGAGAAAACTCAATATGGGTTATGCCAGGTATTTTAATGAGAAATATAAAAGGAGCGGCGCGCTTTTTGAAGGAAGATACAAGTCTGTAGCCGTTACAAGCCAAGCTCATTTTATACATTTGCCTTACTATGTGCATCTTAATCCCCTTGATCTTGTAACCCCTGAATGGCGAGAGCGCAAAATGAAAAATTTATCGAAAGCTCTGTCATTTCTAGAACAGTACCGCTGGAGCAGCCACCTAGACTATACGGGACAAAAGAACTTTCCTTCCATAACACAAAGAGGATTTTTGTTAGACTTTTTTGGCGGCAACAAAAAATACAGAGATAATGTCATAGAATGGTTGCGAGACCTTGATTTGGGAACGGTCAGAGAAATAATGCTTGAGTAATCCTATCGTCAATATTATCGTCATCGCAAGACGATAGTTCGGGCTATTGATACATGATATACCACCGTGGGACGAAAGTTTTGCGAATCATAACTATCGGCTTGCTGTTTTTGTTTCTGGCGGTCTTGCTCACTCACAGTTTGGACTCAATTAACCAAGACATCGGCCGACACCTGAAGACCGGCGAGATCGTCTGGCAGACCAAAAGCGTTCCCCAAACCAATCTTTTCTCCTACACCGAACCGGATCAGCCGTTCCTTAATCACCACTGGCTAAGCGAGGTGGTTTTTTATTTAGTTGAGCGGTTGGCCGGGCTGAAAGCCCTGATTGTTCTGAAAGTCATTATTCTTACGGCCGCCTTTGGACTGGCCGCGGCCGCGGTTTACCGGCGGACCAAAATCTGGGCCTTGTTTCCGGCATTGCTTTTGGGCTGGCTGGTATTTTTCGATCGCAGCGATGTCCGGCCGGAGATTTTCAGCTATCTGTTTTTGGCGTTATTCCTCTTTGCTATTTTTAAGGCCAAATACCAGAATCAAATAAAATTTCTTTATCTCCTGCCGCTAGTTGAGTTGATTTGGGTCAACAGCCACATTTATTTCATCATCGGTCCGGCGCTTTTATTTTTTTTCTTACTTGACCAAATCAGCCGCCGCGTTTCACCAACGCTGATTAAAAAAACTTTTCTTATTTTCCTACTGACTGGTTTGACCACTCTGGTCAATCCTAATTTCCTCAAGGGCGCGTCGGCGCCGCTGACTATTCTGAAAAATTACGGCTATACCATTGTGGAAAACCAGTCAATTTTCTTCCTGACCGATTATGGCATCTTGGGCCGGCAGATCGCTTTATTTGAGATTTCTTTGGTCCTTTTGATAGTAAGCTTCGTCGTCGCCTTCAGCCAGAAACGGCCGGTGATCTTTGAATTTCTGGCGGCGGCCTTTTTCACCGTTTTGGCAATTAAAATGATAAGAAATTTCGGCCCCTACGGGTTGGTTTTCGGCCCGCTTATCGCCCTGAATTTGTCAATGTTTAAGCTGCCGCCTTGGCTGCGAACCAAGCCGGCCAAAGTTGGTATTTATTTGTCCGGCTTAGCCCTAGTCGGGATTTTGATCATTTCCGCCGTTAACAACAATTTCTACCAATGGTATCAAAGCGGCAAGCGTTTTGGTTTGATTATACCCGTCGGCGCCGCCAGAGGCGTGGAGTTTATCAAACAAAACCGGATTCAAGGGCCGGTCTTTAATAACTTTGACGTCGGCAGTTTTTTGATCTGGAAACTATATCCCGAACAACGGGTTTTTGTTGACGGCCGGCCCGAGGCCTACAGCGAAGAATTTTTTGAAAAAATCTACAAACCGATGCAAGAGGACCTCAAACTGTGGTCAAAGTACTCGACCGAGTACGGGATCAATTATGTCTTCTTTGACCATCACGACATTACGCCTTGGGCCCGGACGTTTCTGGCCCGGATCAGCGCCGACCCCAATTGGCCTCAAGTCTACCGCGACCAGAGCGTGGTAATCTTCCTCAAGAAATCCGGACGCTAAATTTTGCGACAACAAACACGCTATAAGCTGGGGCCGTTATTTGAAGAAGTTCACTAGGGGACGGAAAATATTGGCGAAGAATGATTTCACAGTCAGACGGCAGCTGGTAGTACCAACATCCCAACGGCCATCACCTTCAGCGCAGGCCATTATTGCCCGAGCCATAGCTAGCCGATGGCCTTCATGATCAAAACTTGAAGGTGGTGGTGGCACTGGCGTCGGGTAGACACAGCTAGAGTCATCCCAGGTGCCTCCTGATTGGCTGCAGGATGCCGCTGGATCCTGGGTTGGTATCGGCGTTGCCACCGGGGCGTCGATGAACTTACGCAAGCCGACCAGCTCCAGTACTCACCGGCAGGACATGCTGGCGGTGGCGTATAAGTTGAAGTACTGCCGCCCGTGCATGTATTAGTGGCAGAATCCCACCATTGGCCCGATGGACAAACTACAGGAGTGTAAGTCCCTTGCCCAGTACAGGCAGCGGTGGTGTAGTTTGCCTCCGACCCGGCGTTTGCATAACTGGCGCAACGGGAGGTATCGTTGTTTAACATACAGTAACCGCCCATGTCATGAGCAAAAGCGCTGGGACAAGAACCAGGGTACCCAGATATGTAGGGAGTTGGGTAGGGCCGGCAAGATTGGCTGGCGGGATCCCAAGCGGAAGACGGCGGACAGTATCGACCAGTGTAGGTTGGATAAGGTGATCCTGGGGGCGGTGTTTGGCCAACTGGAACACATTCATATTCGGGACAGCCACTCTGGGTTACAAAATCTCGGCGATAAGTGCCAGCCGGACACTCAATAAAAGGCCTCAAAGAACAAATAGCTGGTACCACTTGTGGTCGTCCACAAACCTCTTTGGCTCTTAAATAATCACCTGACTGGATGGCCGCAAAACACTCCGGACTGGGACCGGGATAACCACCCGGCCCAGGATAGGGGCTGGGACCAGGACCTGGGCCGGGATAGCCGCCAGGTCCCGGGAAACCGGGGATTTGACCCGGCGGAAAGCCACCCTGACCAGGTGGGTAAAAACCAGGATAAGGACCTTGGCCAGGGAAACCGCCTTCAAGACCTGGGGGCGGGCCCTGCTGACCCTGAATGGTGTAATTAAACTCTTGAAACCTCTGAACCGCTTCGCTTCCTTTAAATCCCGAATCCCCTGCTTGGCCCCGAAAGCAATACATTCCGGACCATGGGCCGGATCGGAGCAATAAGCGCTGCATTCTTGGGGAGAACGACAGCCACCCGGTCCGCCTTGAGTCTGAAATACCTGATTGAATTGATCTTTTCTTTTGGCCAGGTCATCGCCTCGGGCAACATGTCCTTTGATTTCATCAACAATCGCTTTGACTTGAGGCGAATTTGCGGCCAAAGCCTCGAGCTTCGGCAAAGCCCGCTTGCTTCCCTCTAAACACCTCAAGCCGATATTTTGATCAAATTCACCCCGCTCGCACTCGCGGGGATCAAAACCCAGCTCCTGTTTCATAATTTGTTCGAGCTGTTCGAATTTTTGAAATTCCTCTCGATTTTCCTCGGGAACGAAATTCTGACAAGCTCTGGGGTCCCGAGCGCAAGTTTCAAAATCAGCCAAGCCGCCGCTGGCATTTATCTTTCTAGCCATCTTCTTGGCAAACTCGGCGTCATTTGGTTTGACAAACCCCTGGGCGACCCCATAAATTCCATGCCCCGATCGACACATTCAACGCAGCCCTGCTGCATGCTGGTTTCAAGATAGCCGCCAATCGCTTCCGGGGTGGTTAAAGTTTTGCCGTCAACTGTGTTAAAAACGCTAAACTCGGCTTTTTTGAAATAATACTCCCGCGCCTGGCCGACCTGCTGATAAGCTGATTCTAACTGTTTTACTCCTTCCGGTTTACTCCTTCCGGGCCGAAAAACCGCTGGGCGATCTGACGGCACTCTTGAGGAATCGCCGCCCCACCCTGCGCCCTGGCTCCGGCACCGGGACTTAAACAATAATTACCGCAGGCTTCAAGACTGCTGGCACCGCCGCAACTAATGGCGCCGGTGGTTAAACCCTCTCTTAAAGTCACCACGCCGTCAGTCGAGAAATCCAATGTATTCTTGACAGCTTGGGGAATATACTCCTGAACCCGAGAATCCTTGGCCAAGTGGGCACAGGCCCGCAACAGTTCAACCGGGGCCATCTCGGGATTCATTTTGTGACAATCATCAAAGTTGACGCCGGCTTCTTTGGCTGCTGTGATAATCGCCCCTTTCTTTTCAACCAGAGCCGGAGTCAATTCAAGCTGGGCCACCACGGTTGGAGTTTTGGCGGCAATTTTCTTGGCTAAGTCATTGGCCACATTTATTAAACATTCGGTGGTCTGACAGCCCTGCAGCTGCTGGACCACTTGGCCTTTGACCTCGCTTATGAAAGCATCAACTTGCTTTATCTCGGTGGTATCGTAAAGGTCATGCTCCTTGCCAACGTCAGCGCAGGTTTCAAAATATTGGGGCGAGTCGCAGATGGCCGAGGCCTGATCAACGCTGGTCACAGTTTGGCCAACCGCTTGGCCAAGGTCGCTTAAGGCAGCATCTATCTACTCTTGAGTTACTCCTTCGGGCAACGCGGCAAGGGCTGAATTAAAAACGGCCAAAGCTGCAAAAACCCCGGCCGCCAAAACGGATTGAATTTTTAAGACTCGAGGTCGCCTCCATAGATATTATCATTTGAAGGGATTAACAATTGACTTTGCCTTCTCGAAGGGATTGGCCTCGACCTCCCCCAATGGGTTGACCGCCTGGAAGGGGTTAGCCACCTTAGCTGCTTCCGCCGCCGCTTTTTTGGCGGCTTCTTCCTGGACCTTCTTAATGTTAGTCTCGGCCCGTTTATATCCCTGACTGTCGCCGTACCAGTAACCGGCAACAGGCCCAGCGCCAAGCCAATGGCTACCCAGAGGACAAGTGGTTTACTCTCCACGTTTATAGCGGCGCCTTTGTTGTCAGCTCATGTTCTGTTAAACCTAAGCTGCCATCCAAGCGGCAACCCAGCAAAAAAACTAAATGGATTTATCCACAAGCGGCTGCAGTGGCTCGGCAACACACTTCATTTAACTTCATAAACTAGAAAGCCGTAGCCAATACGATCTACCGGCTCATACCTTGCCAGCCAATCTAATTCCGGACGATTATCTTTCAAACTGACATATTTTGCCCGTATTAAGTAATTGATATCAACGGCGTATCTGGCCGGCGGCGGATTGCTCCACAATTCAACCGTTGGTTCAGCCAGATTGTTGTTGAGGCCATAGTAGTCAAGGGCGCTTTGATACCACTTGTAGACAACTTTTGTTTCGGGATGCCGGCTTTGATATTCGGCCAACAGCTTTACGTCTTGGCCCCAACTGATATTGGAATCGTCCAAGTATTTATAACCGTTGGCCGGTCCGCCGATGAGTTCGCTGAAATAGGCCAGGTAGTGAGGGAAGATCAGCAAAGTTGAAACGGCCTGCCATCCAACAAGCAGCCAGACGATCGCTGTCAGGCGCTTTTGTTTCAACTTAGGCCAGTCTAGGGCGATCAATCCGCTGGCTAATACTATCAGGAAGGGATAGACCGGCATGATATACCTAACACCGATATTATAGGCCCCCCACATGCTTGCCAGAAAAAACGCCGCTGGCGGTAGGATCACAAAGCCGCGACTGACTGGATCAACCTTCAGCCGTCGCCAAAAAGCGAAGACCAAAAGCATTAGAATGACAAAAGCCAACGGCGTTTTAAGCAGAAACGCGAAGGGGAAATAATACCACCAGCCGTTGGGGTTGAAGTTCCCGTTAAGGTAAAACTGAAAATTGAGATTGCGGTCTTGATAGAGACTTTGGTAGCCGTGCCAGTAATATAGGAGATCGGTCGGAAAAAGGTAAATGAAATAGGTAACGGCGATGGCAAGAGCACCGATGATTGTCAGTGATTTCAGGACTTGCCGCCAGCTGCCTCGGGCCGCCTTGCCGCCCACCAGAAACAGAACAAGCACCACCGGCAGTAAGACCAGCGCGGAAAATTTTGTTCCCAAGGTCAGACCTAAAAATAAACCAGGCGTTATGAGGTATTTTTGTTTTTCTTCCCGAAAAAAGCGCCATAACCAATAAAGGGTAATGAACGAAAAGGCGGCCAGACCGACATCGGTGGCCACAAACTGGGCATGACCGATAATTACCGGCATGAACCCGTACATGGCCAGGGCGGCCAGGCCGGACGCCGGTCCAAAGAGTTTTGCCGCCCAGAGATAAACAAACAAGGCCAGCAGAACGGAAATCAGGATCGGACCGAGCCGGCCCCAGAAAAGGATGCGATCAGCATCGTTGGTAAAAAGAAATTTCCTGCCAAAGCGCCACTCGCCCAAGCTCAAATCATCTTCGGAGTAATTAAGATCCAAAAACAAGAGAGGCAAGGCCGCTATCAGCTTAACCAAAGGCGGGTGCTGCGGATTAAGCTCTATTTCACCGGTCCGCCAATAAGAGTAGCCGGCCGGCAGGTGGGCGTATTCATCGCCGGCCGGTCCAAATCGCCGGGCGCTCAAAAAGGGCTGGAGAAAAACGGCCAGCAATAACCCCCAAAAGGCCAGATGAGTCCATGGACCCCACGGAATTTTTTGAGTTGCGGAAATCATCGGAACACGGCGGGTGAATATTTTATTTTCTCAATCTATCAAGCAAGGATTGAGCATTGTTTTTCACTTCGGAGCTGTCTTGGGCAAGCTCAACGGCCGCAGTCAAATTTTCAATGGCTTCAGCTCTTTTACTCTGGGCTAAGTAAATCAGGCCCAGGTTGTAGTAAACTCTCGGCTCGCCCGGCCGTAGAGTTTTTACCTTTTCCAACATCGCTGCCGCCTTTTCCAACTGGCCGCTCCCCGCGAAAATCACCGCCAAATTTTGATAAGCAAAGGGGAAACTGGGATCAATATTGATGGCCAGTTCGTACTCCTCAACCGCCCTGTCAATTTGTCCCTGATCCCGATAAATGTTGCCCAGATTGTAATGGGGCTGGGCAAAAGTCAAACCGTTGGGGTTTTCGATCGCCCTCTTGTAGGCGGCGATGGCTTTCGCTAGATTCCCTCTCTCGGAATAAAGATTACCCAAATTGTTCCAAACTCTGACGGTATTGGGGTTGTATTTTGTGATATCAAGGTAAAATTTTTCGGGATCGCCCCAGGCCGCGTTCCGCTTGGCCGAGGCCGCGCCAAGAAAGGAGAAGTAAACCACCAGAGCCGCAAGCAGTAAGCTGTAAGCTGTAAGCTCTAAGTTATAAGCTATAAGCTTCTTTGACCTTAAAAAGCTTAGGGCTTTATCAAGCCAGAAGGCGGCAACCGTGAAAAAACCGATTAGGGGCAGATACAGCCAGTGTTCATAAATGACAGCGTTGATTGGGATAATTCCAGATACCGGGGCAAGACCAATGAAGAACCAAGTCCAGCCAAAGAACCAGATTCGAAAATCAGCTAACTTTTCCCTTCTATAAAGCACCCAAACTATCAAAACAATTAACAAGACAAGTAGAAACGCTAAAAAGACTGGCCCCTGAAACAATGAAGTTTTTAATGCCAGATCGCGTTCCATGTGGAGACCGATAGGGACAAAAATCAGCCGAAAATAATCAATCAGAGCGTGGCCGAAGGTGAAAAGCCGATAGCTTAAATGTTGAGTGTACTCATTTGCCTGGGAATAGAAGTTAAGGGTGTTTTTAAAGTTGAGCACTGTCAACCTCAAAACTCCATAAGCTACCGAAACTGCCCAGTAAGGGAGGGTTTTGATCAATGACCCCCACAGTGATCTCCAAAAACCCCCCTTCCCTAAAAAAGCAACATAAAAGGCCATCAAAAGCAACGGCAGGAGGATGGCCGTTTCTCGGCTAAGAACTGCCAAGACCATTGAAGTTAGTGAAAGCGGACTATAAAGAAAACGTTTTGTCGGGCCGCGGCTTTTGACAAACAGCCACAAAGCCAGGAGCATAAAAAAAACTGACATTGGATCGCCCCGGCCGGAAATGTAAGTCACGGCTTCGGTTTGGACCGGATGGATTAAAAACAAAAGCGCCGCCAAAAATGCCGCTTGCGGCCTGATGACGCCGCTGAATAGCAGAAAAATCAGAACACCGTTTGCGATATGAATTCCATTGTTGAGCAAGTGGTAGCCGAGGGGCTTTAGGCCGTGAAGAACGTAATTGAAAGCAAAACTTAAAAGGGTGAGAGGCCGGTAATAGTTGCTGTTCAAGCCAAAACCGGAGAGAATATCTCGGGTGAAAATTTCTTTAAGCCGAGAAAAGTCGTGGACATAGGGGTTGCCTTTAATCCATTCATCGTCGTCCCAGAACAGCTGGTTATTCAAATTGAAGGAATAAACGACAAAGCCAAGGGCCGCCAGGACCAGAACCGCCGCAGTTTTTTTATTCACCAAATGCATAAATCAGAAATCTTTTAGGATCTCAATTTTCTCGGCCTCGCTTTTGCTTTGATTCCAGTCAAAATATTTTCTGGCCTCATCCAGATTGCCGACCTTGAAGGAATTGATGGCTAAAACAAGTCTTACTTGCGAGTTGGCCAGGTCGCGGCTGAAATATTTCTTTATGACTTCGGTGCTTTCGGCATAACGTTTTAGTTTCGACAGTGTCAGGGCGTACAAAATTACGTCTTCGGGCTTGGGATAAAGATTAACCACGTTGCGAAGGGCCTCTTCAGCTTTGCCGTAATCGCCGGTTTTGTAATAAACCTTGGCGATGTTGCTGAAGCTCAACGGTAACTTGGGTCTGATTTCAATCGCTTTCAAAAACGCCCTCTCGGCCAAGTCATAATTGCCGTCCTTGAAAGCGATTACCCCAATCAGGTTCAAAAGCGGGGGGTGCTCTTTGTAAATATTAAAGGCCGTCTCGGCCTGACGGCGAGCTGATTCAAGGTCGTTGTTTTCCAAATAAAGGTCGGCCAGGTTCATATGACCCTGAATGCTGTTGGGCGCCGTTTCGATCATGTTCTGATACAGGGCCTGATTGGAAAGCCAAACCCGATTTCGGGAAATGATAACATAACCGAATGCCGCGGCCGCCGCCAACATAACTGCCGCGGTCAAACGCTTTTTATGCCCCCAAACTTTTGTCAGACCATAACCACCGATAAGGCTCAAGCCGATCGAGGGAAAATAAAGCCACCTCTCGGCCAAAATATCGCCGGCTTTGAAAACAAACTTGGAAATCACCGAGTAAGAAATCAGAAAAAATGCCGCTCCGGCAGCCAGCGGCGTCAGGCGAGTCCGGCGCCAAATTAGAAACCATATCAATATCGCTAGAAACGCCATCCCGGCCAAAGCCGCACCAGAAGTCAGCGGGTTTTCCACCAAGGTTAGCTGATTATAGTGGTAAGTGGCCGAAAGATTAATCGGCACAAATGTCTTGCCGATGTAAACAAAAGCGATCTTAAAGGCCGTCCAGAAACGGGTCAGCCAGTCAACGTAACCCACCGGATTTATTATGAAGTAACTGTCATCCCGGCCGAAACCGTACTGGCCCAGAACTCGATAGCGAAGCCAAAGATAAAAAGAGGCAGCTGGCAAATAAGCCAGCGAAAGTTTAACCGCCCGCCTCAAACCAGTTTTGTTTTTCAGCCAGTAAATTGCGATGAAGGCTGCGGGTGCGATAATTATCAATTCTTTGGCCAGGACGGCCAGCAAAAAAAACATTGAGCTCCCGAAAATTTTTAAGTAACTAATCTTAGCATGCCGCGTGGCCTCAAGAAAAACAAGCCAAGCCAAAAGTGCGAAGAAAGCGGCCAGCAATTCATCGCGTGATTTGATAAAAGCCACGGCCTCGGTGTGAATCGGCAGAAACCCGAAAAAAGCGGCGCTGACTAAGGCCAAAAACAGATTATTGAAGAGTTTGTCAACCAGCAGGAAAACCAAAAAAACATTGACGCCGTTCAAAAACACGTTGACCAGATGAAAACCCAAAGGCGACTCGCCAAAGAGCAGAAAGTTGAGAGCAAAAGTGAAAACCGTCAACGGCCGATAGAGTCCGGCGTCGCGGTGCTGGGGCAAAAACGGTTCCGTCCAAACTTTGATCAGTGAATCGGGCTGGCCCAAATCGACGCGCTTGGAAAAAAGCTGATCGTCATAGACGAAATCGCCCCCCAAAGTGTTGCCGTACAATAAAAAACTAAGGCCTATTGAGCCCAAAAGCAGCCAGATGAAAGTTTTGCTTTCCGAACTCACTATCTGAAGAGCTTGGTGACCAATGCCTTCTATCACCATTTGCTCGCCCAGCGAGCTCGCTGCATTCCGTCAAAATTGTGGATTTGGCTCGCAGTGGCCTGCCGGCCTATATTATACTGCTCGGTGACCATGTCCCGACTTCTGCTTGCAGAAGTCGAGGATCCTCGATTTCGTTTCACGAAATCGAGACAATCCACAATTTTGACAGTGCTATAAGGCATTGGTCACCAAGCTCTATCTAAAAAACAATCTGATAAGAAATCGCCACAACCTTACTAAAACGCCAGGACCTTGGCCGGCCGAAGACGTTGAGTCCTGACCAATCGTGGCCGAAGGCGCTGGGGATTGGTTTGGAATTTTGGTAACTCTGGGGGTGGCCGCAGTTTTGGGGAGCGGGCTCTTGGGGGGCGAGCTGGTAACAGCAGGACTTATAATTTTGGTTGGCGAAGGCTGGCTTGTTGCTGTCGGCCGGGGCGTCAATGCCGGAGAAACGCTAACCGATGGCGTTGGCGAAGAACTAGGCACAGGGGAAGGCGAGGGACTGGAAACATTTTTACTTAAAGTCACGGTTACGGTTTGAGTGTCCATGACCGTGGAATCCTGAAGATTAACGGCGTTGACGGCAACCAATGCCTGGCTAATTCCATCCTTGGCCTGTTCGGCCCTAATTTCAATAACAAAGTTGAGAGCTGACTCGTTTGCAACCTGAACCGAGGTGTTGCCGGTCTGGCCTTCGCGGTAAACGAAAACCCAGGAAGTATCACTGCTGATGTCAAAACGGGCCGGTTGAGGACCGATATTTTTAGTGTAAAGGTTGTAGTTGATTGGATAAGTTGAGACGCCGGTCGTAAAATCATAGCTCACCCAGTTCGTGCCAAGTTGGATGTAGGTCGGGTTGGCGGCAAAAGCGGCAACCCCGTAAATTGCCAGGATCACATTTAACAGTATTAAAGTTGTTCGATTAAGCGTCATCAGAGCATAGTCACGGTAACTTTGCCGGAACAATCGGCGGATCTAACTTCCAATCGGCCGTTTTCTTGAAAACCGTAGGTAATGCGGGCCGTCAGAATATAATCACGAGCCGTAGCCGTTTTGGTTAAAGAGACGCCGACTTCGCGCTCACCATTGGGGATTTCCAGTTCTTCAAAAAGGTTCGGCCCGACAATCAATGCTCCGTCATCGGGCTCCGAACGCCAGATAATCTGGCGGATGCGGTCGTCAACATTTTGATAACTTATCTTGGCCCCCTTAGTCTCGTACAGATTTTCTTCAATAAATCTAATGCCGCCGCTAAGCTGACAGGCGGCAGTCTTTAGCGCGTTCGAAGTCGCCCTTTTTTGAATCGGCGTGACTGTCGGCGCGGTTGAATTAACTAAAACCGTGCCGCTGGGAGTGGGAGAGGTTTGAACCAGCTCTGGATTTGGGCCAGAAAAATTACCGCCAAAGAAAAAAATCAAAAAGCCGGCTAGAATTAAACCAGCGATCAAGAGGTACTTTGGCGCTGAATTCATGAGCCAATTTTAGCACACCCAAAGCCGACAATCAAAAACGCGATTAAGAGCGGGCCCCCGCAAAAAGGCCCGGCCCGCGCGATTGAGCGCACCC
>CAYILQ010000001.1:0-10430 GCA_964364345.1 uncultured Candidatus Saccharibacteria bacterium | reverse complement strand
TTTCCGAGCACGACAAAAGGGGCATTTCTGCCCCTTTTGCTCCTCCACAATCAGCTTTGCAAGGTTAAGCGATGTGTAGGCGTTACAGCTTGACGAAGATCGGTCCGTTCATCGGCAAGAGCTTGTAGTAGCCGTTGGTGGTGTTGTTCAGGAAGACGGAGTTGTCTTCATCTGTCTTGGCGCCATCAACATACATCAGAACGGTGTTCTCGTCGGTGTCATTCAAGATCAGCTGGAAGTAGTCAGATTTGTCGGGGAAGTTGACGAAGCCAATCTCCACTCTGAACGACTTCTCGGTACCGCCGGCAATCTCATAATCTCTTTGCCACTCGTTGAAGTTGACCGAGGCTCGAGACGAAGTAATTCTCGAATCTTGAGCGCTGGTTACCGTCTGGCTGGCAAGCAACTCGCTGGTGGCCGCGTCGTACAGCCGAGCGGTCATGTTTGAGTTAGCGCCACCCGAGGCGACGACCTCGAATCTGATCGTGGCCGACGCTCGATCATCGAACAGCAGTTTCGAATCAGATAAGCCGTGAGCTTTGATCTTAAACTTCAGAACGTCCTTGGTGCCCAACGGCTCGCTGGCCGCCAAAGTCTCTTGGGTAAACTCCGGGAACACTCGGTACATTATGTGGTCAGTACCTTTAGCGACGTTGCCGATGTTGGAATTATCACCTTCCACAAGGGTGCCTGAACCATCGCCAATGGCTCGGAACTCGTCTTTGGCGCCGCCGGAGAAGTCAAGCGAGAACGCTTCTTCTGAACCAAGGGTGGACAGTGCCGTACCAGTTCTGCCGGATTTTGGCTTGATGTTGGCGTAAACTTCAATATCCGCCGTGGAATCTTTCGGCACGTAGGGCCTGTTGTCGCCGGTAAACCCGAATGACACGGAACCATTGGTTGAGTTTAGAGCGCCAGTGGCTGTCATAACCGTGCCCGCTTTGTTGGTGTATTTGACCTTGACCGTGTCTACGTTGGCTGTCGCGCTGGCCACAGCTTCAGTCGTGGAAGCGGTAATGATGTTCAGCTTCTCGATCAGGAACGCTTCATCGATAGCCCGGAATCGGTAAACCGTAAACAAGGCGTCGGTTTGGCCCCAGTACACCGGTTTCTTAATCGGGTTGGACGGGGCCGTGGCAATCTTCAACGAACCCGTGTTGGCCACAGTCACAACATTAGTCGGATTAGTGGCGGCGTTGGGATCGGAATTGCTGGCGTTCACTGTCTTGCTGGAATCGTCGAGGGCGGTAACGTCAGTGGTAGCGTCAATGTCGAAGGCGAAGTAGTCATTTGTGCCGGAAGTGGCGTTGGATGACAAGTTCACCTTAACCAATAACTTTTTGGTCGCGCCAGCCGGAATAGTCCAAGTCAAGTTGGCAAACTTGATGGTGCCGGTTGAGTTGTTCAGGTTATTGGCTTGAGGCGTGTCCGAGATCAACGTGCCGGTGTCGCCATCATACAGCTTGACTGCCGAAACCAATCCTTGGGTGGTCAAGCTCGAGTCGGAATTAGAACCAATCTTGGCAAACGGAGCGGTGCCGTCATCATCCACATAACCGGTCAAGGTAATATCGGTTACCTGTAGACCTGACGCCAAAGCAGCCGCAAAGGTGAGGCCGACCGCATCAATACTGGGCGTCCCCTTAACGTAGGTAACGTCACCCGGCGTGCTCGAAAGCCCCAGGGTCAGCGATGCCGCCTGCAAGGTCATGGTATTGGCGCCCAAATCGGTGTTGGGAACAATGTCAGAATCGTCAACGGCGGTGTTGGTGCCGGAATATTTCATAACCGCCACGTCGCCGGATGAACCAACCAAATCGGATTCACCAAAACCGTCAAGAATAACTTTGAAAGCATCACTGCCGGTCAGGGCAACACCATTGCCATCGGCGTTTGAAGTCTTAATGTCACCGGTCACTTTGAAATTCCTGGTTGCGCCGGCTTTCAAGTCAAAGGTGTCGGTAAAGATTTTGCCGGCGCCGGTGACGGCGTCTGGACAGCCAGTAGTTTCAGAAACGGTGAAGTTGGAGCCATTTGACGGGCCAACCACAACTTGGCCGGTGTCTTCATCAACAATCTTGACGTCGTCCAAGTCTGACCAACCGCTGTCGGTATCGGCAGCAGCGTCGTAGGTGCCGCTGGCCCCCGTGTCCTTACAAAGGACCAGACCGAGTTTCTTTACCTCGATGTCATTAGCGGCGGTAAATGAATACCTGGCCAAAATAGTATCCGAGGTGTCGGTGCCGACATTGGTCGCGTTGGGGCCGTTGAAGGCAATCGTCAACACTCCACCCTGCAGAGTCAGGGAGTGAGTGTTGGTTGAATCGTCGAAGTTAGTGTCAACGGTCGGCTTCATGCCGAAACCAAACTGATCGCCAACGGCCAGAACATCCGTGGCGTTCTCCTGGTAAAACTTGACGGTTTCATCCTTCTTGCCGGCAGCGTCGGCAAACAATTTCATGATCTTGTTATCGCCCTTGGCAATCTTGTAGCCGGAACCAAAGTCAAACACCGCGTAGCCGTCATTGGTCATGTAACCATCGGCGACCTTGGCGCTGTTGACCTCAAGTTTTAAGTTAGTGATATCAGAATTCTTCACCGTACCGCCGTTGATTAACTGAATCCTTTTGACTATAGCCGCTTCGGTGTTGGCCGTAATCTTAAACTCCGAAAGGAGAGCGGCTTTTTGGCCCACTTTCGGGTTAGCCACCGACCCTGTCTTGTCAACATTGATTGTGCCGGAATTGCTGCCCGAGTGAGTGAAGTTGTTGCTCTGGAGCGGGAAACCGCTAGCCGTGCCGGAAGCCAGTTTAACATCAGTCAATCGCCAATAGTTCACATTCCCGGACGTGGCCGAATAGTCAGCAACTAACTGCACCTCTTTGGTACCGCTGACATCAAGGCCCAAGTTGATGAAAGTGACTGTGCCTTCAGACGATGACGGGGTGCGGCCGCCGGTTAAGCGGCGGATTCCGTCATAGATGTATAAGTTGTCGAAATCAGCCGTGTCACCAGCGCCCTGCCGTTTGAAAGTTAGCTCCTGAACTTTCCCGGTACCGCTAAATTTCAAGACCATAACCGTCACCCCATAGGCATTAAGAGTAACCGTTTGAGCCGGGGGGTTATTGGATCCCAAGCTGACTGAAACAGCGCCGGCCACAGGTGATGGTGATGCGCCACTTCGGGCGTAACTTGGTACTTGGCTGACCGATGAGTAATCAGAACCCTTGGAATACCAATTTTCTTCATTGGTATTGATGCAGAAAACCTTACTGAAGAAATTTGGGTCCTGGGTTACCGCCTGTTCGCCGGTTACATTTACCCAGTGAAACATCCCGGTATCCTCGCCGGTTACTTCCACGCCATAGACTTTTTGGCTGTTAGTTTCGCAATTTCTAAACAACCCGGAAGTTGGAAAGGCATCGCGGGTCGCCGGGGAAACGCTTTTGACTTTAGCGAATCCGCCCAGGTGGCCATAGAAGCCGAAAATGGCTGGGTTCAAGAACAATCTCTTGTAACCCATCTCATTGACGATATAGACGTCGGGGTCTTCGGAACCGGCGGCGCTTACCGTGTCGCCTTCCGTCAACCCGTAATCTGAAGGTTTGGCCGCCTCGGCGTTTTGAATCGCCGAGAAATAGACAAACCCCGCCACCAGAAGCATCGCCGCTCCGATGGCTGCGATCGGCAGAATCCTAGTCAAGATTCGGCTGCGATCATTTAAGGTAAAAGTTATACTCATGTTTTAATTTAATTACGACTGGCCCATCAAGGGCCATTTCCTTAGCGCTTTCTTGTCAATCGACCCGAAAACGATAAGGCAATTATTCTCGTCTTAAACTAGAGTCTTTTTTGTTGCGCCCCGCGCCTAGTGTTTATGGAGTTTGTCTTCGACCACAAACCCCATTTTTGATGACGCGAAACTCTCGACCTAATTAAGACTCCTCGAAATCAAAGTAAATTATTTCCTTCATGTCTTTCAATAATATTAATTTCAGCAAGAGCAACCTTCTATTAATTTTCAATGTTCATCCTTTGTAGACCCACAATGTGCCTCTTGACACTCAAGACACAGTGTTGGCCCGCAAAGTTAGCCCCAAAACCCAAAAAGCAACCAAAACCTGACTACTCATTTGACGGTTTGTTCTTCCACTTTATCAAACATTTCCGTGGCGCTAATCAATGCTAGCAAAACCTCGTTGGGGAGTCAACGCCCCAGTGCCGATATTGCCTTGCCTTCTGGCCTCTCCGCCTTTTGGCTCGTCCCCCTTGTCCTTCCGTCCCTTCGTGCCGTCCCTTCGTGCCAAAGGCCGGAATCAACTTCGGCACGGGGGCGAGCAATATCGGCAGATAAATTGACTGTGCTACTTTAACGGTTAAACCTTAATCACTTTTCTTGGCTGACGGTGGCTAAAGCTCGGCAGAGCAATTTCGGCAGATAAATTGACTGTGCTACTTCAACGCTTATTCCACGTTCAAGCTCTATTATAAAGCCGACATCTAGACCCCACAAGCCAACCTGTGGATAATAATAATCTAGGCAATCGCGCCCGCTAGTTTTGCCTATCCGCCTAACCTCGTTAGTCGGTAAGATATTAAGTAATATTCGTGGTTTATAGCAACCCCTGGCTGGCATAACTTAAGATTATCGGTCTCGAGCCGCCAACACATCTAAAAACATTGTTTTTCCTTGACAATCAAGTGTGACAGGCGGCGCCTGTCACACTTGATTTACCACATAACTTGTCAGTTTACCGCTTATAACTCGTCTCGCTATCACCCCTGACTCAACCAGCTTGCCTAAATGCCTTTTTAAGCCCCGGCGGCTGACATCTGAAAAGCGCTTGAATATCTCCTGGGTGACAACTTCTCCCCGGCCTTTTATAAAATCAATTATCTCCTGTCTCTTATCCACCCCTTTCGCCCGCATGATGTTGGCGTCGTCTCCAGCTTTCGGCCTAGTGGATAAAACCAAAAGATCCAACCGCAGCAAATCTCTCTCCAATCGGAGACAAGAAGTTGCCGTTAACAGCCCTCCGGATCGGCCGCTTCTAACCAGCCCCAAAAGTTTTTTTATCTGCGAGCCGACCCGCAAGTATTGAGTCAGGTCTTGGGGGGTTTTGAGCAAGTCAAAAAATCTGGGCAGAAGCTTTAACAATTCTTCCTCAAGTTCTTTTTCCATGGCCACACTTTTGACGGAACGAAGAATCCTCGCTAGGGATTCAATCTGACCGGTAGGCATTACATGGCGCCCATGTAAACAGTGTTTACATGTGTTTACATGGGCGCCATGTAAGTGATGTAAGTGATGTAAGTGATGATAGAAGGCGTTATTCGGCAGACTCTAGAAACGGCTTAGCGGGGTTTGGCTAAATAGCTGCTTAAAGTATCAGAGATAGTCTGGGCAAAAATGATGATTGGTTTTTGATTCCGGAAGTCAAGCATTCCCAAAACCTCGCCCTTGTTATCAATCACGGCCGAGCCATAAAGATAGGGGTCGTAAGGAAATGAAATTTTGAAAACGTTCTTATTATCATCAACCTGGCTAACTAAAGCAACGGCGACGGCGGCGTTGTCTTTGCCAAACTCTATGAGCTTTGAGAAAACCAGCAAATTTTGACCTAGTTTCGGCAATTCCGAGTTAAGGGCTACCACCGGCAAACCGTCTTGAGACACTGATACAATGGCGATGTTCTTGGCCGGATCGCGGAAAACAATTTTGGCATTGAGAATCTTGCCGGCGCTGATAACTTGGAAGACTTGAGCTTCCGGCGGCGCCACATTGTTGGTGGTAAAAATGAGACCATCTTGAGTCAGAATGATGCCGCTCCCCGAGCGAATCAGTTTACCGCCGCTGAAACTCTGAACGACAATCACGCTGTCCTTGATCTTGCCAATGGCCTGGCCAAAATAGTTGGCTTCGGGCACAATAACGGTCTTTTCCTCAACCCTGGTGACTATGGTTTGAGGTTCAAGGAACTTGCCGATGGTGGCTGCCGCTCCCAAAAAATTAACCTTGACCAGAATCGGCAAAGCAAAAACCGCGGCCATCACGCCGCCCAGAGCGCCAATGATTAAAATTGCGACAAGTTTCCTAAAAGTCATCTTTAGAGCTTAGCTTCGATATGTTTCCGGGCCTGATTGATCGGAATGGCAAAACCGATGTTCTCCGCCCCCCGAACCACGGCCGTGTTTACGCCGATGACCTGACCCGAAAGATTAAGCAGCGGCCCGCCGGAATTGCCGGGATTGATGGCGGCGTCAGTCTGGATCAACTCATCCAGTTTCTCTGTTCCGCCGCTAGCCCCTTGGGCTATAATTGATCGCGACAAGCCGGAGATCACGCCTCGGGAAACGGTGTTGGAAAACTGACCCAAGGCGTTACCAATGGCAATCACCGTCTGGCCGGCCTGGAGCTTGCTTGAGTCGCCCAAGGGCAAGGCCAATAAACCAACGGCGTCAATTTTCAAAATGGCCAGATCCCGCTCGGGGTCTTTGAGCAGAATTCCGGCCGGGAACCGGTCGCCGCCGCTGGTGATCACCGTCAAGTCAACGCCGGCAATATCAATCACGTGTTTGTTGGTTAAAACCAAGCCGTCAGAGCGGACGATAAAGCCGGTGCCGGCCGATACTTGGCGGCGCTCGGTTCGGGTCTTGGGCGGTTCCGATTTTAGATCACACCGTTCGCCCAAAAACTGCCGGAAAAAGGGATCATCACAAAAATCCTGGAAGGGATTGAAAACCCCGCGCTCAATGACAGTTAAGTCCTTGGTGGCCACAATGCTGACCACCGCCGGCGAGGCCCGTTTGACCGCGCTGATGATTTTGGTTTCCTCATCGGTTAGGGCAACCGGCGCCGATGTCACTATTGTTCGCTTAAAAGTGCTGACCGGCGCGTTTTGGCCAACCAAAGTCGCCCCGTAAAAACCGAAAGCGCCGCCAACCGCGGCTGATAGCGCAGAACTGACAATAATCGTGACTAAAAGAGGATTTCTCTCAAAAACCCGCTTTAACAAATTCATAACTAAACCAATCTAGCGCGGTTTTAGAAAAATTTCAATTGTTTGAGAAAATCTTTTTTGCCTCAAGCCAAAGTTCGGGATGGCCGCGTTCACTCATCCAATACCACCATTCGGCCCCCCAAAGGTACTGGGTCTCAAAACCGCTTTGCCGGGCGAAATCAATTACCTCGCCGAATTTATCAATGCCCATTCGCTCCAGTTGTACCTCAATCGCCGTTTCAACAATCGGCCGCAAAAGCCAAGGTTCGGCTGAAAGCTCAATCAAAATCTTCGGCTTTGGACCGTAAAGCCAATCGGCAAGATTTTGTTTGACGCGGAAAAATGACGGGCCAATCGGGTAACGAATCGGCCCTAAGGCCCGCGACCAGACATAAAGGTAAATTGAACTGCCGAAAACATCGGCTCGGCGATAGGTTTGAAACCACAAACCGAACTCGCCGCTATCAGTCAAAATTATTGGATGATTGGGGTCAAGTTTTTTCACCAAAGCAATTTCCCGGTCCAGCAAATCCTGATCCAGCGGCCCGCAGGCCGCCCGACTGAAAAAAGTCAGATAGGGTTCGTTCTCCACCTGCCAGTATTTAATATTTTCATAACTTTTGTATCGATTGACCACTGCCTCAATATATTTCAAAATCCTTTCCTGTTTAAAGTTGGCGACTGGAAATTGGAGATTGGTGATTGAACCCGATTGGCGCAACCAATCGGGTTCATGGCATTCCGGCCAGCCCGGTAAACGCCGGCCAATCGCCAAGATCACCGCGATATTTCGTCTCTCGGCTTCCCGCAGCTGATAATCAAGCTCTGAAAAATTATATTCCCCCTCTATCGGTTCAACCATCGGCCAGTGAGCCGATAAACGGAGACGCTTAACCTTAAGCTCATCCAGAATCGCCAAATAAGTTTTCTTCCAGTCAAGCCCAAGCTCATCCGAGTGGAACTTGCTGAAAGAAACGCCGTAACTAATCCCGGCCGGCGGCGGGCGCGAAGCAAGCAAAAACCAAACCGCCGAAACCGCAATCAGCGCCAGAAAAATTTTCACGATTTTCTTCATAAAAATAGGATTAACAAACCGGCGATAATCAGACCCGTCGCCAGAGTTTTGTGCAAAACCACTCGCCCGTGATGCGCGGTTTCAAAGATAAAATTGGGTAAGCGTTTGGCGAAGATGGCGGCAAAAAACAGAAGAAAAACAAATTGGACGCCGCTTAGGGCGTTGACCAGCGAAACCTCGCCCAGACTGACCGCTCCTAAAAACATCAAGAAGGCAAACCCGGCTAAACCCTTGTTGAAAACAACCGTAAACTTGGCGCCGAACGACGATGATTTGAGGTTATGAAAAACAGCTTTCACATTGGCTGGCCAGAGAAGAAGCGTCATCGCTCCCAAAACATTGGCCAGCCGCGACCAGAAAAAACCGTTCCAGAAAGTGGTTGAGACAAACATCATTTTCAAAAACACCGATGAAAGGCCAAACAAAACCCCGGCCAAGATGACAAAAATAGTTGAATTGCGGGCAAAGCGGAGATGCGACATTAACAATGTGCCAATGACCAAGAGGATAAAAGCTGGGGTGAAATTGGCCGGCAGTTGGGACCTCAAAATCAGAGAACCGAAAATAAAGGTAGAGACCGCTGATACCGCCCCCACCGCAGGCGCCACATCGGAAGCGTCGCAAAGCTTAAGCGATTTGTAGAGAAAGAGGATTGAAAAGATATAGCTGAAAGCGATGACCAGCGAGAGCTCGATTATGCTTGCCGTCGGAGATAAAACCACGCCAAAAGGCAAAAGAAGCAGCGCCGCCGCCGACAAAGAACCGACATAGAAAGCGTAGACGGCTGGTTTGCCGACTGCCGGCGAAACCAGAAGATATTTGTCAATCAGCACCACTATCGCATTCAGGAAACTGGCGCCGAGAGCTAAATAAAGCCAGAGAAAGTCGGAACTAAAAGTCATAAATTAAAAAATTAGGGAGTTGTTCTCGCAAATTTGAGCATACTCAAAAGCCGAAGGCCGAATTTTCCTGGCCATGGTTTGGTAATCAATTTCCACCAATCCAAATCTCGGCTCAAAACCGTGAGCCCATTCAAAGTTATCCAGCAACGACCAATAAAAATAACCCCGGACATCAATGTCGTCCTGAATCGCTCGCCACACCCAACCCAGATGATCTTTGATAAATTTTTCCCGCTTGAGGTCTTTTGAATCAGCCAAACCGTTTTCGGTTATATAGATTGGTTTGCCATATTTTTTAAGTTCCCTAAGAACATGAAAAATGCCTTCGGGGAAAATTTCCCAGCCCATGTCTGAAACTTCCCGGTTTTTATTTCTAGGAAAGCGGCGGTGAAAGTAGTAATTCAGGCCGATGAAATTTTGAGAAATGCGATTCAAAAAACGGTGATTCCAAAACCAAGCCAGGAGAGTTGACAAGGGTTGGTAAATAGGGTTGTGGCCTGATTCAAAATAAATGTTATTTTTGGCAACGCCGATTTGGGCAAGGGCACTTACCTCTTTGATTTTTTCATAACCAATATTGTGCGACCTGATCAAATTATCGACAACCTTAATAAATCGGAAGAAGCTTTCCCCAAACGGCGGCCATTGGCCGACGCGATAAGAATTAGAGGCATAAACCAGCGGTTCATTGATAGTCACCCAAAATTTAACGCTATCCCCCAGCTCGTTTACTACATGTTGACAGTACCTCGCAAAAATCTTCGGCGCTTCCGGATTTTCAAAACCGCCCTTCTGGGCAAACCAAATCGGCAAGGTGAAATGCCACAGGGTTACAAAGGGTTCTAATCCCCTTTCAAGCAAAGCCCCGATGACTTGCCGATAGTGTTCAATCGCTTCCTCGTCAAATTTCCCCTCCTCCGGCTCAATCCGCGCCCACTCAATCGAGAAACGATGGGCATTTTGCCCCAGCGACTTAGCAATCTCAAAATCACTCTCATATAAATTGTAATGATCACAAGCCCTCCCGGCTGCCGGCACTTTGCCCTGACGTGCGGCTTGGGACCAATCGTTGTTTTCAATTCCTCCCTCGACTTGATACGCTGACGTTGCGCTCCCCCACAAGAATCCGTCAGGAAATTTCAGTTTCTCCATATATTCGGATTATATCACACCGAGATTGAAAAACCCCCGAAAATCGGTTAACATTAGACAACATTGCCGGGTCGTCTAATTCGGTAGGACACATGACTCTGAATCATGGAATCTAGGTTCGACCCCTAGCCCGGCAGCCACATTTAACGCCGCGAACTCAAAATTTTCAGACGAGGAAGTTCGCTCGCCCAGCCCCGCCAATGGCGGGGCTGGGCTTCGCTCCGCGAGGGCAACGCCGTCGCTTTGACGGGAAATGAAGCGGATTTTAATGCTTTCGGGGGAATAGAAAATGTTTGAAAG